>NZ_CP009291.1:1857500-2157500 GCF_000767465.1 Novosphingobium pentaromativorans US6-1
ATGAAGGCGGAAAGCGTCGAGTTGGTTCCTCGCGAGGGCTCCAGCGTGACGTTGGGGGCCGACTGCGCGATGTCGGTGACATCGATCGCGCCGGACTTCTCGAGCTGGGCGCCGCTGAAGCTGGTAACCGCAATCGGCACGTCGACGAGGCGCTCCTCGCGGCGGCGGGCCGTCACGATGATTTCAGCGCCAGTCGTGTCCCGCGCATCTGCCGCGCTTTGCGCGTCCTGAGCGAGAACCGGAGCTGCCAACCCCATCGAGCCGGCAAGAGCCAAAGCACTGCAACCGAAAGCGAGAATACGTGCCCTTTGCATCAATTCATCTCCCAATGAACCTTATCGTTGGAAGACTTGATACCGAGAGTTGAATCAGGTTTCAACATTGAAGATTTGCCAATCGGCATTGAAGCAGATAGCTGTGTCTTTGTGACCACAGCAGATGCGCCAGAACCCAAGGTTTCCGTCCCTTCCGACAAGGCCCCCAGAACCGAGCGGGGACGAAAGACGCTGCGCAAGTTGCTTGACGCGGCCGCTCTCGAATTCGGGGAACACGGGTTTCACGAAGCCTCGATCACGGGAATCACCCGCAGGGCCGGAACCGCGCTGGGCAGTTTCTACACCTACTTCGATTCGAAGGATGAGATCTTCCGCGCGCTCGTCGACGACATGAGCGGCAAAGTCCGCGAGGCGGCGAAAAAGGCCCTGGAGCCGCCCCTTCCCGCGCTCGACCGCGAACGCGCTGCCCTCGGGGCGTTCCTGCACTTCGCGCGTGAGCACAAGGAGATCTACCGGATCATAGACGAGTGCGAATTCGTCGATCCCGCCGCCTTCCGCGCGCACTACGAAACAACCGCAGCGCGCATGACCGACAGGCTCAGGGCCGGCATCGCCAGCGGCGAATTGCGCGAGGACCTGGGCGAAGCCCACGCCTGGGCGATCATGGGCATGAACGTCTTCCTCGGCCTGCGCTACATGGTGTGGTCCGATGAAGCCGATCCGGACAAAATGGCGGAACTGGCCTGCTCGATCCTGCGCGAAGGCATCGCCCGCCCCAGGGGCGACTGAGAAGCCCCGCAGCGGCCCTCGATGGCTTGATCAGACACCGGAGTGTGGCCGTTAACTTTTGCGGCCCGGCAGTCCTCCAGCGGGACAGCGCCCCCGCGCCGCTGGTGCTTCACGCCGTTTTAAGCGATCATCGCCAGAACGGTACCGGCAGATTCGTCAAGGACAGGACCACGTGAACGGACGCATCCTCCTCGCTTCGGGCTTTGTCGCCCTGGCCGTCATTGCCGGCGTCCTGATGCTTGCCGCGTCTCCCGACAAGCCGCAGCCCGCATCGCTCTCCGAAGCCCGTGTGGCAGCGGCCAAGGCCGATCCGGCAGCGCCAGCCCCTGCTCCCGAAGCACCTGCCGCAAAGCCTGCAAAGCCTGCAAAGCCTGCAAAGCCTGTCGCCAAGGCCGACGAGCCTTTCGTGATCAAGCGGATCCTGCCGATCGACGGCCCGATCAAGTACGGTGAATGGCACTGGGACGACGCCGATGTCCCCGACGGCCCGATCGTCGTGACAGTGGACCTCGATGCCCGGGTCCTCTCCGTATTCCGCAACGGCTACGAGATCGGCGCAACCGCTGTCCTGCTCGGCACCGAGGACAAGCCCACCCCGCTCGGCGTCTTTCCGATCACGCAGAAGGACAAGGACCACGTCTCCAACATCTACACCGGCGCGCCAATGCCCTACATGCAGCGGCTGACCGACGACGGCATCACCCTTCACGGTTCCAAGGTCGAACTGGGTTATGCCAGCCACGGCTGCATCGGCATGCCCGAGCCTTTCGCCGCCAAGCTGTTCCGGACCACGAAGCTGGGCGACAAGGTCTACATCACCCGCGGCAAGCAGGTCGGCATGGGCGACAGCCTCGTCGGCGCGTGACCGTCAGGCCCTGGGGCGGCGAACCGCGCGCACCGGCGCCTTGCTGAAACTCCAGCGCCCGGCATTGGGACGCACGACAAGCGCGCCAATCGACGCCGGACTGCCCTGAACCAGAGTTTCGAACAGCCGCGCCACTGCACTGCCGCGCGGCTCCGCTCCGTCCAGTTCACCCACGATCCGGGCAATCACCCGCAGGACGACGGCACGCGGCGCCTGCGGCCGGTAGCCCAGGCCCATCGGCTCCTTCTTGACGCAGGAACGCCATTCGAGCGCCGCCATCCAGTCGAGCGCGGCATCGGCCTCGGCAATGTACTGCGCGCTCTGGGCGATCGCGGAAACATCGAGCCAATCGGCATCGGCAAGTGCCTTGCGCACCCGCACCCGATCATATTTGTCGTCCGCATTGCTGGGGTCCTGCGCCGCCAGGATACCGGCCTCGGCTACTACCTCGGCCAATTCCGAGCGGCGCCAGCCGAGCACCGGGCGCAGCAAGGGAATGTCGCAATCGGGCACCTGCCCGCGCCCGCGCGTACCGGCCAGTCCGGCGACTCCGCTCGCCCGGTTCAGGCGCATCAGCAGCGTCTCGGCCTGATCGTCGGCATGATGCGCGGTCGCCAGCGCCGCCAGCTGCCGCGCCTCGATCCATCGGGCAAGCGCCGCATACCGGGCGCTGCGCGCCTCGGCCTGGACATTCCCCGGCGCCACCTCGACCCGAAGCGTTTCGTGCGGCACGCCCAGGCGCGCGCAAAGCGCGGCGACGTCGGCCGCTTCCTGCGCGCTCTCGGGCCGCAGGCCGTGATCGACGGTTGCCGCCCCGACCCGGCCCGGCAGCGCCGCAGCGGCGAGGAGGAGCAGCGCCGTACTGTCAGGGCCGCCCGACACCGCAATCGCCAGTCGTGCCGGCTGCGCATCGATCGCCTCGGGCCAGAGCGCGGCCAGTCCCTCGCGGAACCGGGCGACGCGCTCGGCCTGAGGAATCAGCCTCGCGGCCGAGGGATCAGCTGCAGGAGAGTCCATTACGCGTGGTGTCGTACAGGCTCTTGAGACGACCTGCCGCTTCGGCCGCATAGGTCTGGCTGAATTCGGCCAGCGCGATACAGGCGCGCTTGGTGTCCTTGAGCTGCTTCATCGAAACCGCGAGGTAAAGCAGGCTGTCGGGCGCACGCTCGCCGTTCTTGTCGGCCTGGTAGTTCTGGACGAACCACTTGGCCGCCTCGAGCGCATTGCCATCGTCGAGATAGGCGCGGCCAAGCAGGTTGCGGCCCCAACTGGCGCGGCTGCTCTTCGGGTACTTTTCGAGGAACAGCTTCAGCTGCTGCTCGGCCTCGGGGTAGAACTTGGCATCCCAGAGACGGTAGCCGTAGCTGTACTCGTCATCGGCCGGATCGCCGGTCTGCGGCTTGACGATGGCCTGCACCGCCTGGAGGCGCGACGCGGAAGGAACCGCTGGGGCGGACGGCTTGGCCGTTACCGGGGTTCGGTCAAGAGAGGAAGGCTGGTTGGCGACGCCGCTCATCGTGGAGAGGTTGGCGGCAGGCGCGCTGGTTGCTGGCGCCGAGGTCGCCGCCAGCGAAGCCGCACCCGAACCGGCCGCGACCGGTGCGTCGGCGGCCAGCTTCGCTTCCAGCTGGTTCAGGCGGTTGGTATTCTGTTCCACTTGCGCTGTCAGGCGGCTCATCTGCGCCTCGACCGCGTCCATGCGTCCGAGCAGGTCGGTCACCGGCGTGCTGGTGGGCACTTGCGGCCCGTTAGACGCCGAAGGCGCAGGCGTGGAGATCTGCGGCTCAAAGAACTTGCCATCGCCGCCGGGGAAGACCTTGCGCTGCAAGGCGCGAACTTCAGCCTCGACCTTCTTGAGGCGGCCTTCCGTAGAATCCTGCGCCAGGGCCGGCACCGCCCCGCAAACCAGCAGGGCCGCAACGGCCGAGTTCGCCAGCAGGCGTCCGCTCGTGAACCGCATCCCTCGCCCAGCCCGAAGTGAACCAATCATCGCCAAATCTACTCCAAGTCGGGGCCCACCGCCCCATCACCATTGCCCCCGATGCCATTGTCCCCAATGGCATCGCAACCTGGCCTGCGCCGGAAGAACCGGCAATTAACCATGCGCGACGCACAAGATGTTTGCAGAAAGCGGCCGCGTGTGTCGAGGCGGCCTTACTCGGAAACCGTGGAAACCACCGGATCCGAAGGCCGCGGACTGGGTGTCGGCGAAGGCGTCGGAAGAGGCGCAGCTGTGTCCGTCGGCTTCGCTTGCGGTGCGGGCTTGGCCGATGCAGCCCCGCTCGGCGCGGCAGTGGCGGCGGCAACGCTGGGCTTCGCACGCACGGGAGCGGATGCCGTCGGCGCGGGACGCGGCGCGGCAGGCCGCGGCGATGCGAGCGGCGCTGGCGCCGATGCCCGCGATGCCGCGACCGGCGTCGGGCTCGGCGTCGGCAAGGGACCGGAGCGATCCGCCTGCGCAGAAGGCGCCGGATCGCGTGTGGGCACGGCGATCGTGCGGGGCGTCTGAGCCGGTGCAGGTGCAGGCACGGCTTGCGTTGCCGGGCTTGCCGCACGGCCGGTGCCGCGAGCGAGGACATCGGCTGCCGCCAAGGAAACGCCCGAAACCAGCGTGGGCTTGTCGGAGATCTCGGGCACCGCCTGTCCGCCAACCGTCAGTTGCAGCGCGTCAGGGCGGGCCGTGCGCAGTTCGGGACCCGCCGCGTCCTGCGGCACGGTCCAGCTTTCGCCGAGGGCCAGTTCCTTTTGCAGCAGTTGCTTGCCGTCGGCGTCAGTGACCTTGACCCAGACCCTGTCGGCCGTGGCGGTCATCACCACCGGACCGGTGTTCGCCGCCGCCTGGCTGGGCACGGCCGCGGGGCCCTGCGCCGGCGCCTTGCTGGCCGTGGCCGCCGGCTTGTCGGCGATCAGGTCGGGCAGTTTGCCCTCGGGCGAAAGGAAGCTGCCCCAGAAGGCCAGCAACAGGCCCACCACCACGACAACGCCGGCCGCTGCGATCCAGGCCATGCGCACCGGCGGAACGCGGGCCGGATCGCCGGGCTCGAAGCTCGGTTCGACGAGTTCGGAGCGCAAGTGATCTCCCGCGTGAAGCTGTTCGCGCACCTGATCGGCGATTTCCACTTCGTCGATGCCGAGGGCGCGCGCGTAGGCACGCGAAAACCCGACGGCGTATGTCCGCGCCGCGAGATCGTTGAAGCGATCTTCCTCGATAGCGATGAGATGGCGTTCGGCAATCTTCGTCTGCGTGGCGATATCGGCGCGGGTCAGCCCCGCAGCCTCACGCGCCTGACGCAGCCTGCTGCCCGCACTCGTCGGCGATACTGCCGCTCCGTTGCTTTCGACGTCTTCCATTCCGCTCCCGAAGGGACATGAGGTGATACGGCCCCGATCCGAACCAACCCAAGACGCACGAGTCCCCGAAGTCAATCAGAAGGCAGGTTTCTGATTCAAGGGCATGCGGTGGGTCGTGCCTGACCGGCGACGGATATCCTCTGCTTGCGCCAGAGTTATGTCAATCCACGAGAATTTCGCGATCCGCAGCCCAGCGCGCCAGCGTCGCGCGCATGTTCTCAGGCGGATTGGCCAGCCATCCGTCCATGGCCTCACGGATTTGCGAGATATCGACCTTGCCGATGATCTCCTTGATCGGACCTACCGACGCCGGAGTGATCGACAGCCGCCTGATCCCCAGGCCAAGCAAGGCGAGGGCTTCCAGCCGCCGCCCGCCCATCTCGCCGCACACGCCGACATCGACGTTGTGACCCTCGACGTTGCGCAGGACCCGCCGCAGGAAGCGCAGGATAGCAGGGCTCAGCCAGTCATAGCGCTCGGCCAGTTTGGGGTTCGAACGGTCCGCTGCAAACAGGAACTGGGTGAGGTCGTTGGTGCCGATCGACAGGAACGAGATCTTCGGCGCCAGCAGGTCGAGCTGCTCGGCAAGCGCGGGAACCTCGAGCATGACCCCGTAGCGGATCGCTTCGGGCAGGACCTTCTTCTGCGTCTTGAGATAGGCGAGCTGATTGTCGAACACCGCCTTGGCGGCGTCGAACTCCCAGGGTTCGGCCACCATCGGGAACATGACATTGAGCGTGCGCCCGGCCGCCGCCTCGAGCAAGGCACGGGCCTGCGCCTTCAGCAGGCCGTCGCGCTCAAGCGCCACGCGCAACGCGCGCCAGCCCATCGCCGGGTTTTCCTCCCCCTCGCCGTCGTCGTGCCGCAGGTAGGGCAAGGTCTTGTCGCCGCCGATATCGACTGTGCGGAACATCACCGGCTTGTCCCCTGCCGCATCGAGCACGTCACGATAGAGGCGGGTCTGGCGTTCACGTTGCGGCAGCGTGGCCGAGACGAGGAACTGGAATTCGGTGCGGAACAGCCCGATGCCGTCCGCGCCGGTGAGGCTGAGATTGGTGATGTCCTCGCGCAGGCCCGCGTTGATCATGACCGTGATCCGCTCGCCGTCGCGCGAAACCGGCTGGACGTCGCGCAGCGCGGCATAGGCAGCCTGGCGCTCACGGCTCTTGGCGAAACGGGCCTCGAAGGCCTCGATCATGCCCGCTGCGGGCCGCACCATCGCCGTGGCCTGGTCGGCGTCGAGGAGCAGCAGGTCGCCTTCCCGCACGATACCACGCATGCTGCGGACCCGTCCGAGCACCGGCACGCCCATGGCGCGCGCGACGATGACGACGTGGCTGGTAAGCGAGCCTTCCTCGAGGATGACGCCCTTCAGGCGCCTCCGGTCGTACTCAAGAAGCTCGGCCGGGCCGAGATTGCGCGCGATCAGAATCGCATCGCTGCGCAGTCCCATCGAGGCCGCCGTGCCCATCTGGCCTGAAACGATCCGCAGCAGGCGGTTCGCCAGGTCCTCGAGGTCGTGCATGCGGTCCGCCAGCAGCGGATCGTCGATCTGGCGCATGCGCATGCGGGTGCGCTGCTGCACGCGTTCGATCGCCGCCTCGGCGGTCAGGCCCGAATCGATCGCCTCGTTGATCCGGCGCGTCCAGCCTTCGTCGTAAGCGAACATGCGGTAGGTCTCGAGGACCTCCTCATGCTCTCCGCCCACGCCGAATTCCGCCTGGCTGGCCATGCGGTCGATCTGCTCGCGCATCTTCTCGAAGGCGAGGATGACGCGCTGGCGCTCGGCCTCGGTGTCTTCCGCGACGACATGCTCGATTGTCACCCGCGGCTGGTGATAGACCGCGGTACCCGATGCCAGTCCCTTGACCAGGGTCAGGCCATGAAGCTGCTCCGGACCGTTGCTGGCCGCATCGAAGGAATGGGTATCCACTTCGTCGATGAGGTCTGCATTGGTGATGAGCTCGGAGAGCACCATCGCCACCGTCTGCAGGGCCTCGATCTCGACTTCCTCGTAGCGGCGCGGATCGACATGCTGCACGCACAGCACGCCAACCGCACGTTCGCGCCGCACGATCGGTACACCCGCAAAGGAATGGAACTTCTCTTCCCCCGTTTCCGGACGATAGGAGAAGTCGGGGTGCGCCGTCGCTTCGGCGAGGTTGAGCGTCTCGATATTGTCGGCAATCGTGCCGACGAGACCTTCACCCACCGCCATTCGCGTGACGTGGACAGCCTCCTGGGCCAGGCCGCGCGTCGCGAAGAGTTCCAGCATCCCCTCGCGCAGGAGGTAGATCGAGCAGACCTCGCTATCGAGGCACTCGCCTATCACTTCCACCACGTTGTTCAGCTTGGCCTGCGCATTGCTGCGCGAAGCCATGACCTCGTGGAGGCGGGTGAGAATGTTTCTTGCTGCTTCGACGGCTCCGCTGGTCATACCCTGAGAACTACCCCAATCGGAGCGCTTTGGGAACGGAGCGGGACCGTGAAATCAGCTTAATTCGGAACTTATCTCCGCTACGCGGGGGATCGCGCGTCTAACAGCGGGCGATTTCTTCCTTGAGTCTGAGCTTTCGCTTCTTGAGGGACTGGATTACCGCATTGTCAGGCAACGGCCGAGCCATCTCGTCGTGAAGCCGGCGTTCGATCCCGGCATGCTTGAGTTGAAGGGCGCTGACGTGCGAACTATCCATGGACGGTTCTCCTCTTGAAGGGGCCGGATCCGCGCCGAGCTCCCGGATTGGCGACTCGACTCCTGTCGGATACGGCGCAAAGTCATCCAAACATATTCAGGCCACCTTGCGAAGAGGATGATTGATTCATATTCGGTGAATCGCATGGTCGCTGCGTTGAGCAGGCCAGCAGCCAAACCAGCGCCGCGGCCCCAAACCGCGCAAAGTTATGAGGAATTCCGGCGTGACCGAAGAGGAAATGCGCAAGCGCCTAGAACTCCTGAGGATCGAGCATCGCGATCTCGACGCTGCCATCGACGCTCTCAATGCCACGGGAGCGTCCGATCAGCTGCAGATTGCCAGGCTCAAGAAGCGCAAACTCATCCTGAAGGATCAGATCGCGCAGATCGAGGATTACCTAATCCCGGATATAATTGCCTGATTCGACGGATTTCTGCGGAGGAATGCTGCCTTTCAGTTAACATCGGCAAACCATGAAACGTGCCACGCAGGGACAGTCCCGAATCGGGCCGTGGATTCTTGCCAAGACGCTGTTGCCCGCGATTCGACCTTCATAAATATCGAATGCAATGTCGAAACCGCTGACCATAAATCCGCGCATCGTCGAAGCGCTCTATTGCGAAGCTCTCACGCTTTCGGACGAAGTGCGCCATGCCTTCACGCTGTCCGGCCAGCTGGAGCGGGCCGGACACGACGAGGACGACGCGCGCGTCGCCCTGTCGAGCGAGGGCCTGCGCACGACGACCCGGATGATGCACGCGATCGCCTGGCTGCTCAATCACCGGGCCTTCTTCATGGGCGAGATCACCGACTACCAGCTGCGCCGCCACGGCCGCCTGTCGGCCGAAATGCGCCGGTCCGATGCGCAGCAGCTGGCCCTGCTCGAGCCCGAAACGGTCGAACTGGTCCAGGCGACGCGGCGCTTTTACGAACGCCTGCTCTGGCTCGATCGCAACTGGCGCCTGAGCGAAAGCCATGAGCCCAGCGCGATAGAGCGGCTGCGCGAACGCATCGAACAACGGCTGGCCGGCTGATCGGGCCCGCGTTCGGGCCGGAAACTCGACAGCGCAGCGATCAGGGGCCATATCGCCTCCATGACCGAGCAAAGCGCCATCGCCGCCCCCTATTCCGAAGCCGAACAGGTCGGCCCGCTCGTGCGGCGCGTACTGGCACGCAATCCTTCGCCTTTCACTTACACCGGCACCCAGACCTACCTCGTCGGCTCAGGCTGCGATGTGGCGGTGATCGACCCCGGCCCGGACGAGGCCGAACACATCGATGCGATCCTGGCCGCCATCGGCGACGCGCGCGTCAGCGCGATCATGTGCACCCACACGCACCGGGACCACTCCCCCGCCGCTGCCCCGCTTGCCGTTCGCACCGGCGCGCCGATCGTCGGCTGCGCCCCGCTTACGCTGGAAGACGACGGACCGCGCGCGGACGCCGCTTTCGACGCGCACTATCGTCCCGACCGGATCCTGACCGACGGCGAGACGGTTTCGGGCGACGGCTGGACGCTTCTGGCCGTCGCGACGCCGGGCCACACCTCGAACCACTTGTGCTACGCCCTGCCCGAGACCGGCGCGCTGTTTACCGGCGACCACGTGATGGGCTGGTCGACCAGCGTCGTCGCCCCGCCGGACGGCGACATGTCGGACTACATGGAAAGCCTCGCCGCGCTCTACCGGCGCGAACAGGACACCGTCTACTACCCGGCGCACGGCCCCGCGGTCGAAAAGCCGCGCCAACTCGTGCGCGGCATGATCGGCCATCGCCGACAGCGCGAGAAGCAGATCCTTCGCCAGATCGAAGCAGGCCGCCACCGGATCGACGAGATGATTCCGCACATGTACAAGGGCGTGGACGAGCGCCTCTGGCCTGCGGCGGGACGGTCTGTCCACGCACACCTGATCGATCTGGAACGCCGCGAGATCGTCGTCCACACCGACGACGCGTGGTCGCTGCACATCTGACCGGGCCGCATCTACCGCAAGCGCCAGGCCGCTAGCTGCAGACTGCACGGCGGTGGCTGGCGGTGCAGCAGTGGCAAACGCATTTTCCCCTTGGGGCATGGGCGTTCCATCCCTAGATAGGCCCCGCAACCGGAACGAAACCGGCACAGGAACCAGAGGGAAAGCCTACCATGACCGTAATGCCCGCCGATCTGTCCGGCATCGACGTTCGCGCCGAGATCGAGCGGCTGCGCAAGGAGCGCAACGCCGTCATCCTCGCCCACTACTACCAGAAGCCGGAAATCCAGGACCTGGCGGACTACGTGGGCGACAGCCTTGAACTGAGCCGCAAGGCCGCCGCGACCGATGCCGACGTCATCGCCTTTTGCGGCGTGAAGTTCATGGCCGATACCGCCAAGATCCTGAGCCCGGAAAAGATCGTCGTGCTGCCCGACCTCGAAGCCGGCTGCAGCCTCGAGGATTCCTGCCCGCCCGAAAAGTTCAAGGCATTCCGCGAAGCTCACCCCGATCACATCGCGCTGACCTACATCAACTGCTCGACCGAGGTGAAGGCGCTGTCCGACATCATCGTCACCAGCTCCAGCGCCGAAACGATCCTGCAGCAGATCCCGAAGGACCAGAAGATCATCTTCGGCCCCGACCGGCATCTCGGCGGCTACCTCAGCCGCAAGTTCGATCGCGAAATGCTGCTCTGGCCGGGCGTATGCATCGTCCACGAAGCCTTCAGCGAGACGGAACTGCTCAAGCTCAAGGCGCAGCACCCGGGCGCGCCGATCGCCGCACATCCGGAATGCCCGCCGCACATCATCGATCACGCCGACTACGTCGGTTCGACCAGCGGCATCCTCAAGTTCGCCCAGGATTTCGAAGGCCAGACCCTGATCGTCGCCACCGAGCCGCACATCATCCACCAGATGGAAAAGGCGCTGCCGGGCAAGACCTTCATCGGCGCCCCCGGTGCCGACGGCAACTGCGCCTGCAACATCTGCCCCTACATGGCGCTCAACACCATGGAGAAGCTCTACCTCGCCCTGCGCGACCTGCAGCCGCGCGTGGAAATCGAGGAAGGCCTGCGCGTCGCCGCTAAGAAGAGCCTCGACCGGATGCTGGAAATGGCATCGGGCACCGTGGGCAAGGGAGACCTCGGGGCGCGCTAAGCGCTGCCCCGGGTGGGCGCACGGCCTTCGGCAAACTCAGCCTGAGCGGATGGAGCGAATAACCTTGGCCAATCCTCTCTTGATCCAAGACACGGTTCAGCCAGCCTGAACCTGTCGCAGGCCGGGCGCTGGCCCGACCCGATCAGTTGCGCGAGAGTTGGAACACCGCGTGTTCAGCGCGGAAGTTCGCGGCCGCCGAACTGCACTGGGTGTCGCCGGAGAGGAACCAGCTACCCTCTACGGTAATTCCGCGCTCCTTCACCAGCGCGCGGAAATCGTCGACGGTGAGGTGGTGGATATTCGGTGTCTCGTACCATGCGACCGGCAGCAGCCGGGTCACCGGCATGCGCCCGCCCCACAACAGCGAGAGGCGCACGCGCCAGTGGGCGAAATTGGGGAAACTGACGAAGGCCTTGCGGCCGATGCGCAGCAGTTCCTCCAGCACCATGTCGGGGCGCATCGTCGTCTGCAGCGTCTGCGAGAGGATCGCATAGTCGACCGACTTGTCGGGATAGAAGGCAAGATCCCTGTCGGCATCGCCCTGGATCACCGACAGCCCCTTGCCCACGCACTTGCCCACGTTCGCAGGGTTCAGCTCCATCCCGCGCGCGTCGCACTGCTTCTCGTCGCGCAGGGCCTGCATCAGGGTCCCGTCCCCGCAGCCAACGTCGAGCAGGCTCGATCCGGGCGCGACATTGGCGGCGATCACGGAAAGGTCGGGCCGCAGGTTGCTCATCACCGGGCTCACTGGTTCAGGAATCCTTCGACGACGCGATCGAGCGCGGGAACGTCCAGCAGGAACGAGTCGTGCCCGAACGGGGCGGAAAGCTCGACGAAGCTCACCGGCAGGCCCGCGGCATTGAGCGCGTGGACCACATTGCGCGATTCGGAGGTGGGGTAGAGCCAGTCGGTATCGAAGCTGACGAGGCAGAAGCGCGCCTTCGAGCGGGCGAAGGCGTTGGCCAGCATCCCGCCATGCTCCTCCGCGAGGTCGAAATAGTCCATCGCGCGGGTGATGTAGAGATAGGAATTGGCGTCGAACCGGTCGGTGAATGACAGGCCCTGGTAGCGCAGGTAGGATTCGACCTGGAAATCGGCATCGAAGCCGAAGGTCTTCTCGCTGCGGTCCTGCAGGCGGCGGCCGAACTTTTCGGTCAGACCGGCTTCGGACAGATACGTGATGTGCGCGGCCATGCGCGCGACCGAGAGACCCTTTTCGGGGCCCTTCCCGCCGTTCTCCTTGGCCTCGTAATAGGCGCCCTCGCGCCAGTCGGGATCGGCCATGATCGCCTGGCGCCCCACTTCGTGGAAGGCGATGTTCTGCGCCGAATGACGCGCGGTCGAAGCGATGACCAGCGCGGCGCGCACGCGTTCGGGGAAGTTCGCCGCCAGCGAAAGCGCCTGCATCCCGCCCATGGAGCCGCCGACGACGGCGTGGAGCTGGTCGATTCCCAAGGCGTCGAGCAGGGCGATGTGGCCGCGCACCATGTCGCGGATGGTGATGACCGGGAAGCGCATGCCGTAAGGCTTGCCGTCCGGGCCAGGGCTCGCCGGACCGGTCGAGCCCATGCACGAGCCGATGACATTGGCGCAGACGATAAAGAAGCGATCCGTGTCGATTGGCTTGCCCGGCCCGACCATGCGCACCCACCAGCCCGGCTTGCCGGTCTTGGGATGGTCGGACATGACGTGCTGATCGCCGGTCAGGGCGTGGCAGATGAGGATCGCGTTGTCGCGAGCCTCGTTGAGGGTTCCGTGCGTCTCGTAAGCGATGCGCACGCCTTCGAGGCTCTGCCCGCCGTCAAGCGGAAGAGGCTGCGCCAGTTCGAGGACTTTACTGGTTTCCATGTCGCGGGCCGTGGCCATAATGAACCGCCAAGTGGGGGACGTCCCGGCAACTGTCAATCACAGGCTGTCAATCGGTCCCACGCTGCGTTAAAGGCGCGCGCGTGATGACCGACACCGAAACCCGTTCGAAAGCCCCGCAGCCCAAGCCCTGGATCGAGGCGATTCACGCCTATGTGCCGGGCAAATCCTCCGGCAAGGACGGGCGACCGCTGATCAAGCTTTCGGCGAACGAGAACCCGCTGGGCACCAGCGAGGCCGCGCTGGCCGCAAAGGCGCAGGCCCCCGCGCTCTATCCCGACCCGGACAGCAAGGCGCTGCGCGCCAAGCTCGGCGAGTTGCACGGGATCGATCCGGCGCGGATCGTCATGGGTACCGGCTCGGACGAACTGCTCAACCTCGCCGCACAGGGCTATGCCGGCCCGGGCGACGAAGTGATCTACGTGCGCTACGGCTTTTCGGTCTACGACATTGCCGCGCGTCGCTGCGGCGCGACGCCGGTCGTAGCCCCCGATGCCGACTACGGGACCGATGTCGATGCCCTGATCGCCCTGGTGACGGACAGGACGCGCGTAGTCTTCATCGCCAACCCGAACAACCCGACCGGATCCTACCTGCCCAAGGGCGAGATCGCACGGCTCCACGCAGCGCTGCCCGCCGACGTGCTGCTGGTGCTCGACCAGGCTTACGGCGAATACGTCGCGCCCGAGGACGAGGACGGCGCGATGGCACTGGCCGCCGCGCACGATAACGTGCTGGTCACCCGCACATTCTCCAAGATCTTCGGACTTGCCGGCGAGCGTATCGGCTGGGGCACCGGCGCGCCGGGCATCATCCAGACGCTCAACCGCATCCGCGGTCCCTTCAACGTATCGAGCACCGGGCAGGCGATGGCGCTTGCCGCGCTGGAAGACACCGCTTTCGTCGAGCACAGCCGCGTACACAACCGCGACGAGCGGGCCCGCTTCGTCGAGAAGATCGAGGCTCTGGGCAACCATGGCCTGCGCGCGCTGCCGAGCCAGGCGAACTTCGTGCTGATCCTGTTCGAGGGCCCGCTCTCCGCCGAGACCGCCTTCGACGGCCTTGCCGAACGCGGCTATATCGTGCGCTGGCTGCCCGGGCAGGGCCTGCCGCAGGCTCTGCGCATCACCATCGGCAAACGCGCCGACCTCGACGTGATCGCCGATGTACTGCGCGACATGGCGCAGGCCGCCAAATGAGCTTCGAAAAAGTCGCCATCATCGGCCTGGGGCTGCAGGGCGGATCGATCGGCCTGGCCACGCAGGAATTTCTGCCCGAGGTCCAGACCTCCGGTTTCGACCTCGATCCCGCCACCCGCGCCCGTGCTGCCGACCGCGGCCTTGTCCACCAGGTCTGCGAAACCGCGGCCGAGGCAGTGCGGGATGCCGATCTCGTGATCTTCTGCGTGCCCCCCGGCGTCATGGGCGAAGCGGCCCTCGACGTGCGCGACGCCTTGCGCAAGGATGCACTGATCAGCGATGTCGGTTCGTGCAAGCAGTCTATCGCGGCAGCCCTGCGCGAAGCCCTGCCCGATCACTACGTGATCCCGGCACACCCGGTCGCGGGCACGGAAAACTCCGGTCCGGATGCGGGCTTTGCCCACCTGTTCCGCAACCGCTGGTGCATCGTCACCCCGCCCGAGCACACCGATCTCGTCAAGCTCTCGCAGCTCGTCGAATTCTGGGAAGCGCTCGGCGCCAACGTCGAGATCATGGACGCGCAGCACCATGACCTCGTCCTCGCCGTGACCAGCCACCTGCCTCACCTGATCGCCTATACCATCGTCGGTACCGCCTCCGATCTCGAGGACGTGACCCAGAGCGAGGTGATCAAGTACTCTGCCGGCGGTTTCCGCGACTTCACGCGCATCGCCGCCAGCGATCCAACGATGTGGCGCGACGTCTTCCTGACCAACAAGGAAGCGGTGCTCACCATGTTGCAGCGCTTCACCGAAGACCTCACCGCCTTGCAGCGCGCGATCCGCGTGGGTGACGGCGATGCGCTGTTCGAGCAGTTCGCGCGCACCCGCGCGATCCGCCGCTCGATCATCCAGGAAGGTCAGGACGATTCCCGCCCCGACTTCGGTCGCGGCGACCACGAGAACGGAACGAAGAAAATCTGAGGCCCGCAGGACCTTTTTCGGCTACCCGGCTTTGAGCGGAGGACAGCCCCCGCACCGGAGCCCTGCCCCCATGAAATTATCGATCCGTACCGAGCTCGACTATTCGCTCCCGGCTCCCGCCGACGTGCTGCTTCAGATCGAGGCGGCCATCCTGCCCGAACAGAAAGTGCTGCGCGCCCATATCGACCTGCCGCCTGTCGAGCACTTCGCGCGCATCCCCGGGCATGACAACATCGGCGACCGCATCTGGCTGGCAGCGGCGGAAACGCTGAAGGTCCACTACGAGGCTACAGTGGAACCGGTGCGCATGCTCGCCCGTGTCGACGACCTCGCGGCGGTTCCGGCCCACCTGCTGCCCGGGGAGACGGTCGATTACCTGATGCCTTCGCGGTACTGCCCATCGGACACCTTCCAGAACCTGGTCGAGGCCGAATTCGGCGGGCTGCAGGGCGGCGCGCGCGTCGGTGCGATCCGCGACTGGATCGGCCAGCACCTCACTTACGTGGTCGGATCGAGCGAGAGCAGCACCTGCGCCGAGCAGACTTTCGTCACCCGGCAGGGGGTCTGCCGCGATTTCGCGCACCTGATGATCACGCTCACCCGCGCCAGTGCGATCCCGGCGCGCTTTGCCAGCGTCTATGGCCTGGGCGTCGACCCGCAGGATTTCCACGCCGTAGCCGAAGTGTTCCTGGACGGTGCCTGGCACATGGTCGACGCCACCGGCATGTCGCGCCCCGAGTGCATCGCCAAGATCGGCGTGGGCCGCGACGCCGCCGACGTCTCGTTCCTCACCAGCTACGGTGCGGTCACGCTCAATTCGCAAAGTGTGGAAGTCACTGAAGTGGCATAGCCGCCGAGACCGCTATCACCTTCGTAATCCCTGCGCAGGCGGGGATGCTGCTTTCCTCACCGCCTGCGCCCCGGGCCGCAGGTCAGCCTGGTCAGCGATTGAGCGCGTTGATCGCCTCGGTCACGCGCGCTTCCACTTCCTTGCGCGGCAGACCGGCCTCGATCCGCTCGCCCACCCGCACGGTGATCACTCCGGGTTTTTTCCAGCGCCGGTGGTAGAGCCGCCCGCTGTCGACCGCGACCGGCACGACCGGCAGGCCGAGCAGCTTGTAGACCCCGGCGAAGCCAGACTGCAGTTCGCCGCGCGTTCCATGCGCAACGCGCGTACCTTCGGGGAAGATCGCCAGCGGCCTGCCCCTGGCTGCGAAGTGCCTGGCATTGGCCACCATTGCCCGCAGGGCCTTTGCCCCCTCCTCGCGTTGGACGACGACGATGCCGTAGCGCATCGCCGCAGCGCCCCAACCGGGAATGCGGGCAAGCTCCGCCTTGGGGAACGGCACCGGCCAGTCCATCAGCGAAGGCAGGTCGATGGCTTCGAAGAAGCTTTCATGCTTGATCGCCACCAGCACCCCGTCATTGGGCATCTCGCCCTCGACGACCACGCGCATGCCCAGCAGCCAGCGGGCACAGGCACGATGGTATCGCGACCAGCCGCGCACGACGCGGCGTGCCGGCATTTCGCCCAGCTTTGCGGCCAGAAAAAAGCCCAGCACATAGAAGATCGAGCCGGTATAGAAGGCAGCGTAGAACGCGAGACTGCGCAAGACGTCGGCCGGGGTGCTGCGCATCACTTGCCCCACAGGTTCAGCACGAAGCGCGCCAGCAGCTTGTGATATTCAAGGAACAGCGCACCGAGACTGGGGCGCGAGGATACCGCGTCCGGTTTCAGCTCGACACCGGCAGGCATTTCCCGCGAGATTTCCAGCATGGCGCGGCGCATGTGCCAGTCGGCAGTGACGAGCCGCACCGATTTCGACTTGTGCTCGCTGACCCATTGCGCCGCCTCGATCGCGTTCGAGCGCGTATCGTAGGCGTTGTAGCCAAGCGTGATGCAGCATTCGAGCAGCTTGTCCGAGACGCCGAACTGGGCGGCAAACTCGCGCGGCTTGACCTCGCGGTCGACGCCCGAGACGAGCAGGCGCGAGGCCTCACCCTCCTTCAGGACATCCAGCGCGTGCTCGATCCGTCCAGCGCTGCCGGTCAGCACGATGATCGCATCGGTCTTCGTCCCGTCGAGCGGCTGCGGCAGCGCGATGGCGAACCACAGGAACCCGAAAAGCCAGGCAAGGAACAGGAATGCGACCGTGCGACGAAACATCTTGTGTGTACTATAGCATCTTGCGCAGGGCGTGCATCACCGTGAGCCGCGCCGTGACCATTGCCAGCAATGTGGCCAGCAATGGGACAAGTGCAAGGAGCAGCCAGTCGCTCCAGATCAACGCGCCGTTATCGACCAGCCCTGCCCCCAGCCCGGCGAAGCGGCGGCCCAGTGCGAAGATAACCACCATCGCCAGGACCAGCCCGACCGCCCCGCCGCCCGCCGCGTCGTAGCCGATCGAACGCTGGAAGACGCGCGCGACCTGGGCATCGGTACCGCCGAGCAGGTGAACGATCTCGATTGTATCGCGATTCGCGCCGAGCGCCGAGCGGGCCGCCAGCAGCACCGCCGCGGCGAGCGCAAGCGCCAGCAGGCCGACAAGCACCATGGCAAGCAATTGCAGCGAAACCATCGCGTCGAACACCGGCTTGAGCCAGTTCGACTGCGCATCGATTTTCGCGGACGGCGCCACCGGCATGACTGCCTGCTCCATCGCGGCAAGCCGGGCTGGCGTGGCCTGACGGTCCAGCCGCACGTCGATCAGCGCGGGAATCGGGATCGCCGTGCCCGTCGCATCGTCGATGCCGGTGCCAAGCCAGGGCTCGATCAGGGCATCCAGCTCGGTCTGGGGGACCAGCCGCAGGCCGGCGATGCCCGGCAGGTCCTTGATCGCCGCAACCGCGCGCTTCGCCTGCTTTGCGCGCAAGTCGGCGCGCGGCTCGACGATCTGGATGGTGACGCCGCCCTCGATCTCGGCGCGCGCGGCGCTGACGGCATTGCCCAGCGCCAGGCCTGCCGCAAGCGCAATGGCCGTCATCGCCACCATGATCGCGATGACCCAGGGCATCGGCCCGGACATCCGCCCCTGCGGGATCAGCTCGGCCTCGCCCCGGCCCATCAGCCGGCGCCCGCCGCCCAGTAAGGTGCGCAGGCTCACTGCATCTTCCTCGGCGGGTAGCGCAGCGCTCCGGTCGGATCGGACAGGCGGCCGCGGTCGAGCCGCATGATCAGGCTCTCGGGCACCTTGCGCAGCAGGTCGAGATCGTGGGTCGCGACGACGACGGTGGTGCCCTGGCGGTTGAGCATCTCGAACAGGCGCATCAGCTTGAGCGCCATCTCCGGGTCGACGTTGCCGGTCGGCTCGTCGGCGACCAGCATCGCGGGGCGCGCGATCACGGCGCGGGCGATCGCCACGCGCTGCTGCTCACCGCCGGAAAGAGTGGGCGGGCGCGCATCGATGCGGTCGGCAAGGCCCACCCAGTCGAGAATGTCGCGGACCGGCCCGGCGAGGTCCTTTTCCTGGTGGCCGGCCACGCGCAGCGGCAGCGCGACGTTGTCGAAGGCGGACAAGTGCGGGATCAACCGGAAGTCCTGGAAGACCACGCCGATCCGCCGCCGCAGCCCCGGCAGGCGGCTGCGCGGCATGGTGATCGCATCGGTCCCGAACATGCGGATCATCCCGCGCGAAGGGCGCTGGGCAAGATAGAGCAGGCGCAGCAGCGAAGTCTTTCCCGCGCCGCTGGCGCCCGTCAGGAAGTAAAAGCGCCCCGGGAACAAGGTGAAGCTCAAGTCGCTGAGAACCTCGCGATCGGTTCCGTAGCGAAGCCCCACGTTGTCGAAGTGAATGATTTCCCCGTCCGCAGTCATACTCATCTGGTTCGTCAGTGTGTCCGGGTCCGAACGGGCGATTTGCGGCCTATAGCGAGCATTGAATGTGGAAAAAAGGCCATTGGGCCGCCTACCCACATGTCCGACGCTTGTCCCGCGCGAGCTAACCGTGCTTATAACATGACACCATGATCATCGCCTGTCCTGCCTGCTCTACGCGCTACGCCGTCCCGGACAGCGCCATCGGCGTGGATGGCCGCACCGTTCGTTGCGCCAAATGCCGCCACAGCTGGTTCCAGGAAGGTCCGGAACTCGCCCTTGCCGAAACCGAAGCGCAGGCCGCGGCCCAGCGCTCGGCGCAGGAAGCCCCGCCGCCCCGGCCGGCTCCCGCGACCGATGAGGGCGCTGCCGACACAGGCGCCGCAGAGCAGCAATCCGCGCGTGAGCCGGAACCGGTGGCACCCGGGCGCACCTCGAGCTTCACCCGGGACGATTCCCCGCTGCCGCCGGCACCGCCCAGGACACCACAGCGCACGGTGTCATCCTACTACGACGACACCGTCGGTGCGCGTTACGCAGACGAGTCCCATTCCAGCTTCGATTTCTCGCCACCGTTCCGCCCGCGCCGCAACTGGACCAAGATCGGC
Source organism: Novosphingobium pentaromativorans US6-1 (assembly GCF_000767465.1). Classification (NCBI taxonomy): domain Bacteria; kingdom Pseudomonadati; phylum Pseudomonadota; class Alphaproteobacteria; order Sphingomonadales; family Sphingomonadaceae; genus Novosphingobium; species Novosphingobium pentaromativorans. The sequence goes on from NZ_CP009291.1 coordinate 1,877,014, forward strand.
ACCATCGCGGCCGGCGTCTTCGCCGTCGCCACCCTGAGCCTGACCGGGGCCGTGGCATGGTTCGGCCTGCCCGACTGGGTGCCGATCCCGCGCCAGAGCTTCACCAAGGCACAGCCCGACCTGCAGCTGGACTTCCCGCGCAAGCGGCAGGATCGCAAACCCCTGCCCGACGGCACCGAATTCTTCAGCGTGAGCGGCACGATCAGCAACATCGGCAGCGAATCGCGCTACGTGCCTTCGCTGCTCGTCGTCCTGCGCGACGATCGCGAGCGCATTGTCTATGAAAAGGAAATCGTTCCGCCCAAGCGCGAACTCGCGCCCGGCGAAATGGTGACCATCAACGAAGCGCTGACCGACATTCCCAAGGCGGCTGCCGCTGCCGAAATCGGCTGGAAGCCCGAATAAGGCGGGTTCGCGCGCGCCGACTCCGAATTAATTTCGCCTCCTTGAATTTTTATCGGAAACAGCGCTTGCAGCCCCCCAATCCCTTTGCTAATGGCGCGCTCCTGCCACGGGGCTGGTGCGAACCAAGCCCCGTTTGATTTAGCGGTCGTGGCGGAATTGGTAGACGCGCAACGTTGAGGTCGTTGTGGGCGAAAGCCCGTGGAAGTTCGAGTCTTCTCGACCGCACCATCACCAAATCTAAGTGCCTGTGGCACTTAGATTTTGGGGTGAACTCTCAAAACCCATTCCACCCTCTGTTCCACCCTATGCGGGTGAGCTATCCACTGTGCGTGTTCGACAAATGTTCAGGTGGTTGCTACCATTGTTTAATGGATAGATGATTGGTTCACTCCAGTACCTCATGTCGTTCACGCTTGTTTGTTTGCTTGCTCAGACGACCTCTGGATAGTGCACATCAGGGTGCTGGCGCGAGCCAATCATCAAAGCAGCACAGTTGGTGTGTTGGTGCGTGGGAATAAGAGTAAAATCTGCACCCAGTTATCCTCACTGGGTATATCTCTTTTTACGAGAGACTAATCCAAAAAGGCCAGAAGTGTAGCAATCTCCGCTCTGCCCCACGCACAAGCACATCAAAAATAGCTCAGGGGAAAGGCAAAAGATGGCTAGTGACAAATCACCAAGGGCTACCCCTGAGGATATTGCGCTGGTCAAGAAGGCCGAAGATGAAATCAAAGCTGAGGTTTCAGTTTTCTCGTTCGACATACCCGCACTGAAAAAGAGGGTGCCGGATGATGACCCAGCGCAAGCCTTCATCCAGGCTCATCTCTACCTCGACCATGTCATCACCCGATTGCTGAGCGAGAGCGTGCCATTCCCTAGGCACCTTCAGCTCGACCGCACCGGCTTCTCCCAGAAACTCCAACTCGTGGCAGCGATGGGGCTTTTGCATCCGAGCCACATTCCCCCGATCAAAGTGGTCAATGCCATTCGCAACAAAATTGCACATCAGCTCGACTATGTCGTGAAGTCAGAGGACGAGACGAAACTCCGCTCGTCTCTTCCAAAGGGCACTGACCGGGAGGATGATGGAAGTCAGACCTCTCTGGCGGGTTTGCTGCGCCTGCTTGCCGTCATGATAGACGTCGAACGACAGCAGCGGGCATTTGAGCGGACTATGAGAAACAGAGCCATGGCAAATGCGCGGGTTGTGTTGGATGGCATCAAAATTGACTGAATCAAGCCATTCTATTCCACCCTCCATTCCACCTTGTCCTCTGCGTTACCCTGAAACAGCATGACGTGGAATGAGGACAAAACTGAGTCCGCTCAAAAGCTTTTCGGTCACTATGCTGTTGTATGAGAAGGGTTTTTATGCCTCTCGACCGCACCATCCCCTGAATTGACGAAACAATTCAGGGGCCTGAGGCAAGGGCGCAGACCAGCCTCTCCCCTACCGGAAAGCCTCTCCCCTACCGAAAATGGCCAGCGGAATTTTCCGGACGGTCAGGCGACCGCAAGCCGGGGCGCGGCTTCGATCTGTTCCTCGCCCCGCGTTTCGAGCAGGTCACGCACCACCGCATAAGTGCGATCATCGTCGACATCGATCGCCTGGCTGCCATCTCCGAGAATGACCGCGCCGACCTTCAGCGCAAGGCGCCGGGAAGCCCGCGCAATCGCCCCACAGAGCGTCTCCATCCCGAGCATGACCCGCAGGAGGCCAAGCACTCCGGTTGCGCGCGCGATACGCTGGCCGCTGCGGTCGCCGCGAAACACCTCGATGGCTCGCAACGCGGCAGGTCCTGACATGCCGTAAAGATCGCAGGCGGCGAATTCACCGTCACGCAGCCGGAGATAATGGCCGTGGCCTGCGCGGTGGGCAGCCTCCACCCATTCGCGACGGGTAAGGGCAAAGGCGATGTCGGCCGTCTCCAGCGTATCGAGCAGGGCATCGATCGACGACTCGCTCAGCAGCGCGTGATCGGCAGTGGTCACGATCACCGGCCCTTCCCAGCCTTCGGCGGCAGCGCGCACGCTATCCGCCAGGCTGTCACGCGCGGGAACGAGCGCCACCGTACCGCGCCCGGGCAGGCGGGTGAGGACATCATATATAGGCTCGAAGCCCTCGCGCTCGATGCATACGGCGAGACTGGCAATTCGCGGATGGTTCGCCGCAGTCTGCAGGACATGCGCGACAAGCGGCTTTCCCGCGAGCGGGATCAGGCACTTGTGGCTCACGCCGAAACGCTCCGCGAGGGGATGGGCCCCCTTGCGCGGACGGCCGGCGAGAACGATCAGACGGATCGGCGGTCCGGCGCGGCCCTGATCGGGCGAGAGACTGCGAAGGTTCATGGACTGCGCCTATGCCGCGTACTTGTGACAGCCCCATGACCGGCGAGTCATTGTCATGGATTGTCGTAAACTACCTCGCCATGGGGTCAAGAATCCGTCTCTTCATATAGTGGATCCCAAGCCACACCGCGCCAAGCACGAACGGCACCATCAATGCGGTCAGGAAATGGGCGTGCAGGCCCGGCACGACGCTCTCGACTCCTTCCAGCAGCTTCCCCAGCAAGCCAAGCGCGTAATAGCTTACCGCCACCACCGAGAGCCCTTCGACCAGTTGCTGCAGGCGCAGCTGGCGCGTGGCATTGCGTTCCATCGAGGCGAGGAGGCGCCCGTTCTGGTTCTCGATGCGCGTCTCGATCCGGGTGCGGAACAGCGAGACGAACTGCGCGGTGCGCTGGGCGAGTTGTTCAGCGCGGCGACGATGGGCAGCGCAGGTCCGCACCGCCGGAAAGAAGCGGCGCTGGGTGAAATCGGTCAGCGACAGGTGCCCCGGGCATGGCCGGATGTTGAGGTCGGTCAGCCGCTCCTCGACGATGGTCGCATAAGCCTCGGTCGCGCTCATCCGGTAATCGCATTCGGCCGAGTGGGTGATGAGATCCATGTAGAGGCTGGTCACTTCGTCCAGCAGCGAATCGTCGGTCACTTCGGGCCGCGCGATGGCGCCGTTCATCTTGCCCAGCATCGCCTCGATGTGATCGAGCCGCTTCCAGCCTTCGCGCGCAACCGGAAGCCCGAGCAGCGCGAGATTGCGATAGTTGCCCAGTTCCTGCAACCGCTGGACGGTGCGCGTGAGATCGGCGGGCAGCATCCCGTTGGCCGCAACGATCAGGATACCGAAGCCCTGTTCACGCAGGCGAAAATCCGACCAGATCCGCGCCGAGGCGTCCAGCGCCTCTTCCGTGCCGATCCGGCAGCAGACGAGTTCGTCGTCGGCAATCCCGATCTGCGGCAGAAGGTCGCTTGCTTGTCCCTCGTCCTCTACCAGCAGCAGCCGGGTTGAGCGGATCACCTTGCCTGGCAGCGAATTGGCCCAGGCCACCGCCTTGTCCAGGTCGCTGCCAGCCTCGGGGGCGAAGAGCGCATCCAGCGTGCCATCCGGAATGAACAGGGTGGTCGTGCTGGCTTCGCTATGCCGCTCCAGCGTGAAGGCGACACCGGGGGCGAACAGGCCCTTCACGTGGCGCGGATTGTCGGCGCAGTCGATCCACGCCCCGTGCGGCAGATCGCTCAGCGCCAGCCGCTCCGCCTCACGGTCGTGTGCATCGAGAACCCGGACCAACTGGATGACGAGTGACGGCGCCTGCAGCAGGGGCCAGCGTCGCAAGTGCATCTCGCCGACGACGGTGCGGCGCAACTCGTGTTCATCGTGCATTGAACATCCCTGTTGCGATCCCGGCTGCTGCCTGGATTCGATGCCCGCATAATAACGTCAGCGGGCACGTGGCCTCAACCGGGCCGACGGCTCGGAATACCAATTCCTGCGTCCCGCGCGACCGAAGCCATCAGGCGGCAAGTCATCTTCAATTCTGGGGGTGTGAAACGGAAAGGACCGCGGCCTGCGCGAAATGCCGCTGGCAACTTCCCGGAATCCGGCTAGCTTCTATGCAAACAATTGGGAGAGCCGGTTATGTTCGTGAAGTTCACCGCCACCGACAGGGTCCCTGCGATCGTCAATGCCTCGCAGGTCACCTTCATCACTCCGGTGGAAGAAGGCACGCGCATCCGCTTCGGCGAGAATCGCACGATCACGGTGATCGAACCCATGGACGAAGTGTGGCGGCGGCTGGACCAGACCGGCCAGCTACCCAGTAGCTGAACCGGCCTGATTGCAGGTTCGAAACGATATTGTCAGGCTGCGGCCAGTGTCGCGGCCTGACTTGCCTTTACAGCATGCGACGCAGGATACCGTCCTTGAGCAGGAAGTGGTGGCGCAAGGCCGCCGCTATATGCAGGACCACCAGCGCGAGCATCAACCAACCCAGGATCTCGTGTCCCTCGTGTGCGGGACCGGCAAGCGGACCGTCCTTGCTGATGGGCAGCTTGGGCCAGAGGAACAGGCCGAAGAAACTGAGCGGATACTTGCCTGCCGATGAGAAAATCCAGCCGGTGAGCGGCATGATCAGCATCAGCGCGTAGAACGCCAGGTGCGTGGCCGATGCGGCCATGCGCTCCAAGGGCGATATGGAGCCGGGAAGCGGCGGTTTTGTCCAGCGCAGGCGCCAGACGATCCGCCCGATCGTGACCAGCAGAATGATCAGGCCGATCGACTTGTGCACGGTCATAAGCTGAATGACGTCTTCGAGCGGTTCGTGCAGAAGGCCCGAAGCCAGATTGAGAATGACCAGAATCGCAAGGGTCCAGTGGAACCACCGGGCTCCCAGGTTGTATTTCTCGACCGTCATTTATTGCCCTTATGATAGGGGGCCGAATTGCGACCCCCAGCGAAAACGGATCTACGGCGCGCCCGGCACGCCATGGTCCAACGAGCGTTCAGATTTGCGAGTTATTTCATTCCCGTCAAACAGGATTTCATTGCACCGGGCGGCCTCGTGGTTCCGCCTTGCGCCGCCAGGTTGCCCCCAAGCTATGGATAAAGGCCACTCGCACCTTTGATTCCCCTGGCCCGCTTGCTTAATGCAGGACCGGTGAGTGCAGAAATCGTCATCGGCCAGACCCCCAGCGGGGAGGCGATCAGGATAGACATCAAGGAGCTTCTCGCGACCCGCCTGCTGGTGCAGGGCAATTCCGGGTCCGGCAAGTCGCACCTGCTGCGCCGCCTGCTCGAAGAGAGTGCCGCCATCGTCCAGCAGGTGGTGATCGACCCCGAAGGCGATTTCGTCAGCCTCGCCGAGGAATTCGGCCATGTCGTGATCGACGGCGCGGCCTATGGCGAGGCCGAGATCGTCCGGCTCGGCGCGCGCATCCGCCAGCACCGCGCCTCGGTTGTCCTTGCGCTCGACGAGCTGGAAATCGACCAGCAGATGAAGTGCGCCGCGCAGTTCCTCAATGCCATGTTCGATGCCCCGCGCGAACAGTGGTACCCGGCGCTGGTTGTGGTCGACGAGGCGCAGATGTTCGCGCCTGCCGCCGCCGGCGAAGTTTCCGAGGAAGCCCGCCGCATATCGCTGGGCGCGATGACCAACCTGATGTGCCGCGGGCGCAAGCGCGGCCTCGCCGGGGTGATCGCCACCCAGCGCCTTGCCAAGCTGGCCAAGAACGTCGCGGCCGAAGCATCCAACTTCCTGATGGGCCGCACCTTCCTCGACATCGACATGGTGCGCGCAGCCGACCTGCTGGGCATGGAACGCCGCCAGGCCGAACAGATCCGCGATCTTGCGCGCGGCCAGTTCCTCGGTCTCGGCCCGGCCATCGCGCGCCGCCCGGTCGCGGTGAACATCGGTTCGGTCCGGACCGGCGCGAAGTCGGTGACACCCGGCCTCGCCCCGCTGCCGACCGCCAGCACCGAGGACATGCGCGAACTGCTCCACGCCGACCTGCACGTCGAGCCCGAGCGCCCCGAATTCCCGCGCCCGGCGCCGCGACCGCGCCTCGACGTCGAGGAGCTGTCGGCCAGCATCGCGACGTCCGACAGCGTGGCCGATCCCGCCCCGCGCCCCGAACGGCCCGAACCCGAGCCGGAAGAAAACCGCGCGGCGATGGTCGAGATCCTCAACGCCATGGCGCAGGAGGAGGACTGCACGTTCCAGTCCTCGACCACGCTGTTCCAGGATTTCACGATCCGCTGCCGGATGAAGGGCATTTCGATCCGCGGCCTCGACGCCACGATGTTCCGCCGCGGATTTGCCGCCGCCCTTGCGGGGATCGAGGATCCGGAGGACGAACGCTGGCTCGACTTGCTCAACCTTGCCAAGCACGTGCCCGACGATGCGCTGGCGACGTTCTACGTCATCGCCCGCGCCGCAATGGACGGAAAACCGTGCCCGGACGACATGGAACTGGCGCGCATCTACGGCACCAGCAGCCCGCGCCGGGTCCAGCGCCTGCTCGATTATCTGGAAAAGGACGGCCTGATCGTCGTGCGCACCGACTTTTCAGGCAAGCGATCGGTCGGCCTGCCCGATCTGGGCGTGACGACAGCCCCCGTCGAGGCGTAAGACTGGCCGGACATGGCCGAAATCATCAACCTTCGCCTGGCCCGCAAGGCCAAGGCCCGCGCCGGAGACAAGGCGCAGGCGGACAGCAATCGCGCCCGGCACGGACGCACCGCGGCAGAGCGCAAGGCAACCGAGGCCGAAGCGGAGCGGCTTGCCCGTACGGTCGACGGTGCACGGCGCGAAAAGGACTCCGACAGCAACGGGGGCCCGGACTGATGCGCACGACTTACGAGAGCGCGACAGTGCGCCTCTATCACCTCGATGCCGGTCCCGAAGGCGGCGCGGCACATACCTTGTTCTACGGCCCCCTGTCCGAAGCCATGCGAATCGCGGCGCAGCAACCCGAAGACGTCCAGGACGGGCTGTTCATCGCCACCGACAACGACGTGGTGGCCTACCTCGACCTGTTCGAAAGCTGATCCCTCGCATTGCACCTGTGCGGCCAGGGGAAAAATGCCCGGTGCAGGATCGCGGAGAGAGAATGGAAGAGAAGCGATCCGGCACCGGGCCAATCAACGCCCGCGTCCGACTTCGGGCGTCAGGGAAGCAACTATGCTATCGATTGCATAGTCCGTAAACTCTTAAAAAATCCAACACGGCCTATCGTTGAAAAACCGTGCCCCGGGCGCCGATTTCCCTAGCGCCATTGTACAAAGGCTCCGCTTGCCATACCGGCACCTGCGATGAGCAGGCTCGATTCCCTTCTCAAGTCCGCGCTCGCGCGGATCGAGAGCGCCGGACAGCGCCGCACCTTGCGCGCGGCTGCCCTTGCCGGCGGCGGCCGCGTGATCCGCGAGGGGCGCGAACTGGTCGACTTTTCCAGCAACGACTACCTCGGACTTGCCCGTCATCCGCTGCTGATCGAGCGTTCGCGCGAATGGACCGCAAGATTAGGCACCGGCTCCGGCGCATCGCGGCTGGTCACGGGCACGAGCGATGCGCACCTCGCGCTCGAAGCGCGCATCGCGCAGTTCAAGGGGGCCCAGGCCGCGCTGATCTTTGCCAGCGGCTGGCAGGCCAATGCCGCGGTCATCCCCGCCCTGCTCGCAGCCGTACCGGGCGCCGCCATTTTCACCGACCGGTTGATCCACGCCAGCATGCACGCAGGCATCGCCATGGCCGGCGTGCGCCAGCACCGCTTCAGGCACAACGACCTCGACCACCTCGAGACGTTGCTTGCCGACAAGGGACGCGATGCCCCGGCCCGGATGATCCTGACCGAAAGCGTGTTCAGCATGGACGGCGACCGCGCCGACATGGCACGCCTTGCCGCCATCGCCGAAGCGCACGATGCCGTGCTCTTCATCGACGAGGCCCATGCCACCGGCGTCCTCGGCCCCGGCGGCGCGGGCCTTTCGGCCGAAATACCGGGCCGGGTCGATCTGATCATGGGCACCTTCAGCAAGGCGCTCGGCGGATTCGGGGCCTATGTCGCGGGCTCGCAGGCGCTGATCGACTACCTCGTCAACACCGCCAGCGGCTTTATCTTCACGACCGCGCCGCCCCCTGCGGTGCTGGGCGCTATCGACGCCGCGCTCGACCTCGTGCCCGGCATGGACGCCGAGCGCGCCCACCTCGCGGCGCTGGGCGACCGACTGCGCGCGGGCCTGTCGCGGCTCGGCCTCGACCATGGCGCCTCGAGCACCCAGATCGTGCCTGCCGTGATTGGCGCAGAAGCCGATGCCATGGCACTTTCGGCCCGGCTGGAAACGGCAGGCTTGCTTGCCTCCGCGATCCGCCCGCCCACGGTTCCGCCCGGCACCAGCCGCCTGCGCATCGCCCTGCGCGCCAGCCAGAGCGAGGCCGACGTCGATGCCCTGCTGACAGCCATAGAGGCGCACCGGTGAAGCTGCTGTTCTGTCACGGCTGGGGATTCGACCGGCACTTCTGGGACGCGCTGGCCCCGCTCCTGCCCGAATGGGAGCAGCTGCGCGACGACCGCGGCTATTTCGGCGACGCGCTGGCCCCGGCAGTCGAAGGTCCCTGCCTGGCGGTAACCCATTCCTTCGGCACCATGCGGCTCCTCGCCGATCCACCGCCGGGACTGGCCGGTCTCGTCGCCATCAACGGGTTCGAGCGCTTCACCGCCACGCCCGACTGTCCGGGCGTGGCGACCCGCGTCGTCGAGCTGATGCTGCGCCAGTTCGGCCGCGATCCGCGAACGGTCGTTGAAGACTTCCGCCGGCGCGTCGGATGCGACGCGGCTTTCGCGCGGATCGATCCCGCTCCCCTGCGCGATGACCTGCTGAGCCTGCGCGATGCGCATCCCCGCCTGCCGGAAGTTCCCGTTCTGGTCGTGCAGGGCGCCAGGGATCCGCTGCTTCCGCAAGCCATGCGCCAGGGCTGCTTTGCCGGCATCGCGGCACGGCACCTGAGCCACGAAGGCGGCGGCCATCTGCTCCCCCTCGAAGACCCGGCGTTTTGCGCGCAGGCGGTCCGCGACATGGCTGGGTCCCTCGCATGAGCGGGCAACGCGAACGCATCATCCGGGCCTTCGCCAAGGCGCCGGACTACGAGGACCATGCCCGCGTCCAGCGCAGCGTCGCCGAAGCCCTTGCCGCGCGCATCGCCGCACTTGCGCTGCCGCAAAGCCCGCGCGTGCTGGAAATCGGCTGCGGCACCGGCTTCCTGACGCGTGCGCTGCTCGCGGCCGATGTCGGCGGAGACTGGACGATTACCGACATCGCACCCGAAATGGTCGAGCGTTGCCGCGCCAGCCTGGGCGATGCGCCCTCGCGCCAATTCGCTGCGATGGACGGGGAATTCGGCACCCCGGAAGGCGGCCCTTTCGATCTCATCTGCTCCAGCCTGGCCCTGCAGTGGTTCACCGACGCCCCGGCCGCGCTGGCCCGCATGGCCGACTGGCTCGCGCCGGGCGGTCACTGCCTCGTGACCACTCTCGGCCCCGGCAGTTTCGCCGAATGGCGCGAAGCCCACGCGGCCGAGGGACTGGTCGCCGGAACCCCGGAATTCCAGCCCGTCGAAGACTTCGCCCGGCTCGACCCGGCCGCGCTCGACGTCGAGGCACACGTGGAATGCCATGCCGATGCCCGCGCGTTCCTGCGCTCGCTCAAGGCCATCGGCGCCGGCACGTCTTCGCCCCGCCATCGCCCGCTGCCGCCCGCCGCCCTACGCAGGGTCATGGCGCGTTTCGAGGCTTCCGGAAGCGCTGTCACGTACGAGGTCGTGACCTGCCACCTTCATCGCGCTAGGTGAGCCCGCAATGCCAAACACCCCCATCATCGTCACCGGCACCGACACCGAAATCGGCAAGACCGTCTTTGCCGCCGCCCTGACCGGCGCGCTCGGCGCTTGCTACTGGAAGCCCGTGCAGGCCGGACTGGAGGCCGACGGCGGCGACCGCGACCGTGTGGCCCGTCTCGCCGGGATCGCGCCCGAGCGTGTGCTGCCCGACGCCTATCGGCTCTCGACACCCTGCTCACCCCACCTCGCTGCCGAGATCGACGGGGTCGTCATCGACCCGGATCGGCTCGCCCTTCCGCAAGTGGACGGCCCACTGGTGATCGAAGGAGCCGGCGGCGCTCTGGTGCCCCTGACCCGCCAGATGACTTACGCCGACCAGTTCGCGCAATGGCGATGTCCGGTCGTCCTCGTCGCGCGCACCGTGCTGGGCACGATCAACCATTCGCTGCTGTCGATCGAGGCGCTGCGCGCGCGCGGCATCGACATTCTCGGCGTCGCCTTCGTCGGCGATGCGGTGGAAGACAGCGAGGCGACGATCTGCGAGATGGGCAAGGTCCGCCGTCTGGGCCGCCTGCCGCGGCTCGATCCGCTGACGCCCGAAACCCTGCGCACGGCCTTTGCCGAACATTTTCGACTGGAGGATTTCACCCGGTGACGTCATCTGTCTGGCACCCCTTCACGCAGCACGGCCTGCGCGAACCGATCCCGCTGGTCGAACGCGCCGAGGGCGCCGTGCTCCACACCGCGGACGGCAAATCCTACATCGATGCGATCTCCTCGTGGTGGGTAACGACGCACGGGCACTGCAATCCGAAGATCATGGCCGCCATCGCCGAACAGGCTGGCAAGCTCGACCAGATGATCTTCGCGGGCTGGACCCACGAACCCGCAGAAGCCGTCGCCGCGGGCCTGCGCGAAATCATGCCGCAGAACCTGACTCGGGTGTTCTTCTCCGATTCGGGATCGACCGCCGTCGAAGTCGCGCTGAAGATGGCGCTGGGCTACTGGCATGCGCGCGGCGAGGCGCGGCACCGCATCGTCGTGATGGAGCACAGCTACCACGGCGATACCATCGGCGCGATGTCGGTCGGTGCGCGCGGCGTGTTCAACCAGGCCTATGAGCCGCTGCTGTTCGACGTCGCAACCATGCCCTTCCCCGCCGCGGGGGCGGAACAGGCCGCACTCGATGCGCTGGAGGCGATCTGCCGCAAGGGCGATGCGGCGGCATTCATCGTCGAGCCGCTGGTGCTCGGCGCAGGCGGGATGCTGTTCTACGCGCCGGAAACGCTGGCGCGGATGCAGGAGATCTGCACGCAGCACGACGTCCTGTTCATTGCCGACGAAGTGATGACCGGCTGGGGCCGCACCGGCACCCTGCTCGCGTGCGAACAGGCCGGCGTTTCGCCCGACATCCTGTGCCTCTCCAAGGGACTGACCGGCGGCGCGGTGCCGCTTGCGGTCACGATGGCGAACGAGGCGATCTTCGAGGCGCACTGGTCGACCGACCGCGCGAAGATGTTCTTCCACTCGTCCAGCTACACCGCCAACCCGCTCGCCTGCGCGGCAGCCCGCGCGAACCTCGAGATCTGGCGCGAGGAGCCGGTGCGCGAGCGGATCGCCGTTCTCGCCAAGCGACAGGCGCAGTGGCTCGATAAACTCGGCAGCTTCTGCCACTTCGACAATGCCCGCCAATGCGGAACGATTGCCGCGCTCGACCTCAAGACGTCGGGCGAAGGCGGCTATCTCGACACTTTGGCGCCCGACCTCATGGCCTTCTTCCGCGAGCGCGGCATCCTGCTGCGTCCCCTGGGCAACACGGTCTATGTCATGCCGCCCTACTGCATCGGCGAGGATCAGCTGGCCGATGTGTGGAATGCCATCGGCGAAGCCGTGATCAGCTTCTGAGCGGCAGGGCTATTCCGGCTCGACCGGCGCCTGGTCACATGCGGCAAGATCGACGAAGGCCTTGCCCACTTCGGTAAGCCTGCCCCCTGCGACCAGCCCGGAATGCAGCTTCCAGCCGTCGAGCCCTTCGTAGAGACCGAACCATGCGTGCCGCTCGACATAGGGCAAGTCATCGAGCATCGCCGAGGCGCGGCGGAAGAACGCTGCCTGCTCGGCAAAGGAAAAGCGGCCCGGCCGCGACCAGTCCGCCAGCGCCCATTCGGTGACCCAGACGGGACGGCCGTAAGCCTCGTGGACCCGCTCGAGGTAGCCGCGGAAAGCGTCGATGTCCGGCGACTGCGTGTAATAATGGACGGCGATGAAATCGACGCGGTAGCCGCGCTCCGCTGCCCCTGCCATGAAGCGGCCAAGCCAGCTGCTTGGGCCCACTTCGTTGCCCGTACGCGTCGCCGGTGAACCGAGGCGCTTTCCGGTCGCCATCAGCGTCGGCCAGTAGGCCAGCGCCAGTTCGACGCTCATGTTCGCCTGCTTCGCTTCGTCCGGTTCATTGAAAGTCAGCAGGACCGGCGAAGGCGCGGCGAAGACTTGCGGCAGATCGCGGCCAGACCGGATCATCGGCACGAAGCCGGGATCGCGAAGATCCGTCCGGGCCTGCCAGGTATGGAACCACCCCCCGTGGAGCCGCTCCAGATCTGCTTCCAGTGAGCTATCGCCCTCAAGGGGCCAAGCGCCGATCCCGAGTTTCCCGGCATGGTCGACCGGGCATCGCCCCGCATGGGCCCCGCCCGGCACAGACAGGCTGAGGGCCACCGCGAGTAAGGGCAACAGGCGAATTGCGGGGATAGCGGCGCGGGCCATGGCAAGGGCTTCAACGCGCGGGGGAGGTGCGCGGTTGCGGCGGGGCCTTGCGTCCCCGCCATCGCTGCGATCAGGCGTAAGGCGGCTTGTGCTGGCCTGCCGGGCTGAGCGTGAAGATCTCGCAGCCGTCCTCGGTAATGCCGATCGAGTGTTCGAACTGGGCCGAAAGCGACTTGTCGCGCGTGACCGCGGTCCAGCCGTCGTTGAGAAGCTTCACCGGCGGCTTGCCGAGGTTGATCATCGGCTCGATGGTCATGAACATGCCCGGCTTCAGCATCGGCCCCGTGCCGGCGCGACCGGCGTGGACCACTTCGGGCGCATCGTGGAACAGGCGGCCGAGGCCATGGCCGCAGAATTCGCGCACGACGCCGTAGCGATGCGCTTCGGCATGGGCCTGGATGGCCGCGCCGATGTCACCCACGCGGTTGCCCGGCTTGGCCTGCTCGATGCCGATCATCAGGCACTCGTAAGTCACCTCCACCAGCTTGCGCGCCTTCAGCGAGGGCTCGCCCGCGAAATACATGCGGCTGGAATCGCCGTGCCAGCCGTCGAGCAGCGGGGTCACGTCGATGTTGAGGATATCGCCTTCCTTCAGCGTCTTTTCCGAAGGAATGCCGTGGCACACGACATGGTTGATCGAGATGCAGCACGAATGCGCATAGCCGCGATAGCCCAGCGTTGCCGGAACGGCGCCGCCATCGAGCGTCAGTTCGCGAACCTTGTCGTCGATTTCAGCCGTAGTGACGCCCGGCTCCACCATCGAGGCCACTTCATCGAGGATCGCTGCGGCAAGGCGTCCGGCCTTGCGCATGCCCTCGAAAGCCTCGGGTCCGTGCAGCTTGATGGTGCCGTCGCGCAGGACGGTTTCACTTCCGGGTTCGACAATCTGGTATTCGCTCATGGCCCCCACATAGCGATCTTGCTCGCCAAATGCGAGATGCTCGCAAGCGCGAAGATCAGCCGCCGCTCGAGAAGCTGTCCTTGTAGGCGGGCTTCACCGTGTCGAGCACGGCCGGAGTGACCGGCAGGGTGATCTCGTATGTGCCTTCGGCATAGGGCCCGGCCGCGTAGGGACCGACGAGGATTCCGAGGCGATCGAAAGTCTTGCCGTTCGACGAGCCGAGAATGACCGTACTTTCGAGCGGATCGATACAATCGCTGAACATGTCGTCACTGCCGCGGCGTACCGGCACCCCGCGCCGCTTCTCACGCTCCTTGTCGAGCGCATTGCAGAAAGGCCTGCGGATTGCCGAGCGCAGCGCCGATTCGCTGGTGAACAGGGCCTCGGGCTTGCGGGCCGCGTCGGCCTGCTTGTCCCAAAGCAGCGAATCGAAACCGCTCATGCCATGGGCACCGCCGGAAAAGACGTAGAACTCGGAGGACAGCGACAGCCAGCCCGGCAAGTCGGTCACCACCTTCCACGAGGTCTGGCTGCTATGCGCGTGATAGGGAAAGTCGTTCTTCTTCGCCTCGCGCCGGTCATCGCGCGATTCGGAGATGAGCGCCTTGCGGGTTTCGTCCAACTTGGCATCGAGCCTTGCGCGCAGCCCGGGGATTGCGCCGGCCTGGTCCGGGTACTCGTAGGCGAATTCGTAAAGATCGTTCGAGGCTTCTTCCTTGCGGCCCATGGGCGCGGCAGCTTGCGCAACCTGCGAAGCCCCGTCGCTGGCCGCCCCTTGCGAGGCCATGCCCGCTCCCGCAGGACCGGCACTGGCCTCGCTCGAGGCTGAAAGCGAAGGCTGATCCTCGGGGGCATCGGCCTGCTTGCCCGAACAGCCACCTGCCAGGAGAACGCTTGCCAACACCAATCCGCCAATTCGCATAATTTTCCTCTCGCACTCAGGCCTGAGCCAACGCTAGAGAAACTCTATATGAGCGACAAGAACCCATTGATTCAGCCGGACCGGGGCCAGAAGGCCGTGGCCATCCACCTCGTCGACAAGGACGGACTGGACGCCTTCCTCAAGGAACGCACCGCTGCCCAGCGCGCTGCGCTCGAAGCGCACAAGTTCTCCGCCGATGCAGGCGAACACGCGATCGTCCCCGATGGCGACGGCTGGATCGTGGTGGCAAGCGTTGCCCGGACCGGGGAACTGTCGAGCTGGTGCCTGGCCAAGCTCGCCGATGCCCTGCCCGCCGGCACCTATCGCTGCCATGGCGCCGAACCGGGCCGCGCCATGTTCGGCTGGATCACCGGGCAGTACAGCTTCGACCGTTATCGCTCCGATCCTTCCGAAGAAGGCCCCCGCGTACTGCTGACCGCCGAGGCGGGCAAGATCGACGCGATCACCGCCGAGGCCGAGGCCGTCGAACTGGTCCGCGACCTCGTCAATACCCCGGCCGAGGACATGGGCCCCGGCCAGCTCGAGGCAGAGGCCGAGAGCCTTGCCAAGGCCTATCGCGCCGAGATCCACGTGACCCGCACCGACATGCTCGAGCGCGAGTTCCCGATGGTCCATGCCGTGGGCCGCGCCGCCGGGCGCAGCCACGCCCCGCGCATGATCGAGCTGGAATGGGGCGATCCCAGGCATCCCAGGATCGCCATCGTCGGCAAGGGCGTCTGCTTCGATTCGGGCGGGCTCGACATCAAGCCGTCCTCGGGCATGCTGCTGATGAAGAAGGACATGGGCGGCGCGGCACATGCCCTGGCACTGGCGCGGCTGATCATGGACGCGAAGCTGCCGGTGCGCCTGCACCTGCTGGTCCCCGCCGTCGAAAACGCGGTTTCAGCCAACTCCTTCCGCCCGGGCGACGTCCTGCGCAGCCGCGCAGGCATCTCGGTGGAGATCGGCAATACCGATGCCGAAGGCCGCCTGATCCTCGGCGATGCCCTTGCCCGGGCCGGCGAGAAGGAGCCGGAGCTGATCATCGACTTCGCGACTCTCACCGGCGCGGCCCGGGTCGCGCTCGGCCCCGACCTGCCCGCACTGTTTGCGCGCGAGGATGCAACCGCGCAGGCCCTGCTCGACGGCGGCCTCGCCAGCGACGATCCGTGCTGGCGCCTGCCGCTGCACGAAGGCTACCGCGAAATGCTCAAGTCCGACGTGGCCGACATCAACAATGCAGGCACGGGCGGCTTTGCCGGCGCCTGCACCGCGGCGCTGTTCCTCGACCGTTTCGTGCCCAAGGGCGTCGACTGGGCCCACTTGGACACTTTCGCCTGGCGCCCCTCGGCCAAGCCGGGTCGTCCGAAAGGGGGAGACGCTTTGGGTCTGCGGGCGAGCTGGAATATGCTAAGACAGCGCTACGGCAAATGACTCGCCGAAACCTTGCTTCTTGGCCATGCCCCAGCTAAGCGCGCCCATCTTTGACTTTGGAGACATGACCGCGTTGGCCATCCAGGATTCCCATACCCGTCCCCCCCGGATCGACGGCATTCTTGCCATGACCGGGCCGAGCGTGACCGCGGATCCCGGCTGCCTTCCGGTTCGCGGAGACCTGGCGCACATCAAGCTCGCCGGTCTCTACTTCGTGCCGCACTACTCGGTGCCGATGCCGCACAAGGTGCTTCCGGGCGCCGTCCTGCGCAGCGCCGGGCGCGAGGATGCGGACGCGATCCGCGAACTGCCCGCGGGCGAAACCTTCAACGTGCTGGATATCGCCGGCAACTGGGCCTGGGGCCAGCTCGGCGAGGAAGGCCAGGTCGGCTACGTCGCGCTTTCCGGGATTGAGGTGATCGGGCAGTGAGCGCGACGGTCTTCATCGACGGCGCCGCCGGCACCACCGGGCTTGAAATTGCAGAGCGGCTCGGCAGCCGCAGCGAGTTCGACCTCATCGTTCTCGACGACGAACGCCGCAAGGACGCCTCAGCGCGCGCCGAAGCGCTGAACGACGCGGATTTCGTCGTGCTGTGCCTGCCCGACGACGCCGCCCGCGAAGCCGTGGGGATGATCCGCAACGACCGGACCCGGGTGATCGACGCATCGACCGCCTACCGCACCGCCGATGGCTGGACTTACGGCTTTCCCGAGCTGGTCGGCCGCGATGCGATTGCATCGGCCATGCGCGTCAGCAATCCGGGCTGCTATCCCACCGGCTTCCTCGCCCTCGTCGCGCCGCTCGTGGCCGCGGGGCTGCTGCCGGCCGACTGGCCCTATGTGTGCCACGCCGTTTCCGGTTACTCGGGCGGCGGCAAGGCGCTGATCGGCCGATTCGAGGAAGACCGCGACATCGCATTTCGCGCCTATGGCCTGACCATGGGCCACAAGCACGTGCCCGAAATGACGGTTCATGCTGGCCTTTCGATCCCGCCGATCTTCGCGCCCGCCGTCATCGCTGCGCATCGCGGCATGGTCGTCGAAGTGCCGCTGCACCTCGGCGCCATGAAGAACGCCGGCTCGCCCGAGGCCCTGCGCGGAAAGTTAAGCGAGACTTATACAGGCAGCCCAATCGTCTCGGTCGTCGACGACGAACCAGGTGAACTGCTGCTGCGCGCCTCGATGCAGCCGGTCGACACGTTGACCCTGCGCGTCTTCGGCTCTGCCGACGGCAGCCAGGCCCGCCTCGTCGCCATGCTCGACAATCTGGGTAAGGGCGCCAGCGGCGCCGCGGTCCAGAACCTCAACATCATGGCCGGCCTGCCGGAAACAGCAGGACTGCGTCTCTGACGAGCCGGGCTTGCGCACCGGTGCCGTTGCAGCGCCGATTGCCCCGCCAAACAGTGCTCCCGGGGTGGGAACGACCGGCAAGCCCTACCGGCTGCCCGTTGCCTTACCCGGTTTCCGAATCCAACCCACCGCGCCTCGTGTCGACGCCTTCTTGGGCGCACTGCACAATTTTGAGGCACGGCTTGCCTGAATATTGAACAGATGTTGTGCACTGCGTCTGTCGAACATTGCCGAAACACCCTATTCGATAGGGTAAATCGAGCGATTCCGGTCTTTTCGCGACTGCACACATGCCCTACCTAGTGGGCAACCGTATTGGCACGATTCTTGATGGGAGTCGCGCGCGAGGCATCTGGTTCCCGGACCGGAAAACCTCTTCGGAAATCCGGGATCAAGTGCAGGGGTCTAGACAGGCGTGAAAAAGATCGAAGCCATCATCAAGCCGTTCAAGCTCGATGAAGTGAAGGAAGCGCTTCACGAAGTGGGCGTTTCGGGCATCACCGTCACCGAAGCCAAGGGCTTCGGGCGTCAGAAGGGGCATACCGAGCTTTATCGTGGTGCCGAGTATGTCGTGGACTTTCTGCCCAAGGTGAAACTCGAGGTCGTTGTTGCCGACGCCCTGGCGGACCGCGTGGTCGAGGCGATTGCCGAAGCCGCACAGACCGGGCGCATCGGCGACGGCAAGATCTTCGTCATCCCGGTCGAGACTGCGGTGCGCATCCGTACCGGCGAGCGGGACGACGACGCCCTCTGATCCGAGGGCCATCTCAAATTCCGGCTTGAGCCGGACTGGGGAACAATCCGGCACGGGGGGCCGGTAAAATTCCTGGAGTGCCAATAACCCCTGATCCCCTGCCGCGCGGCGGCAGGGCAAGACTGGAGAACAACGCAAATGGCAAGTGCAAAGGACGTCCTCAAGCAAATCAAGGACGAGGAAATCGAGTGGGTTGACCTCCGCTTCACCGACCCCAAGGGCAAGTGGCAGCACCTGACGATGGTGTCCTCGGTTCTTGGTGAGGACGAACTGGAAGACGGCCTCATGTTCGACGGTTCGTCGATCGAGGGCTGGAAGGCCATCAACGAGTCGGACATGATCCTCAAGCCCGACCTCGACGCCGTCTATGTCGATCCGTTCTCGGCCACCCCGATGCTGATCCTGTTCTGCGACATCGTCGAGCCTTCGACCGGCGACCTCTACGGACGTGACCCGCGCTCGACCGCCAAGCGCGCCGAAGCCTTCGTCAAGGCTGCCGGTTTCGGCGACACCGTCTATGTCGGCCCCGAAGCCGAATTCTTCATGTTCGACGACGTGAAGTTCTATGACGGCTACGACGGCAACGGCTTCAAGCTCGACGACATCGAACTGCCCGGCAACTCGGACAAGTCGTACGACACCGGCAACCTTGCCCACCGTCCGCGCGCCAAGGGTGGCTACTTCCCGGTCGCTCCGGTCGACTCGGCTGTCGACATCCGCGCCGAGATGGTCTCGACCATGATCGAAATGGGCCTGCCCTGCGACAAGCACCACCACGAAGTGGCCGCCGCGCAGCACGAACTCGGCCTGACCTTCGGCACGCTGGTCACCACCGCCGACCGCATGCAGATCTACAAGTACGTCGTGCACATGGTCGCTCAGGCCTATGGCAAGACCGCCACGTTCATGCCCAAGCCGATCATGAAGGACAACGGATCGGGCATGCACACGCACATCTCGGTCTGGAACGAAGGCAAGAACACCTTCGCCGGCAACGGCTATGCCGGCCTGTCGGATACCTGCCTGTACTTCATCGGCGGCGTCATCAAGCACGCCAAGGCCCTCAACGCCTTCACCAACCCGACCACCAACAGCTACAAGCGCCTGGTGCCGGGCTACGAAGCCCCGGTCCTGCTCGCCTACTCGGCGCGCAACCGCTCGGCCTCGTGCCGCATCCCCTACGGTGCGGGCGACAAGGCGAAGCGCGTGGAATTCCGTTTCCCCGACGCGATGGCCAACCCCTACCTGTGCTACGCCGCGCTGCTCATGGCCGGCCTCGATGGCATCAAGAACAAGATCCATCCGGGCGACGCCATGGACAAGAACCTCTACGATCTGCCGCCGGCCGAACTCGCCGAAGTGCCGACCGTCTGCGGTTCGCTGCGTGAAGCTCTCGAGGCCCTGGCCGCTGACCACGAGTTCCTCATCGAGGGCGGCGTGTTCACTGCCGACCAGATCGAAGCTTACCTCGAACTGAAGTGGCCGGAAGTTCTGCGCTGGGAAACCACGCCGTCGGCCGTCGAGTTCGACATGTACTACAGCGCCTGATTTCGCTCCCTTTTCCGGAAGGGACAATCGGTTCGCCGAGTGGGGCGCCTGGAGCAATCCAGGCGCCCTTTTCCGTTTGCGCGCTCCTGCTGCCCCCTTGTGGTGGCAAATGCACACCGCAGTCAGCGCCGATTAATCGCAGCCGGTCCACCCCGTCGCTCGCCCGAGGCGGCGAAGAGTCCCCAAGGAACGAACTGTCGCCGATCCGCGTTGCAACTGCCAACCCAAGGAGATGCAAATGATGCAAAGGATCTTCATCGGCAGCGTGGCAAGCCTGGCCCTGATCGCCGGGGCCGCTTCCGCCGCGCCCGGCGGCAACGACCACGGCAGCGATCACGGTAGCGGCCACGGCAAGGCCCAGGGCGGCGGCAGGGAAACCGTGCAGGGCAATGCCAAGGGGCCGCAGAATGACCACAAGGGGCCGCCCGCATCAAGGCCCGACAACAAGCCCGACAAGCCGCAATCTGGCGGTAATGCCCATGTCCAGGCAAAGCAGGACAGAGCGGCAATGCAGGCTTCGCATCCGACCATGCGCTCGCCGGTCCACGACGCCCCGGCCAAGGCGGAAAAGCACCAGCAGGCCGGGAACGGGGCCCAGCACATGGCCGAGCGCAAAGTCGACAGGAAGGCCGACGACAACCATCCCGGCAACAAGGGCGCCAAGGCCGTTGCTGCCGGCCCGCGTCCGCCACAGCGCAAGGACGTCAAACGCGTCAGCTACAAGGGTCATGGCGGCAAGAAATTCATCGTTCCCACCAACGACCGGGTCCACGTGATCACCGATCGCCGCATTTTCGACTGGGCCTCGCTCGAGCGTCGCCATGCCTACGACGGTTGCCCGCCGGGCCTCGCCAAGAAATACAACGGTTGCACCCCTCCCGGCCTCGCCAGACCGCGCGACGTCAGCTGGGTCGATCCGGCCTGGTACTTCAGCGACTACGACCGGTCCTATCGCTACCGCTATGCCGACGGCTACATGCTGCGCCTGGGCGCTGGCGACAGCATCCTGAGCTACATTCCGCTGCTCGGCGGCGCGCTGGGTATCGGCCAGACCTGGCCCTCCGCCTATCAGCCGGTGACGCTGCCGTCATACTACGACAGCTACTACGATCTCGGCCCCGCCAGCGGCTATCGCTACTACGACGACACGATCTACCGCGTCGATCCGGATACGTCCTCGATCCGCTCGGTTGCAGCGCTGCTGACCGGCAACGACATCCGGATCGGCCAGCCGATGCCGATGGGCTACGATGTCTACAACGTGCCTTACGACTATCGCGACCAGTACTACGACGGGCCGGAGGCAATGTATCGCTATAGCGACGGCTACGTCTATCAGATCGATCCCACCACGCGGCTCGTGCAGGCCGCCATCGAACTGCTTGTCTGATCGGGAGGGAAACCAGGATGCGGATCAAACACCTCGCCATTGCGCTGCTTGGCGGCGCCAGCCTTGCCACCGCCGCCTGCTCGGGCGGAACGCCGGAGGACACCGGCACCGGAGCCGCCGAGCTTGCCACGCCCGAAACCGAATCGCTGCCTGCCCTGCTCGACGATGCGGATGGCCTGCAGACTGTGGCGGAAGCCATCAAGGAAACCGGCATCAGCGGCATTTTTGAAGGAAAGGGCAGCTATACGCTGCTTGCGCCCGAGGATGCCGCCTTTGCGGCCCTGGGCGATTCGGCCAAGGAGCTGACGGGCAGCGCAGACCATGCAGCGCTTGCGGCCTTGCTCAAGGATCACCTGATCCCCGGCTACCTGACCCCGCAGGACATTTCCGCGGCGATCGACGCCAGCAAGGATGGCGAAGTCTCGATGCCCACGGTGAGCGGGGAAGAGCTGATCTTCACCCGCAAGGGCGATGCGATCTCGGTCTCCGCGCCGGACGGATCGGAAGCGACGTTCGACGGCGAAGCGCTTGCCGGCGGCTCCAGCATCGCCATACCGCTGACCGGGATCCTCAAGAAGATCTGATCCCCTGCACCTGTCACGAAGGCCCGCTTCACTTCGCTGCGGCGGGCCTTTGCCTGCCGGGGTTCCAAAAACCATTTTCCTACAGACCCGCTTGCGGTTTACTTGGATCGCCTTTCCGCACCGAACCGGGGAGGTCCCTTCCAGATGAATCGCAAACCGATTTTCGATGTCGTGCGCCAATTGCTCGGCCGCGGCTTCCGGCCATCCGACATTGCGCTGCTCGACGCAGCCATCGACCGCGCCGACAACGACAGCCCCGTCCCTGCCGATCTTGCCCTCGGCGAGGCAGGTCGCGCCCTGATCCGCAAGTGGGAAGGCTGTGCCAGGCGCCGGTCGGACGGCCGCTTCGAAGCCTATCCCGATCCCGGCAGTGCCACGGGTGAGCCCTGGACGATCGGTTGGGGTTCAACCGGAGCGGACATAGGCAAGGGTCTGATCTGGACGCAGGCGCAATGCGACGCCCGCTTCGACAGGGACATCGCGCGCTACGTCAACGAGGTCCGCGATGCGGTAGGCGATGTGGCGACGACGCAGGGGCAGTTCGATGCCCTCGTCTCGTTCCACTACAACACGGGCGCCATCCGCAAGGCCACGCTCACCCGCCTGCACCGCGAGAGGCGCTTTGCCGAGGCGGCTCTGGAATTTGCGAAGTGGATCTACAACGACGGCAAGCCGCTATCCGGCCTCAAGAATCGACGCGCGGAAGAAGCAGCGCTCTACCGCGCCTGACCGAATGCGTGTCGCGCCGGATCGTCAGTTGGCGATGGAGGGTACGCCGTCCTTGCGCCCACCGGCACCGGCCTTGCCGTGTCCGTCCGGGTTCTTGACGACGGCAGCGATCAGCTTGTCCTGCTCTTCGGGCGAAAAGCGCTCCCAGCCGGAACGGCCAAGGCGTTCCATCGGCCGGTAACGCACCTTGTACTGCATGCGCGGCGAGCCTTCGACCCAGTAGCCGAGGTAGACGTAGGGCAGGCCCATTTCCTGCGCCTTATGGATATGGTCGAGGATGATATAGTTGCCCAGCCCTGCCCGCGATTCATGCTCCGGATCGTAGAAGCTGTAGATCATCGACAAGCCGTCGCACTGACGATCTGTAAGGCATGCGCCGACAAGGCGGCCCGGAGTCACGCCATCGGCCGAGGGTTCGCGATATTCGATGACGAAGCTGGTGACTGGCGTGTGCTCGACCATGTCGGCGAAGTCCACCTCGTCCATCGAGGTCATCCCGCCTTCGGGATGGCGCGCGCTAAGGTACTTCTGCAGGAGCTGGAATTGCTCACCGGTCGACCAGGGACGACATACGGTGGCGATCAGGTCTCCGTTGCGCTTCATCATGCGCTTCTGGGTTCCCGATGGCGTGAACTCGCTGGCGACGACACGCACCGAGACGCAGGCATTGCAGTCAAGGCAGGACGGGCGATAGGCGACGGTCTGGCTGCGGCGGAAACCGATCCGGCTGAGCGCATCGTTCAGGGAGTCCGCGTGTGGCCCCTTGAGTTCCGTGAACACCTTGCGTTCGCTCCGCCCAGGCAGATAGGGGCACGGCGCAGGGCTCGTTACAAAGAACCTCGGAAATCGAACGGGAGCCGTCACGGAGGCGCCTCTTCCTTTACTTGTTTGCGACCATAGGCCTTTCAGTTGCAGAGCGAATATGCATGCGCGGGCAGTTAGTTGAAAGTCTTTTAACTACAAAACTGCCCTCGAACCGGAGGTTTCGCCCCGGAGTACCCCTTGCGATATCAACTTGTCCCGGTTCGGGGCGTAAGTGAATCAGAACCTTAGCACTTCCATGACTGGTCCATTCCCGATCAGGCATCTTGCGCCACCTTGAGCGAAAGTCCCCCGTCAATCCTGACCGTAGCCCCGGTAATATAATCGGCTCGGTCGGAAAGCAGGTAGCCGACAAGCTCGGCGACTTCCTCCGGACGACCCGCCCGGCCCCAGGGAATCGCGTCGGCCTTGCGCGCCCGCACCTGCGGATCGTCCAGCGCGGCCTGGTTCATCGGCGTCAGGATCATGCCCGGCGCCACGCCGTTGACCGCGATTGCGCGCGGCGCCAGCTCCAGCGCGAGCGTCGCGGTCAACTGGGCCAGCCCGCCCTTGGCGCTGTCGTAGTCGACGGCTCCGGCCCGCGGCGCCGATTCGTGAATGGATGAGACATTGACGATCCGGCCCCCGCCCTGCCCCTCGAGGCCGCGGACGAAACGGCGACAGCTCAGGAACGGACCATAGAGGTCGGCACGCATGACGGCATCGAAATGCTCCAGCGTCATGTCCTGCACCGCCGTCCCGCTCATGTTGCGGCCTGCACTGTTCACCAGCAGGCGGACCGGACCGAAGGCGGATTCGGCAGCTGCGAAAAGTACCTCGACGTCTTGCTCGTCACCGACATCGGTATCGCAGGCGATAGCCCTCCCGCCGTTGGCGTGGATCCGGCCGATGACTTCGTCAGCCTCCTCCGGTGCATGAAAGTGCGTGATCGCGACCGCCAGCCCGCGTCCGGCCAGCGCCATCGCGCAGGACTTGCCGATCCCCGAGCTGCCGCCGGTCACGACCACGCAATCGCCGGTGAAGTCGAGATAATCGAGTGCCATGCCCCAGCAACGCGCGGCAACGCGTCCGGGTTTCAAGGGCCGGCCAGTTTCAGCCTCGTGCAGCCTATCCGGACGAAGCCGGACCAGGGCAGTTCGTCAGTCGGTCTCGACCTGGCGCACTTCATACCCCGCCGAACGCAGGGCGGAGACGAGCGTCTCGAGCTGCTCGCGGTCGCGCGCCTCGCACTCGATCTCGGTCAGCAGTCCCTTGGCAGGCAGGTTGGTGAAAATGCGGTGATGCAGCACCTCGACGATGTTCACATTGTGCTCGTGGAACACCTTGGCGACCTTGTAGAGCGCACCGGCACGGTCCTGCAGGCCGATCTTCAGGCGCGCGAGCCGGCCCGAGCGGGCAAGGTCGCGCAGCAGCACGTTGGCAAGCAGGCGCGTGTCGATATTGCCGCCCGACAGCACGATGCCGACCTTCTTGCCGGCAAACAGCTCGCGGTTGGCCATGACTGCGCCCAGGCCGGTCGCTCCCGCGCCCTCCACCAGGGTCTTTTCGATCTGCAGCAGGAGCGCCAGCGAGCTTTCGATGCGCGATTCGCTGACCAGCAGGAACTCGTCGAGCAGGCCGCGCAGCACCTTGGAAGTGAACTTGCCCGGCTCGAACACCGCGATGCCCTCGGCCAGCGTATCGCCGCCGACAGGCAGGTTGGTGCCCTTGAGCAGGTTGTACATCGAGGGGTAGAGCTGCGCCTCGACGCCGATCAGGCCGATGCCCGGCTTGATGGCGCGCGCCACCGTGCCCATGCCCGATGCCAGGCCGCCGCCGCCGATCGGCAGCACCAGCGTATCGATTTCGGGCACGTCCTCGAGCATTTCGAGCGCGACAGTCCCCTGCCCGGCCGCGACGTGCGGATCGTCGAAGGGATGGATGAAGGTAAGGCCGAGTTCGGCCTCCATCTTGCGCGCATGGGCATAGGCTTCGTCGAAACTTTCGCCTTCGAGCACGACCTTGCCGCCCACGCTTTCGGTCTGCATCACCTTCACCAGCGGAGTGGTGTTGGGCATGACGATGGTTACCGGCACGCCCAGCCGGGTGCCATGGTAGGAAAGCCCCTGCGCGTGATTGCCCGCCGAAGCGGCGATGACACCGCGCTGTTTCTGTTCTTCCGAAAGCAGCAGCAGGGCATTGAGCGCTCCGCGCTCCTTGTAGGCGGCGGTGAACTGCAGGTTTTCGAACTTGAGCCAGACGTCGGCACCGGTGATCGCACTCAGCGTATTGGAGTGCTGCGTCGGCGTGCGCACGACCTTGCCCGAAATTCGCGCCGCCGCCGCACGAACGTCGTCGGCAGTCAGCAGGGCACCATCGGTCCCCGGGGCGGTCTTGAGCGTTTGCTGGTCCATAGGGTGGCGCGGGTAAAGGAAACCGGGGCAAATTGAAAGCGTGGGCTTAGGCCCGGCTTAGATTGATAGCGTCACAGACCCTCGCTAGAAGACATCCCCATGACCGAACGACGCAAGGTTTCCTTCCTCGGCCTCGGCGTGATGGGCGGCGCTATCGCGCGGCACATCGCCAAGGCGGGCCATGAGCTCACCATCTACAACCGTTCGCCCGAACGCGCGCAGAAATGGGTGGAGGACAATCCCGGACTCGCCCATCGCATCGCCGCGAACCCGGCGCACGCGGCGCAGGACGCCGACGTGGTGATCACATGCGTGGGCAACGACGACGACCTCGCCGAAGTCGTGCTCGGCCCCAACGGCGTCTTCAAGATGCTCAAGAAGGGCGGCGTCTTCATCGACCACACGACCGTATCGGCGCGCATCGCCCGCCAGATCTCGGTGGAGGCGCGCGACCTGCAGGTCCATTGCATCGACGCGCCGATGACCGGTTCGCAGATCGGCGCGGAAAAAGGCACGCTCACATTGATGTGCGGCGGACGCAACGAAGCGGTGGAAGCCGCGCGTCCGGTGATGGAAGCCTATTCGCAGCGCATCGTCCACGTCGGCAAGGCCGGCTCGGGCCAGATCGCCAAGATGGCCAACCAGATCTGCATCGCAGGCAATGTCGCCGCGCTGGCCGAGGCGGTGCGCTTCGCGCAGGCCTCGCACCTCGACATGGACAAGGTCTACGAGGCGATTTCCGGCGGCGCCGCGCAGTCGTGGCAGATGGACAACCGCTGGCAGTCGATGGACGAGGACCGCTTCGACTTCGGCTTCGCGATCGACTGGATGCGCAAGGATCTCGGCCTCAGCCTCGACGAAGGGCGTGGCCTTGGCGTCTCGCTGCCGGTGGCCGCCCTCATCGACCAGTTCTTCGCCGAGATCCAGGCCATGGGCGGCGGCCGCCTCGACACCAGCGCGATCATCAAGCGACTGCCGAGGAAAGGCCGCAAGTGAAGCATTTCGCCGCGGCAGCGCTCGCGCTGCTGATCGTCACGCCCGCCCATGCGGACGTGCTTGTCGACAATGTCGAGGGCCTGACGCCGGACGGCAAGGGCGGGATAGAGCGCTTCGAGGGCTTCCTGATCGGCGAAGACGGCCGCGTGATCGAGGTCTACCGCCACGGCGACAAGCGCCCCAGGAAAGTCCAGT
Organism: Novosphingobium pentaromativorans US6-1; assembly: GCF_000767465.1. Taxonomy (NCBI): domain Bacteria; kingdom Pseudomonadati; phylum Pseudomonadota; class Alphaproteobacteria; order Sphingomonadales; family Sphingomonadaceae; genus Novosphingobium; species Novosphingobium pentaromativorans. The sequence goes on from NZ_CP009291.1 coordinate 1,903,865, forward strand.
ACCAGGTCGACGGCAAGCACCGCGTGGTCGTGCCCGGCATGATCGATGCACATGGCCATGTCATGCAGACCGGCTTTGCGAAGATGACGCTCGACCTCTCCGCGACGAAATCGCTGGACGAGGCGCTGTCCCGGATCGCGGCATGGGCCGCCGCCCATCCCGAAACGCCCTGGATCCTCGGCAGTGGCTGGAACCAGGTCAACTGGGGCATCGACCGGATGCCGACCGCGGCCGAGCTCGACAGCGTGACCGGCGGCAAGCCCGCGTGGCTTACCCGCGTCGACGGTCATGCCGGCTGGGCCAACAGCGCCGCGCTGGCTTCTGCCGGTATCACCGCCGCCACCACCGATCCGGCTGGCGGCCAGATCCTGCGCAAGGTGGGCAGCAAGGCCCCGGCCGGCGTGCTGGTCGATGCCGCCACCGCACTGGTTGAGGCCAGGGTACCGCGTCCCCGCCCCGAAGACCGCGATACCGCGCTGGGCGAAGCGCAACTGGCGCTGCTCGCCTCGGGCGTGACCGCAATTGCCGACATGGGCACGACGATCGAGGACTGGCAGGCCTATCGCCGCGCCGCCGACCTCGGCCATTTGCGCATCCGCATCGTCGCCTATGCCGCAGGCATCGACAACATGACGCTGATCGGCGGCCCCCGCCCGACACCGTGGCTCTATGGCGACCGGCTGAAGATGAACGGGGTGAAGCTCTACCTCGACGGCGCGCTCGGCTCGCGCGGGGCATGGCTAAAGGCGCCTTATGCCGACGCGCCCGAAACGAAGGGCCTGCCCCAGATCAGCGAAACCCAGTTGGGCAACCTGATGAGCCGGGCGGCGATAGACAACTTCCAGGTGGCCGTCCACGCCATCGGCGATGCCGCCAATGCCGCGGTGCTCAATTCCATCGACGAACTATCGCAGACCTACAAGGGCGACCGCCGCTGGCGCATCGAACATGCCCAGATCGTCGACCCCGCGGATATCGCGCGCTTCGGCGAACACGGCATCGTCGCCTCGATGCAGCCGCAGCACGAAGCCTCGGACCGGACGATGGCCGAAGCGCGGCTGGGACCCAGACGGCTGTCCGGCGCCTATGCGTGGAAGTCGATCGCCGCCACGGGCGCGCCGCTGGCCTTCGGATCGGACACCCCTGTCGAACCGGCCCACCCCTTCGAAGGGATCGCCGTCGCCGTTACGCGCCAGGGCGCGGACGGTCAGCCGACAGGTGGCTGGCAGCCGCAGGAGATCCTCTCGCGCGAGGCGGCCATCAACGCCTACACGACCGGCGCGGCCTACGCGATGTTCGCCGAGGACCGCCTTGGCCGCATCGCCAAAGGCTATGACGCGGACTTCCTCTTCGTCGATATCGATCCGATGGAAGCGACGCCCGAGCAGCTGCGCCAGATCAGGGTTCTCGAGACGTGGATCGGTGGCAAGCTCGCCTGGTCCAATGCCAAGGATCGGGTGTTGCCGACCAAGGGCGAAGGCGAAGTCTCTCCGATCGAGGGCCGCTGAACCGAGGATCGGGCGGCACTCACGCGGCGCTTTCGTGCGCCCGCCTCGCGACAGGCCCGGGGTAAGCGGACATAGCCAAGGCCCGCGTGAAGCTCAGTTGCTGGCAGGAGCCTCGGGCTCACCCGCGGGTTCCGCTGTGTCGGTCTTGGCCTTTTCGCGCGCATCGCGCTTTTCGGTGAACCACATCACGATCAGCGTGCCTTCGAACAGAAGCAGCAGCGGTATGGCCAGCAGGAGCTGCGAGATAACGTCGGGCGGCGTGGCCACGGCGGCGACGATGAAGATGCCGACGATGGCGTAACGACGCGCGCCTGCGGTCTGGGCGCGGGTGATGATGCCGGCGCGGTTCAGCAGCATCAGCAGTACCGGCATCAGGAAGCTGATCCCGAAAGCGAGGATGAACTGCATGACGAGCGCGAGGTAATCCCCTGTGCCCGGCAGCGCCTCCAGCTTAAGGCCGCCCTTGTCCCCCTGGAAACCCAGGAAAAAGTGGAAGGCGGTGGGCATGACGACGTAGTACGCCATCGCCGCGCCCATCGTGAACAGCACCGGGGTCGCGATCAGGAACGGCAGGAAGGCCTTCTTTTCCTTGGCGTAGAGGCCCGGCGCAACGAAGGCCCATATCTGGTTGGCAATCACCGGGAAGCTCACGAAGAAGGCCGCGAAGATCGCGATCTTCACTTCGACAAAGAAGGCCTCGTAGAGCTTGGTGTAGATCAGCCTGCCCTGCCCTGCCGGGAAGGCCTCGGTCAGCGGGCGAACGAGGAAGCTGAAGATGTCGTTCGAGAAATAGAAGCACACGCCGAAGGCGACCGCGAAGGCGGCGAAGGCGCGCATCAGGCGGCGGCGCAGTTCGATCAGGTGATCGAGCAGCGGCGCCTGCGTGTCGTCGATATCGGAAATCTTGAAAGCCATGGAGCGTTCGATCAGGGCGGCGGCGGCGGGAGATTCAGTTCGGCCTGCCGGCTTTGCTGTTCTTTCGCATCTCGCGGGGCTTCATCTTGAGCAGCGGACTGTTCGCCGCTCAGCGGCGCAGGGGTATCGGTTGCAGCAGCTTCAGGCGACTTCGCTTCGCCAACGGAACCCGCATCACCCTGACGCGAGGCGATCGGGGCCTGCATCTCTTCGGCACTGGGCAGCTGCGGCGTCGACTTCATGATCGCCTCGTTCTGCGCGCGCCACTGCTTTTCCATTTCCTCCAGCTCGGCCTCGCGCACCATCGCATCGACGCCGGCGCGGAAGTGGCCGGAGATCTTCCGCATCTTGCCGATCCATCGGCCAGCCGTGCGCATCGCCATCGGCATGTCCTTGGGGCCGATGACGACGACCGCCACGATGATTACCATCAGCAGTTCTGATGCGCCGATGTCGAACATCGTTTAAGTCGCTTTCTGCGCTGGCTTACGACTGCTCGGTCTTCTTCTCGCTGGCGCTCGGCGTGGCCGAGGGATCAGCGGGCTTCGACGAAATCTGAGCCGGCGGGGTGGAGGAATCTTCCGACTTCTCGTCGTTCATGCCTTCCTTGAAGCTCTTGATGCCCTTGCCGAAGTCTCCCATGATTTCAGAGACGCGACCGCGGCCAAACAGAACCAGTACGATCACGAGCACGACAAGCCAGTGCCAGATCGAAAAGCTACCCATAACTTCAACTCCAAACCGTGCGACCGATTCCGGTCGCCACGAGGCTCATCTAGGGATTTTCGGGGGAACTTGCCACCCTGTCATGAATTTGACCCGGTCAGGTCACGTCGTCGTCATCATCGCCATGTCCGTCCCGGTCGCCCGCCTCTTCCGGCGCATCGCGCTCCTGAGGAACGGGACCGGAAAGCGCCGCCTCGATCATGTCGTCATCCACAGGATCGAGCAGCCCTGCGGCCCGCAGCTCGTCGATCCCCGGCAGCTCCTTGAGCGAACGCAACCCGAAATGCGCGAGGAATTCGGGCGTGGTGGCGTAGATCACCGGCCGGCCCGGCACTTCGCGGCGCCCGGCCACGCGTACCCAGCCCGCTTCCATCAGCACGTCCAATGTGCCCTTGGCCGTCTGCACCCCGCGAATCGATTCGATTTCGGCGCGGCTGACCGGCTCGTGGTATGCGACGATCGCCAGCACCTCGGTCGCCGCGCGCGACAAGCGCCGCAGTTCTTCCTTTTCGCGGCGCAGGAGATGGGCAAGGTCCGGCGCGGTTTCGAAATGCCAACGCTTGCCGCGCTCCACCAGATGGATGCCGCGTCCCGCGTAGTGGCGCTGCAGCTCGGCCAGCGCCGGACGGATGTCGGCCTGCCCCAGGTGCGCGGAAAGCGCTTCGACGGTCATCGGCTCTTGGGAAGCGAACAGCGCCGCCTCGACCGCCCGGACGAGATCGTCGGGTGCCGTCTCGTTGGCCGCCGCAGCCTCTTCCAGTGCGTCTTCGGTCATCGCGTCTTCATTCATGGCTTCACCGCTTTCAGCCTTAGCGGCCCGAATGTTTCGTCCTGCGCGATCTCCGCCTTGCCGGTGCGCGCCAGTTCCAGTGCAGCGACGAAGCTGGATGCCAGCGCCGACTTGCGCAGCTGCGGATTGGCCCACGAATCGTGCGCAGGCGGCAGGAATTCACGCAGTTCCATCCAGTCGAGCGAAACGCCCAGCATCGAGGAGACGCGGGTAATCGCACTTTCGAGCGTCATCACCATGCGCTCGCGCACCATGTGGACCACCGGTTCGCTGCGGATCTTGATGTCGCCATAGGCGCGCACGAGGTCGAACCAGGTGCATTGCCAGGCATTGCGACGGGCCACCCGCAAGCCTTCGGGTGCGCCGCGCGGGAAGACGTCGCGGCCCAGCCTGTCGCGGCCCATGAGGCGCGCTGCCGCCTCGCGCATCGCGCCCAGCCGCTGCAGGCGCAGCTGCAGGCGCAGTGCCAGTTCCTCCGGGCTGGGATCGGCCTGTTCGTCCTTGGGCAGCAGCAGCGCCGACTTGAGGTAGGCGAGCCAGGCCGCCATCACCAGATAGTCCGCCGCCAGTTCCAGCCGCAGCGCTTCGGCCTGCTCGATATAGGTCAGATACTGGTCGACCAGTTCGAGGATCGAGATGCGCCGCAGGTCGACCTTCTGCCGACGGGCAAGGTCAAGCAGGAGGTCGAGCGGGCCTTCCCAGCCTTCGATCTCGAGGTAGAGCGCTTCCTTGTGCGCCTCGGCCGCCGCCACGCCGTCCCATTCCTGGTCCGCAGCTTCGAAGGAAAGACCGGATTCCGGCGGCAGGTCCATGGCTCAGGCCGCCACCTGCGCCAGCAGCGCATCGCGCCGGGCGATCAGTTCCGCTTGGTCTCCCGCGGTTCCGCTGTCGCCGACGGCGGTCAGCGCCCGCTTCAGGCGGAGCGCGGTCTCCTCGCTCATGCTTGGCAGGCGCTCGGCGATGCCGACCATGTCGTCCATCTTCGCCCAGCAATTGAGGGCGATATCGCAGCCCGCGGCGATGGCGCGCTCGGCGCGTTCCGGCACCGTGCCGGAAAGCGCCTCCATGTCGAGGTCGTCGGTCAGCAGCAGGCCGGCAAAGCCGACGCTCTTGCGGATCACCTCCCGCACCACGACGGGCGAAAGCGTGCCCGGGTTCTCCTTGTCCCACGCGGTATAGAGGACATGGGCGGTCATCCCGATCGGCGAATCGGACAGCGCGCGAAAAGGCTGCAGGTCCGTTTCGAGGTCTTCTGCGCTCGCATCGACCCGCGGCAGCTCCTTGTGGCTGTCGGCCATAGCCCGGCCGTGCCCGGGAATGTGCTTGATGCACCCGGCGACACCGGCCCGTGCCAGCCCGGCAAGGATCGCTCGGCCCAGTGCGGCAACGCGCATCGGATCGGTGCCGAGTGCGCGATCGCCGATAACGTCGTGCGCGCCGGTCTGGCGCACGTCGAGCGAGGGATGGCAATCGACCGTGATGCCGACTTCGGCAAGGTCCAGCCCGAGCGCCTCGGCGTTGGCCCGCGCCGCCTCGATCGCGGTGGCCGGGGCGATGTCGTAGAGCCGGTCGAAGGCTTCCCCGGGCGGATAGGCCGGCCAGACCGGCGGCTTCATCCGGGCAACGCGGCCGCCTTCCTGGTCAATGCAGATGAACAGGTTGTCGCGGCCATGGATCGCGCGCAGTTCGTCGGTAAGGGCGCGCATCTGCTCGCGGCTTTCGACGTTGCGCCCGAACAGGATGTACCCGGCGGGATCGGCATCCTTGAAGAACGCGCGCTCGTCCTGACCGAGAGTGAGTCCGGAAAGGCCGAAAATTGCAGGAACCATGGCGGATTCGTCGCAGAAATCCGCGCTCTTCGCAAGGAAGCGGCGTCCTTGAGGTGTGGAAATGCGCCAAGGCGGGCCGAGCCCGCCCGGCCGCGTTCAGTTCTTGACCTGGCAGCTCAGCCCGGCGTCCTTCATGCCATTGCACAGCGCCTTTGCGGCAGCGAGATCGCCCGGCACCGCCTGGAGGCGATAGACCGTACCGATGTCCGCCTGCCCTTCGAGCACGCGATGGTTCACGCCCGAAAGGTCGGGATACTGGGTCTTGAGCGTATTCCAGCCGGTTTCGGCCGCCTGCTTCGAAGTATAGGCGCCAACCTGCACGCCGACGCCGGAAACCGGTGCAGGCGCCTTTGCCGGAACCGAAGCCTTCTCGGCGGACTTGTCGGCAGGCTTGTCGACCGATTCGAAACCGGGCCCGGGCACTTCCTCCTGCTCGCCGATCCGCGGCTGGCGGGACTGGCCCTCGGCTACCGCGAAGCTGGTGTCGCCGGTCCCGGCCACGACTTCGCCGCCCGGGTTTTCGGGCTTGGTCTTGTAGGGCTCCTTGGGCGCGGCGATGACCCCGCCATCGGCGACGAGCGGCTTGTCGGAAGATCCCTTCATCGCCCAGAAGACGATCCCGACGATTACCGCGATGGCAAGCAGGCCGAAGATACCCAGCAGCAGGCCCTGGCTCATGCCCGAGCCGCGCTCGTCCTCGAATTCGTCGTCATCGCCCTCGAGCCAGGGCAGGCGCACGTCCTCGTCGCCCAGCTCGAGCTGCGGCGGCTCCTCGAACGAAGGCTGGCCTTCCGGCGCGACGCCTGCGAAACCGGCGCCTTCGAATTCGCCGTCGTCACCGTCGACCTTCGGACCCTGCGGATCTCCGCTCCGGTCCCCCTGACCCGTGTCCGAGAATGCCATCCTTACATTTCCTCTACAGCCTCTACGCCGAGCAATGCCAGGCCGTTACGGACAAGTTGCCCGATCTGCACAGCCAGGAAAAGCCTCGCAGCAGTAAGGTTAACATCGAGTAAGTTAATAAACCGCTTCTCGACGCGATCATTGCCGAGATTCCAGTATCCGTGGAACGCGGCGGCAAGGTCGCCAAGGAAGAAGGCGATACGGTGCGGCTCGCGCGCGGCTGCCGCCGCCTCGACGATGCGCGGGAACTGCGCGGCCAGCTTGACCAGCTCCAGCTCCTCCTCACCCAGCAGCTCGAGGTGATCGGCCGCAGGCGTCAGCCCTTCGGCCGCGGCCTTGCGCAACGTCGAATGGACGCGGGCATGGGCGTACTGGACATAGAATACCGGGTTGTCCTTCGAGGCTTCGACGACCTTGGCGAAGTCGAAGTCCATCTGCGCTTCGGGCTTGCGGGTCAGCATGGTGAAACGCACCACGTCCTTGCCCACTTCGCGCACGACGTCGGCCAGCGTGACGAACGTGCCTGCGCGCTTGGACATCTTCACCGGCTCGCCGTCGCGCAGCAGCTGGACCATCTGCACCAGCTTGATCTCGAACGGGGTCGGCTCCCCGTCCGCGCCGGTCATCGCGGCAACCGCGGCCTTGATCCGCTTGACCGTGCCGGCATGGTCGGCGCCCCAGATATCGACGAGCGCGTCGGCTTCCTGGGCCTTCTGGTAGTGATAGGCGAGGTCGGCGCCGAAATAGGTCCAGGTGCCGTCCGACTTCCTGATCGGGCGATCCTGATCGTCGCCGAACCGGGTCGACCTGAACAGCGGCAGCTCGACCGGTTCCCAGTCCTCGGGCGTCTTGCCCTTGGGCGCTTCGAGCACGCCGTCATAGACGAGCCCCTTGGAACGCAGCCAAGCTTCCGCCTCGTCGGGCTTGCCCGAGGCCTGCAGCTCTGCTTCGGACGAGAACACCTCGTGCTCGATGCCGAGCAGTGCGAGGTCGTCCTTGATCATCACCAGCATCGCGGCGACCGCCTTTTCGCGGAACAGTGCGAGCCATTCCGATTCGGGCGCATGAGCGTATTTGTCGCCGAATTCCTCGGCGAGCGCCTTGCCGACCGGGACGAGGTAGTCGCCCGGGTAGAGGCCTTCGGGGATGGCGCCCACGTCCTCGCCCAGCGCTTCGCGGTAGCGGATGTGGACCGAGCGGGCGAGCACCTGCACCTGCGCGCCGGCATCGTTGACGTAGTATTCCTTGACCACCTTGTGCCCGGCGAATTCGAGCAGGGTCGCCAGCGCATCGCCGACGACCGCGCCGCGGCAGTGGCCCATGTGCATCGGCCCGGTGGGGTTGGCCGAAACGTACTCGACGTTGACGGTCGACCCGCCGCCCATGGCCGAACGGCCGTAATCCGCGCCCAGATCGGCAATCGCGCGCAGCTCCGCGATCCAGGTCGCAGGCGCGAGGCGCAGGTTGATGAAGCCCGGCCCGGCGATTTCCGCCGAAGTCACGGCATCGAGCTTCGCCAGCTCGGAGACCAGCGCCTCGGCCAGGTCGCGCGGCTTCATGCCAGCGGGCTTGGCCAGCACCATCGCCGCATTGGTCGCAAGATCGCCGTGCGAGGGATCGCGCGGCGGCTCGACCGTGATCGCACCTCGCTTCAGCCCGCCCGGCAGCGTCCCCGCCGCTTCCAGCGCATCGAGCGCAGCGTTGAGGTGGCCCGTGAAGGCGGCGTACAGGGTCTGGTTGTCACGAGTTGCAGTGTTCATGGGCGCGCGGATAGCCGATGTGCGCGCAAAGGGGAACAGGCTGGCTCGCGCCAATCGTGAGTGACGGCTTCAGGCGCAGGCCGCTCCATGACGGACCGATGACGCGCCACGCCGGAGATGGATGTTCGATTCCTGCAAGACGGACTCCGAGTGCTGCCGAGGCAGTTCCTGCGGCTCCGCTCGCGCCCTGCGCGGCGATGGCGACTGTTTCACGCCATTGCCGCGCAGGGGCTGTGCGATTGCCGGCGGGCAAAGCCTGCCGGCTTGCAACTTAGAGGCCGTCGAGCCCCTTGCTGACCAGAATGTTCACCTCCACGCGGCGGTTCTGGGCCTTGCCCTCCGCGGTGTCGTTGCTCGCCAGCGGATCGGCTTCCGACATGCCGGTGGGCGTGAGCATGCGATAGGGCTTCCAGTGGCAGGCCTGCTGCAGGTAGTTCACGACACGTCCGGCACGCTTTTCACTGAGAACCTGGTTGTAATCCTCGTTACCGGTCGAATCCGTGTAACCGACGACCAGCAGCAGCGCATTGTCCATGCCCTCGGCCTGGGCGGCCGTGGCGCACAGGGCGTCCTTGGCCTGCGGCGAAAGCACCCACTTGCCCGTGTCGAAGTTCACGTTGGTCGTGCCCTTGATGTTGTACTTGTCGATATCGCCCATGCGGCTGCGCAGAGCGTCGGTGGCGGCAGTCTGCTCGGCAAAGCGCTGGTCGGTGCCGTTGTGGATCATCGCCGCGGTCTTGAGATCCTTGCTCTTCAGGTCGATCTTGCTGGCCACGAGACCGTAGCCCGACTGCAGGGTCTCCACGCTGACCGGCAGGCCGTTGACGAGCGAAGTCGCTGCCAGCTTGTCCTTGTCCAGACCCAGGAACCCGCCGCTGGCCTTGATGACGGTGGCATCGTTGATGACGACGACCGTCTTCGTACCGTCAGCCGAAGTGACCTGCATCTTGTCGCCGCTGCGCGCGGAGATGAAGCCCTCGACCTCCGGGCCCGCAGTCATCTGGGACGCATCTGCCGCACCCGTGTCATACGTGGTGGTCAGAACATCACCCTGTGAGGGATCCTGCGACTGGGCAAGGCTGCCGGTCGCGGGAAGGCTGATCATGGCCAGCATCAACAGGGCCTTCGGACTTTTCGAAACGACACTCATTACGTTACTCCTCGATTTTGCATCAGCCGGCCCTGCATTCGCGCGGCCCGATATGGTACCGCCCCCCGTGATGGCGTGACCGGCTGTCGGAACTGATCATTCACCTCGATTTGATGAGATGTGCGGCAGGGAAGCCGCCTGTGAACGTCGATCGTGCGTGTTCAGGTCGTCCTTTCTGGCAGATGAACGCGCCGGACGAGTCCGCCGTTTGTGCGGGTAATCGGACGCAATTGTGCGACGAGCCGATGCAGGCCGAACCGCGGACGCGTGCCTTCGTGCCTCGAAAAATTTACCATGTTCGGGCCTGAATGTCAGCGCCCTTGCTGCCAGCCCTTTGCCTGAACGGCGCCTTCGCATCGCCGATTCTCTGCTGACAGCCGTCCGGCCCCGCGCCCATGACCCTGCGCGGCGCCCCTTCAAAAGCCGTGCAAACGCGTGTATCGGGCCGCCATGCATCCTACCCAGACTCCCAAGACCTACCGGGTCAAGAGCTTCGGCTGCCAGATGAACGTCTATGACGGCGACCGCATGGCCGAACTGCTGGCCGAACAGGGCATCGCCCCCGCGCCCGAAGGCGAGGATGCCGACCTGGTCGTGCTCAACACCTGCCACATCCGCGAAAAGGCGGCCGAGAAGGTCTATTCCGACATCGGCCGCCTGAAGCGCGAGGACGGCTCTTCGCCGTTGATCGCCGTGGCGGGCTGCGTCGCGCAGGCCGAGGGCGAGGAGATCATGGCACGCGCGCCCAGCGTGAAGATGGTCGTGGGCCCGCAGGCCTACCACCGCCTGCCCGACATGATCCGCGAGGCCAGCGAGGGCCGCCGCGTCACCGATACCGACATGCCCGCAGAGACGAAGTTCGACGCGCTGCCGCGCCGTCGCCGCTCCGGGCCCACCGCCTTCCTCACCGTGCAGGAAGGCTGCGACAAGTTCTGCACCTACTGCGTGGTGCCCTATACCCGCGGCGCCGAAGTCTCGCGCCCGCATGGCGACCTGATCGAGGAGGCCAGGCGCCTCGTCGAAGCCGGCGCGCGCGAGATCACGCTGCTCGGCCAGAACGTCAATGCCTGGACCGGCGAGAACGCGAAGGGCCAGACGGTCGGCCTCGACGGCCTGATCCGGGAACTGGCGCAGATCGCGGACCTCGCCCGCATCCGCTATACCACCAGCCATCCCAACGACATGACGCCCGGCCTGATCGCGGCCCATGGTGAGATCGACAAGCTGATGCCCTTCCTTCACCTGCCGGTGCAGGCGGGCAACGACCGCGTGCTCAAGGCGATGAACCGCAGCCACTCGGCGGAAAGCTACCTGAAGATTCTCGAGCAGGTGCGCGCGGCGCGGCCCGACATTGCGCTTTCGGGCGATTTCATCGTCGGCTTCCCCGGCGAGACCGATGCCGAATTCGAGGACACGCTCAAGCTGGTCGACGCGGTCGGCTATGCCCAGTGCTTCAGCTTCAAGTACTCGCCACGCCCGGGCACGCCCGCCGCGACGATGGACGGGCAGGTCCCGCTGGCGGTTATGGATGAGCGCCTGCAGCGCCTTCAGGCCGCGCTCAACCGCGACCAGTACGCCTTCAATACCGCGACCGTGGGCAAGACCTGCTCCGTGCTGGTCGAGCGCAAGGGCAAGCACCCCGGCCAGTGGCTGGGCAAGTCGCCCTGGCTGCAGTCGGTCCACTTCGAGGCAGACGTACAGGTGGGCGACCTCGTCGAAGTCGAGATCACCAGCGCCGGGCCCAACAGCCTGGGCGCCGCCGCGCGGATGGTCGCCGCGGCGTGAGCGACGGCGTGGAGGGCCGCCAACCGCTCGTCCTGATCCCCGGCCTCGCCTGCGACGCCGCCTTGTGGGAAGCGCAGGTCTCCGGCTTGTGGGACATTGCCGAGTTCACCATCGGCGACACCTTGCGCGACGATTCGATCTCGGTCATGGCCAGCCGCATCCTCGCGAACGCGCCGGAGCGGTTTGCCGTCGCCGGCCTGTCGATGGGCGGCTACGTCGCGCTGGAGATCTGGCGGCAGGCCCCGGGCCGCGTCACTCGCCTTGCCCTGCTCGACACCAATGCCCGCGCCGACAATCGCCACACCTCCGCCATGCGCCGGGGCACGATCGCGGCGGCCGAGCAGCGCGGCTACGAAGCCGTGGCCCGCGAGGGGCTGGCGCGGCTGGTGCATCCCGAGGCGCCGGAAGACCTGCGCGAACAGGTCGTCGCCATGGCGCTGCGGACCGGCTTCGAGGTCTATGCCCGCCAGCAGAACGCGATCATCACCCGCCCCGATTCGCGCGACGACCTGCCGGCGATCAAGGTCCCCACCCTGGTCCTCGTCGGCGAGCAGGATGCGCTGACGCCGCCCGCGCTTTCGGAAGAGATCGCCGCCGCCATTCCCGGCGCCGTGCTGGAGCGAATAGCCGACAGCGGCCACCTTTCCGCCATGGAGCAGCCCGCAGCCGTGACCGCGGCGATGCGCCGCTGGCTCGCACGTCCCGCCTGAGAACGCACGTCCCGCCTGAGAACGTACGTGCGGTGCTTACGCGCCGGGCTTGAGCGGTTTGAGCGGTTTGTCCGCAATCAGTTCCTTGCCGATCGAATCGACCGGCTCCGCCGGGCTGACCGTCGGGTTGCGGGCATAGGCCTTGCCATCGAAGGGGACGCGCATGATGCCGCCCGGCCTGCCGCCGCCCGAAACCGAGACGGCGAGGTCCTTCCAGCCGTTCGTCTTGCTGGACAGCACGCCTACCGGAAGCTGGACCACCGAGAGGTCGCCGACCTGCCTGTAGCCTTCTCCATCGCGCTTGAGCACGACGAGATTGCAGCCGCCCGTCCCGCACATCATCGGGCCGCCGACATAGGCGAGCACTTCATCGACGCCGTCGCCGTCCAGATCGGCCTCGGCGCGGGCGTACTGCAGCGAATCGGTCTGACCGCCCAGATCCTTCGCGGCGCTTTCTTCAAGCCAGCTTTCGACCGTAACCGGCGTGACCGCGGCTTCGGAAGCCTCGCCGGTCGCGGTTGCGCTGGTCTCGGGAGCGGGTTCCTCGCCCTTGCACGAGGCGAGCAGCAGGGCCGGGACTGCCAAGAGGGCGAGCGGAAAAATGTGCTGGCGGTTCATGGGACATGGATAGCCTTGGTCCTTCGCCCCGGCAATGCGCCTTGCCTCGATCCGGCTTGCGGCGGGCCCATCCCGCAGGATCCGGGGAGGTTTATGGGTTATCCACCAGGAATCGATCTGCGCCATGTGCGCGAGAGCTTGCAAGCTGCCCGGAGCGGGACCATCTTCGCTTACAGAACAGCACACGTTTTGCCCGAAAGGAGCGCATGGCCCGCAAAGCAGCCCGTGCCGATGACCCGGCGCAGTTCAGGCCCGAAACCCACCGCCGGGCCCGTGTCGAAATACAGTTCGACGAACCCACGCTGCTAGGCGCCCTGTTCGGCCAGTTCGACGCCAATCTCGTACAGGTTGAGAACCGGCTCGGCGTTTACATCGCGGCGCGCGGCAATCGCATCCAGATCGAAGGTCCGGAAGATGCCGTGGCCAGGGCCCGCGAGACTCTCACCGGCATGTACCACCGCCTCGAACAAGGACAGGATCTCGATGCAGGCGCAGTCGAATCATTGATCACGATGTCGGCCGAACCCACGCTCGAAGGCATCATCTCCGGCGACCAGGGCGCGCCGCCGATCATGATCCGCACCCGCAGGAAAACGATCGTGCCGCGCTCGGCGACGCAAATCGACTACATGCGCGCGCTGGCCCGTTCGGACGTCATCTTCGCGCTCGGCCCGGCCGGCACCGGCAAGACCTACCTTGCCGTCGCACAGGCGGTCAGCCAGCTCATGACCGGTTCGGTGCAACGCCTGATCCTCTCGCGCCCGGCGGTCGAAGCCGGTGAGAAGCTGGGCTTCCTGCCCGGCGACATGAAGGACAAGGTCGATCCCTACCTGCGGCCCCTGTACGACGCGCTCTACGACTGCATGCCGCCCGAACAGGTGGAACGCCGCCTCGCCTCGGGAGAGATCGAGATCGCGCCGATCGCCTTCATGCGCGGCCGCACACTGGCCGATGCCTTCGTCATCCTCGACGAAGCGCAGAACACCACGCGCGAGCAGATGAAGATGTTCCTCACCCGCTTCGGCCAGAACAGCCGCATGGTCGTCTGCGGCGACCCCAGGCAGGTCGACATCCCAGGCGGCGACCGCATGAGCGGCCTGGCCGACGGCGTCCAGAAGCTGGAAGGGATCGACGGCATCAACGTCACCCGCTTCACCGCCGCCGACGTTGTGCGCCACCCGATCGTCGGGCGGATCGTCGAGGCTTACGAGGGACCTCTGTCGCAGTACGACGAGAGCAAGTAAGGCAGTCTCGGTTCGGCCCTGTCTGTGTAGTCGCTGGATCCCGCCTTCGCGGGGATGGCGGCTGAAGGCTGACGTGCGCGTCCTGCCCCAGCCAGTTGACCTCTCGTCATCCCCGCGTACTCCAGTCTTCCCCCCGCGCCCGTCATCCCCGCGCGCCCGTCATCCCCGCAAAGCCGGGGATCCAGCTTCCTTGCACCGCCGCAAACCGCTAGAGGCAGTAGCGATGAATCTCGAAATCGATATCGAAGAGCCCTGGCCGGAAAGCACCGATTGGGCAGAGCTGACCGAGAGCGCCTGCGCGGCTCTGGCACAGGTGGCGCCCGAACTCGCGAATCCGCGGCTCGTGACGAGCGTGCTGTTCACCTGCGACGCCGAAGTCCACGTCCTGAACCGCGAATGGCGCGAAAAGGACAAGCCGACCAATGTCCTTTCCTTTCCGATGCTTGAGCGCGATCAGGTACTCGAACTGGAAGCCGATGGCCCGCCCGAGATGCTCGGCGACATCGCTCTCGCCTTCGAGACCTGCGCCAGCGAAGCCGCGGAAAAGGGCATATCGGTCGAGGATCACGCCAGTCACCTCGTCGTTCACGGACTGCTCCACCTGGCCGGCCACGACCACGAGATTTCCGATGCCGATGCCGAAGCAATGGAAGCACTGGAGACGAAAGCACTTGCCCAATTGGGGATCGCCGACCCATATGACGACTGAATCAGGTTTGAAGGGGTAACCAGTCACGATGGCCGACAATGGCCGCCACACCGAGCCCGGCTCGGGAGATCCGGACAGTAGCGGCACGCTTTGGCGTGTCTTCCGGAGACTTTTTCACGCAGACGCAGATCAGTCGCTCAGGGCGCAGATCGAAGACGTCATCAACGAACACGAGGGCGACGCCGAACATGGGGCGCAGCCCAACGGCGACCTGTCGCAGCTCGAGCGGCAGATGCTGCGCAACCTCCTGCACTTCAGCGAGCACGATGCCGACGACGTCGCGGTGCCGCGCGGCGACATCATTGCCATCCCGGCCTCGGCATCGTGGGAAGAAGTGGTCGAGGCCTTTGCGGAACACGGTCACAGCCGCATGCCGGTTTACGGGGAATCGCTCGACGAGATCCGCGGGATGATCCACATCAAGGATATCTTCCCGATCCTCGCGCGTGGACTGCCGGCGCCGGCCGACTGGACCAGCCTGATGCGCCAGCCGCTCTACGTGCCGCAGGCGCGCGGGGCGCTGGACGTACTGGCCGACATGCGCGCACGCCGCACGCACCTGGCCGTCGTGATCGACGAGTACTCGGGGACCGACGGCATCATCACCATCGAGGATCTCGTCGAAGAAATCGTCGGCAGTATCGAAGACGAACACGACGATGCGCCCGAAGAACTTCTGCTGCCGCTGGAAGACGGCATGTGGGATGCCGACGCCCGCGTGGAACTCGATGAAGTTGCGGAACGAATCGATCCACGACTTGCCGAAGTTGAAGAAGCAGTAGATACACTGGGCGGCCTCGCATTCGTACTGGCTGAGCAGGTTCCACAGGTCGGAGCGATCCTGGAACACGACAGCGGCTGGCGAATCGAGGTAACCGAAGGAAATGAGCGACACGTCACCCGATTACGGTTGCATCCGCCGGTAGAGGAGCTCGAGAGCGCAACAGATTGAAGCCGTCATCTGCCCAGCAGTTGACTCGTGACCGGATGAAAAGACGAAACATTGCCCGTACGCCGCCTCCCCCCTCTGCGCGCACTTGAAGCCTTCGTGCGCGTCGTCCGCCTTGGTTCGGCCAAGGCGGCAGCCAGTGAACTTGCCCTGTCGCCCTCCGCCCTCTCCCGCCGCGTCGCCGCGCTGGAAGATTTCACAGGCAAGCGCCTGTTCACCCGCCAGCACCAGGCGATGAAGCTGACCGACGAAGGCCAGGCTTTCTACAACGTCGTCGGCCCCAAGCTGGAAGAACTGGCCGAAGCCGTCGAATCGCAGATCGACCGCGGACAGGTCCTGCGCCTGCACCTTGGCGTGCCGACCCTGTTCGGCGGCCAGCGCCTGTTCCCGCGCCTGCCCGAACTGCGCAAGCTGCATCCGCGCCTGCATATCGACATCGATACCGGCGCCCACCTCGAGGATCGCGTCGGCGACACCCTCGACGCGGCGATCATCCTGGCCAAGGAGCCCGATCCCAATTTCTACCGGATCCAGCTCGACCACAACAAGGTCTATGGAATCGTGTCCAGAGGACTTGCCGAGGAAATCGGTTCAGCACCCGATGTCGAGACGCTCTCGAAGCAGACCATCCTGATCCACAACGACCTGTTCGACAGCTTCGAGGCCTGGAAGACCGCAATCGGCATGCCGCAGCTCGAACCGGCATCGATCGACCGCTTCGACTCCGGCCAGCTCGTCCTCGAGGCAGCGGCGCAAGGGCTGGGCATCGCGATCATGCACGACGACCACTTCCGCCGCTCGCACGACAATCGCCTCGCCCGCCTGTTCGACATCGATGTCGAGAGCCCGTACCGCTACTGGTTCGTCTGCCGTCCCAAGGCGCTGGAAACCCGCCCGGTGCGCATCTTCCACGAGTGGCTGCTGCAGGCGGGGCTCTGAGCCGAGTAGCGCCGCAGGCCTTGACAGGCTCAGCTTGAACCTGCCGAAGGACGGGATTGCTGGCACCGAGCCAACGAAAAAGGGGCGCCCCGGCCGGGGCGCCCCTTCTTGCATTCGAACCGGTAGGGCTCAGCCTTCCGAGACCGTCGCCTTGACGATCTTGCCCGGCTCGCGCGGCGGCTCGCCCTTGGGCAGCGCGTCCACGTGTTCCATGCCTTCGACCACCTGACCCCAGACGGTGTACTGCTTGTCGAGGAAGGTTGCGTCGTCGAAGCAGATGAAGAACTGGCTGTTGGCCGAGTGCGGATAGCTGGTGCGGGCCATCGAGCAGACGCCGCGCACATGGGGCTCTGCATTGAATTCGGCCTGCAGGTCCGGCTTGTCCGAACCGCCCATGCCGGTGCCCTGGGGACAGCCGCCCTGCGCCATGAAACCGGGGATCACGCGGTGGAACTTCACGCCGTCGTAGAAGCCCTCGCCGGTCAGCTCCTTGATGCGCTCGACGTGGCCGGGGGCCAGGTCGGGGCGAAGCTTGATCTTGACGTCGCCACCGCCGCTGCCGGTGTCGAGAGTGAGCGTCAGGTATTCGTCGGCCATCTGTAATCTCCTGTTGTCCGCGTCGATGCGGATCCGGGCACCGGCCCGATATAGGCTGCGTCTCGCCAATGTCACGCGCGCCTGTCCGGAACAAGTATCCGAACAGCTATCTGCCGCGGCCCTTCCTTCGCCTGTTGCAATTGCGAAATTGGCGCTTAGACCGGCCCTTATGAGCGGCGCGGACCTCGACGACGAACTGAAGCAGGACGATGCCGTCGCTGCAGAGGCGGAAGCGGAATCGCCTGCGCCCGAGAGTGAGAGCCTCGACGAGGAGAACCGCCTCAAGCCCGAATTCGTGCGCAACGTCATGGATGCGCTCGACGAGGAAGACTCCGACCGCGTCTACGAGCTGGTCGAACCGCTCCACCCGGCCGACATCGCCGACCTTTTCGAGCTGGTCAACGAGGATGAGCGCCTCCAGCTCGCCCGCTCGATTCGCGACCTCATGGGCGTCGAGGTCATCGCCGAACTCAACGACTGGGTCCGCGAACTCCTGATCGAGGCGCTGCCGGCCGACGTCGTCGCCGAAATTGCCGAACAGCTCGACACCGACGACGCCGTCGCGATGATCGAGGACCTCGACCGCGAGGACCAGCAGGCGGTCCTTGCCGAACTCGATCCCGAAGACCGCGCCGCGATCGAGGCCGCGCTTTCCTATCCCGAGGAATCCGCCGGCCGTTTGATGAGCCGCGAGTTCGTCGCGGTGCCCGAGACGATGACGGTGGGCGATCTCATCGATTTCCTGCGCGAACACCGCGAACTGCCGACCGAGTTCTGGGAAGTCTTCATTGTCGACGCGATGCACCGCCCGGTCGGCACTTGCGCGCTGTCCTGGATTCTACGCTGCCCGCGCAACATTCCGCTCTACGACGTGATGTCGCGCGACCAGACGCTGATCCCGGTCGACATGGACCAGGAAGAAGTGGCTCTGCGCTTCCAGAAGTACGCGCTGATCTCCGCTGCGGTGACCGATTCCGCCGGGCGCCTGATCGGCCAGATCACCGTCGACGACATCGTCCACATTATCCAGGAAGAGGCGAGCGAGGACATCCTGCGCCTGTCCGGTGCCGGTGATGGCGACATCAACGAGCCGATCCTGATCACCGTGCGCGCGCGCCTGACCTGGCTGTGCGTCAACCTTGCCACTGCGATTCTGGCATCGTCCGTGGTCGGACTGTTCCAGGGCGCGATCACCCGTTTCGCGCTGCTTGCGGTGCTCATGCCGATCGTATCGGGGATGGGCGGCAATGCCGGGACGCAGACGCTGGCCGTGGTGGTGCGCGCCATCGCCACCAACCAGCTGACCGATTCCAATACCGTGCGCATGATCCTGCGCGAACTGCGCATCGCCACGGCCAACGGCGCTGCGCTCGGCCTGCTGATCGGCGGGGGCACCACGCTGTTGTTCTCCAACCCGCTGCTGGGTGCCGTCATCGGGGCGGCCATGGTGATCAACAACCTCGTCGCCGGTCTTGCCGGCATCCTCGTGCCGGTCACGCTCGACCGCTTCCGCATCGACCCGGCCGTATCGTCCGCGGTTTTCGTCACGACGGCCACCGACACCATGGGATTTTTCTCGTTCCTCGGCCTTGCCGTGCTGACCGGACTCGCCTGACCCACCGCGAATACCTATCTTCGTTCCCATGCCGCTGCACATGACCAAGATCGCCTATTCCGCCGAGAGCCCGGCGGACCTGCGCGCATGGCTGGAAAGCCACGCAGACATCGGCGAAGCGCGCCTGACGACGCGCTACCTGCCCAAGCGGCACGAGGAAATGGCGGGCGGTTCGCTTTACTGGATCTACGAACACGCCCTCATCGGCCGCTCCCCGATCCTCGGCTTCGAACAGCGCGAGGACGGCCGCTGGTGGATCCGCCTCGCCCCCAAGCTGATCCCGGTCGTGACCAAGCCCAAGCGCGCCCACCAGGGCTGGCGCTATCTCAAGGAAGAGGACGCCCCGCGCGACCTTGGCGACGGCGAAAGCTCGGGCGATATCATGCCGCCCAAGCTGGCCCGGGAACTGGCAAGGCTCGGCCTCGTCTGAAGGTTCGGCGCCAAGGGCCGGCTTCCTCCTTGCCGCGCCCTGAGCGGAGCCTCAGCCCCGATCGATCCACCAGCGCATGAGGACATGGGCAATCGCCGTCTTCGGCGGCGCACCGAAGGCCCGGCCCAGTTCGCCGCGGCCGATCGCCTCGAGGGCATCGACCACGTCCTCGCGGCTGAACCAGCGGGCATCGTCCAGTTCGGTTTCGTCGATGGTTATCTCGGTCGTCTCGGCATAGGCGTGGCAGCCGATCATCAGCGAGGACGGGAACGGCCAGGGCTGGCTGGCGATGTAGGTCACGTCGCGGACCCGGATCCCGGCTTCCTCCAGCACTTCGCGGGCAACCGCCTCCTCTATCGTCTCGCCCGGCTCGACGAAACCGGCCAGCGTCGAATAGCGCCGCTCGGGAAACCGCGGCTGGCGCCCCAGAAGCACCTTGCCCTCATGCTCGACCAGCATGATCGTGACCGGATCGACGCGCGGAAAGTGCTCCGCACCGCATGATTCGGAGGTGCAGGTGCGCTGCCAGCCGCCCTTGGCGAGCCGCGTGGGCTGCCCGCATACGGCGCAGAAGCGGTGACGCGCATGCCAGCCGACCAGCGAGCGGGCGCCGCCATAGGTCGCCAGTTCGCCCGCGCCCAGAACCGACATTGCATTCCAGCTAGCCGGTCCGGCATGGGGACTGCCCGAGGGATAGGACGATCGCACTTCGGCAAAGCAGCCGCGCTCGCCATCGAGGCCGAGGAACACCAGGTCGCTGTCGGGCGCGGCATCGGCAAGGCTGCCCCATTCCAGCGCGCCATCGGGCGTCAGCACCGGGTCGAGCCCATCCATGCGCAGCAGCCGCGCCTTCCACGTCATCAGGGCATCGAGCGCGGCAGGATCGCTGCGGACATGATCGGCGCGGTCGAGCTGCGATCCGGAGAAGGCAATCGGGGTAGAATCGAGGGCAATCACGTCAGCGTTTCTCCAGCAGGGCCATGACATCGGCTTTGAGTGCGGCCTGGAACTCGGGAAGCAGTCCCACCGCGTTGGGCGGCATGAACTGCACGAATATCTGCGAGCGCAGGGCATGGACCATATCGACCATGCCGACCGTGCCCGCCGCGCCCGACCAACCGTAGATCCCGGCCTCGCCGCCGCGCCCGACGCGCCCCCCGGCGCCGAAACCTGCCGCCCCCCCGAACGCGGCCGGGATCGTCACGCCTGCGGGCAGGAGATCGCTGGTGCCGGTGCGCACGGCCTGTGCAGCGAGCACGCGCTGACCGTCGATCGTGCCCGACTGGGCAAGCATGCGCAGGAACCGGTCGTAGTCGCGCGGCGAACTGACGAGGCCCGCCCCGCCGAAGGGGAACGGCGGCTTATCGAGAAAGATCGAATCCATCCCGCTATCGATTGGCACCAGCAACTTGCCGAGCGCGCCATAGTTGGTGGTCAGGCGGGCGGCATCGGACTGCGGCACCTGGAAGAAGGTGCTCGTCATCCCGGCGGGTTCGAAGATCGTTTCGCGCAGGTAATCGGCAAAGCTGCGCCCGCTGGCCACTTCGATCACCCGGCCCATCAGGTCGAGCCCCATGGAATAGCTCCAACGCGTGCCGGGGTCGGCCACCAGCGGCACTTCGGCAAGCCGGTCGGCAAAGCGATCGAGGCCATGGACCGGCTCGCCTTCGAACACGCCGGGAATCTTCATCCGGCTGATCTGGCCCGCGACCAGGCCCTTGCGCTCCATCAGGTCCTTGATCGGCCCTTTCTGGATGATCGTGTAGCCGATGCCCGAGGTGTGGGTGAGCAGGTGCCGGATCGTGATCGGCGAGCGGGCCGGGTGCAGCGCGGCAACCGATCCATCGTATGTGTCCTGCACCTGCATGTGCCGATACTGCGGCAGGATGTCGTAAAGCGGCTGGTCGAGACCGAGCCTGCCTTCGCTGACAAGCTGCATGGCGGCCATGCCGGTAATCGGCTTGGTCATCGAATAGATGCGGAACAGGCTGTCCGCCGTCACCGCATCGCCATCGGTGAAGCCTTCCGAACCGCGCGCGACATATTGCGCTTCACGCCCCGGGATACCGAGCGATGCGACCATGCCGGGAAACTTGCCCGGCCCCACCCAGCGCTCCACCACAGCGCGCACTTGCGGCAGCAGGTCCGGATCGGCAGCGGCGAGCGCAAGGCGCGGCATCAGCGCAGCGCCAATCCCGGCGCAGGCGCCCATGCGCAGCAGCGCGCGCCGGTCCATCGCGGCTTCGAGCTGGGCGAGAGTGCGAATCATACCCTTTCTCCCGTTCCGGCGAGCGCCAGATGCGCCGCCTTGGCGAAAAGCGTGGGCAGGCCGGCTTCCCCGATCCGGTCCAGCGGCCACCACTCGCCCTCTTCGGCGGGAAGACTATCGCATTGATTGCCGAGATAAACCGCAAGGCTCAGCTCTAGCGAGAAGTGCGTGAAGACGTGGCCGACCTTGCCGGCGCTTTCCCACGGTCCGTCCAGCGGCCCTTCACCGGTGCCGTCGCCGCGCGAATGCCAACCGTCGTCGGGCAGCGCCCGCATTCCGCCAAGCATCCCCTTGCCGGGACGGCGCACCAGCCAGACGCGTTCGTCGCGCTCGATCCAGAAGGCCCGGCAGCGGCGCGCCGGCTTGGCCTTTTTGGGCGCCTTGACCGGGAAGCGCTCCGGCTCGCCAAGTGCCCGCCCCTCGCACTCGGCCGAAAGCGGGCAGAGCAGGCAGCGCGGCGCCCGGCTGGTGCACACGGTCGCGCCCAGATCCATCATCGCCTGTGCGAAGTCTCCGCTGCGCCGCTCCGGCGTGATCGCATCGGCCTTCTCGCGGATTGCGGTCCGTCCACCCGGCAGCGGCGTATCGAGGGCGAAGAGCCGGGCGACGACGCGCTCGACATTGGCGTCGACCACCACCGCGCGGCGGCCGAAGGCGATGGCGGCAACCGCGGCGGCAGTATAGGCGCCCAGCCCCGGCAGCGCGCGCAGTTCCTCCTCGCTATCGGGAAAGCGCCCGCCGCGCGCCGCGACCTCGCGCGCGCAGGCCAGCAGGTTGCGGGCACGGGCGTAGTAGCCAAGCCCCGCCCAGGCGGCCATGACCTCCTCGTCCGGCGCGGCGGCCAGCGCGCTCACATCGGGCCAGCGCCTCGTGAATTCGGCGAAATAGTCCTTCACCGCGGCGACGGTAGTCTGCTGGAGCATGACTTCCGAGAGCCAGACGCGGTAGGGTTCCGGGGCCGGCGCACCGGGACGCGCACGCCACGGCAGGTCCCGCGCATGGGCGTCATACCAGTTGAGAAGCTTGCGCGAGATCGTATCGGAACTGGCTTCCATGGGCCCGCTATGGCATTGCAGCGCCGGTAATGGAACGGGATCGCGGCAAACAATCGAGCAAACCGGGCAAGACCTCGCCCGCCCTCAAGCGCTACGAGCGTCCGCGCGGCGGGCAGGCGCGCGCGATATCGGACCTGATGCCCGAAGTCGGGCGCACCGCCTTTCGCCGTTTCGGCTTTGTCCAGTCCAGTGTGGTGACCCGCTGGCCCGAGATCGTCGGTGCCCGCCATGCCCGGGTCTGCTCTCCCGAATCGATCCGCTTTCCGCCCGGCGAAAAAAGCGACGGCATTCTCCAGCTCGTCGTGCTGCCCGCCCATGCCCCGATTATCCAGCACGTCATTCCCGAGATCATCGACCGGGTGAACCGCTTCTTCGGCTACAATGCGGTGGCCAGGGCCAAGATCCGGCAAGGCGAGGTTAAGGCGCCGCCTGCTTCAGACCGCAGGTCTGCTCCGCCTTCGCTCAAACCGGTGCCGATGGAACTGGGAGAATCGCTGCGCGACATCGGCGACCCGGAACTTCGGGCCGTGCTGGAATCGCTGGCGCGGAGCATGGCTGCCAAGGAAGACCAGAAGGACAAGTGATGAAGCCGTCATTCGTGAAGTCCATTGCCCGTAACGCCGCCCGTACTATCGCCCTTGCCTCCTGCGCCGCGCTGAGCCTCGCCGCCAGCCCGCCCCAACCCGCACCTAAGCCCACGCCCACCGCAAAAGCGAGGCAGCAGCTTGCCGCCAAGGGCAACTGGAACGGCACGATGAGCGTGACGGCGGACGGCAGCCATACGCTGGGCAATCCCGACGCACCGATCAAGATGACCGAGTTCGTCAGCTACACCTGCCCGCACTGCGCCGTGTTCCACCGCGAAGCGGACCCGGTGCTGCGCACGACGCTGATCCCCAAGGGTCAGATCCAGGTCACCGTCACCAACCTGCTGCGCAACCCGATCGACCTGACGATCGCGATGCTGACCTCTTGCGGCGATCCGAACCGCTTCTGGGTGCGCCACAATGCGTTCTTCGCCTCGCAGGACCAGTGGCTCGCCGCCGCGCAGAAGTTGACGCCGGAACAGCTTGCGCGCTGGGGACAGGGTGAAATCCCGGCCCGCATGCGCGCCATCGCCGGCGACCTTGGCTTCTACGCCAAGATGCAGCAATGGGGCATCGACCGCGCCCGGGCGGACCGCTGCCTCAACGACGCCGCGATGCTCGACAAACTGCGCGCGCAGCAGTCGGCCGCCGGATCGCTGGGGCTGACCGGCACGCCCAGCTTCGTCATCAATGGCGAAGTGCAGCAGGTTCACGATTGGGAGCATCTCTCGAAACTGCTCAGCGACCGCGCCGCGGCGCTGCAGGCCGGCAGGATCTAGACCGCGAAATCGGCGCTTTCGCCGAATTGCGGGGGTTAGCTGTGGAGATGTCCCCTCCCGGCCCCCGCACGCCCTTGATCTGTCCGGACCATGGGTTAGCCATTTTCAATTCGCAAAGGATTCGCTTCGATGACCCGTTTTCGCTTCCGTAACGTCGCGCTGGGCCTGATTGCCGCTCCGCTCGCCCTCGGCCTGGCCGCCTGCGGCGACAAGAAGGACGAGGCCGCGCCGGTTTCGAACGAGCCGATCGCCCCGATCGCCGCTCCCGCCGGCAAGAGCTGGTCGGACATGGTCGCCAAGACGGACGAGGGCGGCTATCGCCTCGGCAATCCCGAGGCACCGATCAAGCTCGTCGAATATGGCGCGCTGAGCTGCTCGCACTGCGCCGAATTCGCCAAGGAAAGCTTCGCCAAGCTGCGCGACGACTATGTCGCCAGCGGCCGCGTCAGCTACGAACTGCGCTACTTCATGCTCAACCCCTACGACGTGCCGGCCTCGCTGCTGGCCACTTGCGGGTCGACCGAGGCGGTGATCCCGCTCAGCGAACAGTTCTGGGCCTGGCAACCCAACATGTTCCAGAACGTGCAGGCGCTGGGCGAGGACAAGCTCAAGGCCATCGGCGCAATGTCGCCGCCGCAGCAGATCCCGGCCATCGCGCAGGCATCGGGCATGACCGAATTCTTCGCCTCGCGCGGGATCGCACTCGACCAGGCCAAGTCCTGCCTTGCCGACACCGCCAAGGCCAAGACCCTTGCCGACCAGACCGAGAAGGCGACGAAGGAATTCAACGTCACCGGTACGCCCACGTTCATCATCAACGGCTCTTCGGTCGGTTCGATGGGCTGGGACGAGCTGGAAACCAAGCTGCAACAGGCCGGCGCGCGCTGATGCGCCGGTTCTGGCTTCGATAAGGGCGACGCGATGCGCATAAGGCGGCTCAAGCTCAGTGGATTCAAGAGCTTCGTAGAGCCTTCCGAACTGCGCATCGAGCCGGGGCTGACCGGCGTCGTCGGCCCCAACGGCTGCGGCAAGTCCAACCTTCTCGAAGCGATCCGCTGGGTCATGGGCGAAAGCTCGCCCAAGTCGATGCGCGGCGGCGGCATGGAAGACGTGATCTTCGCCGGCACCTCCAGCCGCCCCCCGCGCAGCTTCGCCGAAGTCGTCCTGACCGGCGAGACCACCCCCATCGACGGCAAGCGCGAAGAGCTTGAAGTCGTGCGCCGGATCGAGCGCGGGGCGGGCAGCGCCTATCGCGTCAACGGCCGCGACGTGCGCGCCAAGGACGTGGCGCTGATCTTCGCCGACGCCGCGACCGGCGCGCATTCGCCCGCGCTGGTCAGTCAGGGCAAGATCGCCGCAGTCATCGCCGCCAAACCGACCGAACGCCGCGCGATGCTGGAAGAAGCAGCTGGCATCGCCGGCCTCCACGTGCGCCGCAAGGACGCCGAGCAGAAGCTGCGCGCGACCGAAACCAACCTTGCCCGCCTCGAAGACATCATGGCCGGGCTCGACAAGCAGGTCGCCACGCTGCGCCGCCAGGCCCGGGCGGCCGAGAAGTACAAGGCCCTCACCGACGAAATCCGGCTGGCCGAGGCGCGCCTCGTCTATGCCCGCTGGCGCGATGCCGCCGCTGCCGCAGAGGCCGCGCGCAAGGAAGCCCAGGCCGCGGAGGCCCGCGTCAATGAGGCGCAGGAGGCCGCGAAGCTGGCGCAGAACGCCCAGGCCGCCGCTGCCGAAGCGCTGGTCGAAGCGCGTGACGAACTGGCCGACCGCCGCGACGATGCCAATGCGCAAGGCCACCGCATGGCAACGCTCACCAGCCAGCTCGAAGCGGCAGAACAGCGTCTGGCCGATCTCGAGAGGCAGAAGGCCCGGCTCGAGGAAGACCGCGGCGATGCCGACCGCGTGACCCGCGATGCGGCGCAGGCGCTTTCCCGCCTCGAACGCGAACTGGCCGAGAGCGAAAAGCAGCTTGCAGCCGACGAGGCGCACCGCCCCCGTCTGGCCAATGCCCTGGAAGGCGCCGAACGCGCCGCCCGCACCGCCGAACTCGAACTGGCGCAGGCGACCGCCCAGCAGGCCGGCGTCGAGGCCGAATGGCGCATTGCCGAGGCCGAACTGGCGCAGGCAAGGAACCGGCTTGCCCGCCTCGATTCCGAGGCAGAGCGCCTGCAGTCGCAGATCGGCGCGCTCGAGGCGGCGGGTGACCTCGACGCCGTCGTCGCCGCTGCACGAGCGAAAGCCGAAGCTGCCGGAAAGGCCCTTGCCGAGGCCCGCGAGGGACTTGAGGCACAGCAGGCCCGCAAGGCAGAGCTGCAGGCCCAGCGCGATGCCGCGGCCTCGGAACTCGCCGGCGCGCGTGCCGACCTCACCGGCATCGAACGCGAACACGGCGCCCTCGTTCGCGACCGCGAGGCCCGGGCCAAGGGCGCCAAGGCCGCACATGGCCTGCCCGTCGCAATCGACGCGGTGCGTGCCGCGCCGGGCTACGAACGCGCGCTGGCCGCCGTGCTGGGCCGCGACGCCAAGGCGCCGCTGGGCAAGGTCGAGGGCGCCGATGGCCGCTTCTGGACCGGCGCCGAGGCGCCCGCGCCAGTGGCCCAGAGCCTTGCCGCGCACGTCACGCAGTGCCCGCCCGAACTCGCGGCGCGCCTCGCGCTCGTCCATGTCGTGGACGAGGATGACGGCCGCGCCCTCAAGGCCGGCGAGTGGCTGGTCACGCGTTCGGGCGTGCTGCGCCGCTGGGACGGTTTCGTTGCGCGCGGCGAAGGCGCCGCCGAAGCCGCCCGGCTCGAGGCCGAAAACCGCTTTGCCGAACTCGACGCCCAGCTGCCGCCGCTGCGCGAAGCCGTGGCGGTTGCCGAAGCGCGCCAGACCGGGGTGCAGCAGGAACTCTCCGCGCTGCAGGCCGCGGTCATTGCCGCCGAACGCGCCATCGCGCAGGCCACCGATGCCGAACGCAGCGCCCTGCGCGCCGCCGACCAGGCCGAAGACCAGCGCCAGCGCCAGCGGGCCCGCCGCGCCGAACTCGATACGCAGGTCGGCGAACTGGCCGAGCAGCGCAAGACCGCCGCGCAGGACCTGTCCGCCGCCGAAGACAAGCGCAAGACACTGCCCGATCCTGAAACCGGTCGCGCCGCGCTGCAGGCCGCAAGGGAGAGGAACGAGACCGCCAAGAGCGGGCTGCAATCGGCGACGGCCGCACTTGCCGCGCACGATCAGGCGCTGGCGGTGGGGCGCGAACGCACCGCGTCGCAGCGCAGCGACATCCGCAACTGGCAGGGCCGTGCCGGCGACGCCACAAATCGCCTTGCACAGATGGCCGGCCGGCTCGAGGAAATCGAGGCCGAGCGCGCCGTGTTCGCCGCCAAACCTGCCTCGATCATGGCCGAGATCGAAGCCGGGGAAGTCGTGCGCAATCGCCTCTCCGATGAACTGGGCAAGGCCGAAGTGGCCGTCACTGCCGCGACCGAGGCCGCGCGCAAGGCCGATGCCGAACTGGCCAATGCGCAGGAAAAGCTCGCCAGCACGCGCGAGAACCGCGCCGGTGCCGTCGCCCGCGCCGAAAACGAGGACGAGCGCCGGGTCGAGATGACGCGGCTTTCGGGCGAGCGCTTCCAGTGCCCGCCTCCCGTCCTGCCGGAACGCTTCGCTTTCGATTCCTCGCAAGTCTCCGGCGCGCAGGCGGAAACCGCGACGATGGACAGGCTCGTCGCCGACCGCGAGCGCATTGGCCCGGTCAACCTCGTCGCTGCCGACGAGCTGGCCAAGGCGGAAGAAGAACTGGGCGTCAGCGTAACCGAGAAGGCCGAGCTGGCCGAAGCGGTCAACCGGCTGCGCGGTTCGATCGGCAACCTCAACCGCGAAGGGCGCGAACGCCTGCGCGCGGCTTTCGAGGCAGTCGATGCGCATTTCCGCCGCCTCTTCCAGCAGCTTTTCCAGGGCGGGCAGGCGCACCTGGCGCTGGTCGATTCCGACGATCCGCTCGAAGCCGGACTGGAAATCTTCGCCCAGCCGCCGGGCAAGCGCCTGCAATCGCTGACGCTGCTGTCGGGCGGCGAACAGGCGCTGACAGCCGTTGCCCTGATCTTCGCCCTGTTCCTCACCAACCCGGCCCCGATCTGCGTGCTGGACGAGGTCGACGCGCCGCTCGACGATGCCAATATCGAGCGGTTCTGCGACCTGCTCGAGGCGATGACCCGCGAGACCGACACGCGCTACCTGATCGTCACCCACAATGCCGTGACGATGAGCCGGATGCACCGCCTGTTCGGCGTGACCATGGTCGAAAAGGGCGTCTCGCGCCTCGTCAGCGTGGACCTCGGCGCGGCCGAGGAACTGCTGGCTGCCGAATAGCTATTTCAGCACGAAGCGCGGCCCGGGGCCTTCCGCCCCGGCTGCATCCTCGGCATTGTAGAGGCGGCATTTCGTCAGGCTCAGGCAGCCGCAGCCGATGCACTCGTCCAGCTTGCGCCGGGTAAGTTCGAGCAGCGCGATCTTCGCGTCGATCGCCTCGCGCATGGACAGGCTGATGCGCTCCCAGTCCTCGATCGTCGGCGTGCGCCCCTGCGGCAGCTGCGCCAGCTCGCGCTCGATCTCCGCGAGGCCCAGCCCCAGTTTCTGCGCGATCAGGATGAAGCTGACGCGGCGAATGTCCGAGCGCAGGAAACGCCGCTGGTTGCCCGAAGTGCGCAGCGAGACGAGCAGCCCCTTCTCTTCGTAGAAGCGGATCGCCGACACCGCGACGCCGGTCCGGCGCGAAAGATCGCCGATCGAGATGAAGCGGTCGGTCACGCCCTTGGCGGCCATCTCAATACCTCCAGTTTCCGTTTGACCTCAAGTTAACTTGAGGTTGCACCTTGGGCAAGCCGAGTGATTCGCCGCCGGTGCGGATCGCTGAAATCCAAGGAGAAATGCACATGCCCAAGGGAAGACTGGAACACGCCAACATCACCGTGAGCGACATCGAGCGCTCGTCCAGGCTGCTGCAGGACCTGCTCGGCTGGGAAGAACGCTGGCGCGGTCCGGCCCTTAACGGCGGCGAGACGATCCATGTCGGCGAGGAGTTCGGCTACATCGCCGTCTATACCGACCGCAAGGAACATGACCGCTTCGCCAAGGGGGCGCCGCTCAATCACTTGGGGATCGTCGTCGACGACCTCGACGCTGCCGAGAAGATCGTGGCCGATGCCGGTCTCGTCCCCTTCAACCATGCCGACTACGAACCGGGCCGCCGGTTCTATTTCCTGGACTGGGACGGCATCGAATTCGAACTGGTGAGTTATGAATGAGCCGCTGATCACAAGAGCCGGGGCGTGGTATTGCCACCGCCCCGAGCCGGCTGCCCGCCGCCGCTCCACAATTCGTCCGTCCGGTCCACCGTCAGGGGAAGGTCGGGCGTGCGACACAGGCGAAACGCCTCCTCCGTTGTGCCGCTGATCCATTGCTCCCACGCATCGCGGGGCAGGAGGACCGGCATGCGATCGTGCACATCGACCATCTGCGGGCAGGAATCGACCATCACCATGGTATAGGCCTGCCCCCATTCGCCGGTCGGCCGCCAGAGCCCGGCGACGGCGAAAGTCTCTTCCCCTTCCACGCCATACCAGGTGCGGGTCATCCGTCCCTTGCTGCCCTCGGCCTCGGCCCAGGCGGTGACGGGCACGAGGCAGCGGCGCTTCTCGAAGCTGTCGCGCCAGAACGCGGTGGAGAGCTTGTCGTCGCGGGCATTGGTGACGGGCTTGGGCTTGAGCGGCTGCCCCTGCTTGCCCTTGAGCACGAGCGGAAAGCCCCATGTCATCGCCTGTGCCCTGCCCTCGGCAACGACGAGGCCGGGATAGCCGGGATAGACTTCCTCGGCGAAATTGGCGCCGCGTTCGGGCAGGACTTCGAAGAGCCTGGCGACTTCTTCTACACCCTTGGTCATCCGGTAGAGGTTGCACATGGCAACCCGTCCTAGATCACGCCGGCGTTGCCCACCACCCAGCAGGCCAGTGCCATGACGAGGCCGGCATCGCGGTTGGAGCGGAAGCGGGCAAGCGCATTGTCGCCGTCATCGGTATCGAGGGTCACGACCTGGAAGCCGAGATGCGCAGCCACCGGGGCCAATGCGACGAGCGCAACCCAGTCGCCGCGCAGGGTCCAGAAGGCCAGCGCCCAGAATGCCACCGCAAGCGCATAGAACGCGGCGACACCGGCGCGCACGTGACGGCCCAGGCGCAGCGCTGCGGAGCGGATACCGACAAGGACGTCGTCCTCGCGGTCCTGCAGGGCGTAGATCGTGTCATAGCCGATGCACCAGAAGATGCAGCCGCCGTAAAGCGCGACGAGGACGTCGATATGGTCGCTGCGGATCTCCATCCAGCCGACCAGCGAACCCCAGGTGAAAACGAGGCCGAGCCAGACCTGTGGCCACCAGGTGATGCGCTTCATGAAGGGATAGGCGGCAACCAGGGCCAGGCTGCTCAGGGCCATGACCTGCGCCTGCCAGCGCAGCTGGAACAGCACCACCAGACCTGCCGCGCAGAGCGTGAAGAGCCAGATCGTCGCGGCCTGCCGGCTGACCCGACCGCTCGCGACCGGGCGGCTGGCCGTGCGCGCAACCCTGCGGTCCAGATCGGCATCGACGATGTCGTTCCACACGCAGCCCGCGCCGCGCATCGCCATCGAGCCGACGAGCATCCACAGCACGAGACCCCAGCGCGATTCGCCGCCCGCCAGCATCACGCCCCAGGCGCAGGGCCAGAACAGCAGCCACCAGCCGATGGGCCGGTCGAAACGCGCCAGCATGGCATAGTCGCGCAAGGACGGCGGCAGCATCGACACGAGGCTGCGGCTTTGCGTATCGGGCACAAATGCGGGTTCGGTCACGCGAAGGTACGTAGTCGATTGTAGCCCGTCTGTCATGACCGATCGCAAGCCGGCACACATGTCGGCATGCCTGGCCAGGGCACGGAGCAGTGGTTTACGCTCCTGCGCACGATTGCGAAGTAAGCCCAGCACAGTAAGAGAAAGCATGGTTGCAACCCCTGCCTGGCCGCCGCGCTCCGCGCCGCGCCTGTTCGTCCCCGGTCCGATCGCGCTGGCCGCGCATGTCGCGATCGAGGGCGCGCAGGCGCATTACCTGTCCAAGGTCATGCGCGTCTCGGCAGGAGACGCGGTAATCCTGTGCGATGACGAGACGGGCGAATGGGCCTGCGCCGTCGTTTCGGCGGGCAAGCGTGACGTTGTCCTCGAGGCGCGCGAAAGGCTGCGCCCGCGCGAGCAGGTGCCCGACTTCACGCTGTGCGCCGCACTACTCAAGAAGCCAAACTTCGACCTCGTGCTGGAAAAGGCGACCGAACTGGGCGTGCGGCGCATCCAGCCGGTGGTGACGCGCCGCTGCGTGGCGGACAAGCTCAACCCCGAGCGGGCGCGCACCATGGTGACCGAGGCGGCCGAGCAATGCGCCCGCACCGCGCTGCCCGAACTGGCCGAACCGCTCAAGCTCGAGGCGCTGCTGCGCGACTGGCCCGAAGATCGCGCGCTGTTCTTCGCCGACGAGCTGGGCGGTGAACCCGCCGCCGCGCAATTCGACGCGTACCGGGGCCCAGCCGCCCTGCTGGTCGGGCCCGAAGGCGGCTTCGACGAAGGGGAACGCGCGCTCATCCGCGCCCTGCCGCAGGCGCGCCCGATCACACTGGGCCCGCGCATCCTGCGCGGCGAGACCGCCAGCATCGCCGCCACCGCGCTCTGGATGGCCGTGGCAGGCGATTGGTTGCCTGCCGGAAATTGACTATCACCGCAGCAAATAGTGCTGGCGTCCGTGCCTTGCCGCCACTACTTCCCGGCGCATGAGCACCCGCGAGATATCGGATCGCGCCGATCCGCTGATCGAGAGCCTGGACCAACTCGCCGAGCCGATGGCTGCGGGCGAAAAGCCGCGCGCCGCGTGGCGGATCGGGACCGAGCACGAGAAGTTCGTCTACGACAAGACCGACCTTCACGCGCCGTCTTATGACGAACCCGGCGGCATCCGTGACCTGCTCATGGCGCTGACCGAATTCGGCTGGGAGCCGATCGTCGAAGGCGGCAACGTCATTGCCATGAAGGGCAGCGACGGCACTGTCAGCCTTGAGCCGGCGGGGCAGCTCGAACTGTCCGGCGCGCCGCTGGAAAGCCTGCATGAAACCTGTGCCGAAACCGGTCGGCACCTGGCGCAGGTCAAGACCATCGGCGACCGCATCGGCAAGGGTTTCCTCGGGCTCGGCATGTGGCCGGACAAGACCCGCGAAGAACTGCCGATCATGCCCAAGGGCCGCTACGACATCATGCTGCGGCACATGCCGCGCGTGGGCTCGATGGGGCTCGACATGATGCTGCGCACCTGCACCATCCAGGTCAATCTCGACTATTCCAGCGAAGCGGACATGGTGCAGAAGTTCCGCACCTCGCTGGCGTTGCAGCCGCTGGCGACCGCGCTCTTCGCCAATTCACCTTTCACCGAAGGCAAGCCCAACGGCTATCTTTCCTACCGCAGCCACATCTGGTCGGACACCGACCCGGCGCGCACGGGCATGCTGCCCTTCGTGTTCGAGCAGGGCTTCGGCTACCAGCGCTACGTCGACTACATGCTCGACGTGCCGATGTATTTCGTGTTCCGCGACGGCAAGTACATCGACGCCGCGGGCCAGTCGTTCCGCGACTTCCTCAAGGGCGAGCTGCCCGCGCTTCCCGGCGAACTGCCGCGCATGAGCGACTGGCAGGATCACCTGTCCACCGCCTTCCCCGAAGTGCGCCTGAAGTCCTTCCTGGAGATGCGCGGCGCCGACGGCGGACCGTGGAACCGCATCTGCGCCCTGCCCGCCCTGTGGGTCGGCCTGCTCTACGACCAGACCGCGCTCGATGCGGCCTGGGACCTGGTGAAGGACTGGGACATGGAAGGGCGCGAAGTGCTGCGCAGCTCCGTCCCCAGGCTCGGCCTCGACGCTCCGCTTCCTCAATCGGCGAAAGGGAGTGGCGGCACCTTGCGCGACATTGCCGGCGAAGTGCTCGACATCGCCCGGTCCGGCCTTGCCGCGCGCGGCAAGCTCAATGCCGGGGGCGACAACGAGACCGGTTACCTTGAACCGCTTGCCGAGATCGTGTCTTCGGGCAAGGTTCCGGCCCAGCGCCTGCTCGAACGCTTCCACGGCGAATGGGGCGGCAACCTGTGCGAGGTCTACAAGCAGAAGAGCTTCTGAACGGAAGCTCGCCTCGTTTCTCTCCTCGGATAATTCCCGTAGTCATCTCCGCGCGGGCGGGGGTCCCGGATCAAGCCGGAATGACAAAAGCCGGCGAGCCGAACCTGGTCCGCCCGCTTACTCCGCTGCCTGCAGCACCGGCCGACGCGGGAGCAGCTTGCCGAGAAGCCAGCCAAGGCTGCGCGTGATCGGCGCGTTCCGGGCCATCCAGGCGTGGTATTCGCGGTACTTGGCATCCTCGGCCAGCAAGTGCGCTTCCTCGGTCCTGGCGCGCCAGAAGTAGATCGTGCTGACCACGCCGAGCAACACGGTGTTGCGCACCACATCGCTCATCGCGTGACTGGTGACGAGAAACGGCAGGGTCGAGCACCACCAGAACAGGTTCTTCGACAGGTAGGCAGGATGGCGCGTGAAGCGGTAAGGCCCGCCCGTCAGAACCCCGCGATAGGTCAGGTTGGAAAAGCGCAGGCCGAAGGCAAAAGTCGCCCAGGCATAGATTGCGGTGAGGCTCACCAGCAGCGCGGCCCAGCACCACAGCAGCAGATCGTGGCCCTGCAGCCAGTAGGCCCAGCCGCCGGTATTGACCTCATAGCCCAGCACGTCGGCCCGGCCCATCGTGCCCCACACGAAGGGCGGATAGCAGATCAGCGCGGCGACCCAGCCGGCCAGCAGCGGGTTGCCGCTGCGGATATGCGCATCGAGCGGGCGGAAGGTGAACAGATAGCCGACCGTGCCGATCTGCACGTCGACAAGGAACAGCCCTTCGATCAGCATGGTGCCGAGCGCCACCGGATCGTGGGCTATGGCGCCGAAATCAGCCTCGACGATGCGGGCGAAGCCGCCGGGCAGGATCGAGATCATGAAGGCCCCGAAGAAGGCCTTGATCGCCCACGCGCGGCCATGCTTCCTGACTTCCTCAGCCGACCATGCCTCGCGCCCGATCAGCATGGCGCCGAAGTGCCAGGAATGGTCGCGCGGTTCGATCATGTAGCGGTCGAGCCAGAGCACATAGGGAACCGATAGCGCGAAAAGCGGCACCGCCGCCGTGCCGATCACTTCCATCGCAAAAAGGTACTGCCCGTCCCAGTACCAGCGGCCGATGCAGTAGAACGTGCCGATCGCCGCCCAGGTCGCCCAAAGCCCGGCCAGCTTGGTAATCGAGACGTCGAGCGATAGCGCCAGCGGGCGGGGCCTGCGCCAGTCCATCCCGGTGCTGGGGCGCAGATGGACCTTGTCGACCAGCACCGACCACAAGGTCATCGTCAGGCCAGTGACGAACAGCGTCAGGACTGCCGCGTAAGGCCCGCTGAGCGGTTCGCGGGGGCCGCCCAGGTTGAAGGCATCGGCGATGCCCGCCCAGTTGCGGCAGACCAGCAGCCAGGCGATCAGCGCGGCCAATCCGGCGAGGCCGACACCTGCCGAAACATCGCTGACCGGCCGGCGGGCGGTGAACGTGGGGGCATTGCTCATGCCCGCTTGCCTAAAGGCAAATGGTTAAGGCGTCCGAAACGGCATTCGCAGCGAATGCCGGTCGGGGCGCCCGCGTGCCGCATCAGCGATAGGCGGTGATACGGCCGGAATCGTCGAGGATGTAGAGCGTCTGGTTGGCCACGACCGGAGCCAGCGAGACCGCGTCGCCCAGCTTGGTGAAGGGCGTCCACTCTCCGCTGGCGGGATCGACCGAGCCGACTTCACCTTCGGAATTGGCGACCCACAGCTTGTTGCCGGCCAGAACCGGGCCGACCCAGAAGATCGGTCCCTTCTTCTTCTTCGCCTTGCGGTAGCGCTTCAGGTCGGTGAGCCACTTCACCTTGCCGGTATTGCGCTGGATGGCGAGGATTTCCGCGTGATCGTCCAGCGTGAAGATCCAGTCGCCGGCCACGGCCGGGGTCGAGATACCCGCCAGGTTGAGTTCCCAGATGCGCTGGCCGGTCACCAGTTCGTAGGCGGCCATGCGTCCGCCCTCACCCAGCGCGTAGACGCTGCCGCGATCGATGATCGGATCGGCATCGACGTCGGTCAGGCTGCCCACTTCGGTCGAGATCGAGGTGCGTGCAAGCGCGTCCGACCAGAGCTGGCGGCCGTTCTCGTAGCGATAGGCGACCAGTTCGCCCGAGGAGTAACCAGCGATGACGGTACCCTGGCCTGCAGCAGGAGCAGCGACGCCGAAGACGCCGGCCTGCGAGAGCGAGCCGGATTCGTTCCACGCCAGTTCGCCATCGGCCGCATTGAGCGCGATGATCTGGTTGTCCTGGGTCATCACGTAGACCGAGTTGAAGCCGACGGTGGGCGAACCGCGCAGCGGGCCTGCGGGCTTCTTGGTCCACAGCTGCTCGCCGGTAGCCGCGGTGAGTGCGGCCACTTCGCCAAGGCCCGTGGTGATGTAGACCTTGCCGCTGTCATAGCTGACGCCGCCGCCGAAGATCGCCTTGGAGCCGTCGCCCGAGACGGCGAAGCTCTTGGTCCAGACTTGCGCGCCGCTCTGCGCGTCGAAGGCGTGGACGACGCCCCTGGTGTCCATCACATAGAGGCGTCCGTCGCCGATCACCGGCGAGGCCGCGAGACGCTGGCGCTGGGAAGACCCTTCGACATTGGCGGTCCACACGCGCGAAGGCGTCGCCGAAAGCGAAAGGTGGCCGTAAGCCTTGCTCGCTGTGCCGCCGGCCTGCGCCCATTCGGCATTCACCGTTTCGGGCGGCAGGATCACCGAGACCGCGCCAAGCGTCGGGTCGACCTTTGCGCCGCTCTCGATCCGCGAGAGGATCGGCACGCGTTCGCCGACGGTCGGGGTCTTCGGGCCTTCCTTGCTTCCGAACAACTTGCAGCCCGAAAGGCCCATGACCAGGGCCAGGGCCATCATCGGCACGACCTTGCGGGCGTTGGACCGTCGGATATTCGGGGCAGTTGCCTTCATGCGCAGATCCTCAAGAAAATGGGTCATTCGCCGGCCCCCTGGGCGGCATCCTCGTCATTCGCCCCGGCATCCGCGGCGGTCTTTGCGCCGTCCTTGCCGATGGGCTCTCCCTTGTCATCAACAACGTCGTCCAGCGCGTCGACGCCCAGCACCGCCGCCAGTTGGCGGGCGCGGCTGCGCAGTGCTGCGCTGACGCCCTCGTCCTTAGCGATCGCACCGAACAGCGGACCGGCCTGGTCCTTCTTGTCCATCTTCAGGTAGGCCATCCCGACAAGTTCGCCAGCCACGCCGAACCACGGGTTGCCCGGGGCGGCATAGGGCTTGAGGCGATCGACCACGTCCTGCGGCTTCATCGCATCGAAGTTCGCGCCGACTTCGCGGATCGTGGCGAGGTCGCGCATCGGCTGCGGCGCCTTTTCGTCCCTGGCGACTTCGGCGTAGAGCTTGAGCGCGTCGTCCTTCTTGCCCTGATCGAGGGCGATCCCCGCCAGCATCAGCTTGGCCGCGGAGGCGCTGCCGTCGGAACCTTCACCGGCAAGCGTCTTGAGCTTGGCATCGGCATCGTCGAGCTTGCCCGCCTTCAGGCTGTCCAGCGCCTGCACGAAGGCCTCGGCGTTCCCTTCACGCTGCTGGGTCTGCTTGTGATCCCAGTAGAGGTAACCACCGAAGGCCGCGAGAGCGATGACGATCAGCGCAATCAGCGGCTTGCCATAGCGGGCAAAGAAGCTTTCGAGCTGATCCTGGCGCACGGCATCGTCAACCTCGCGCAGGAATACATCCTGCTGCGCGGCGAGTCGCTGTTCGGCCTTGTCGTTGGACGGAGTGTTTTGAGAAGGAGGCAGAGCCAATTTTCGGGCGCTTTCTGCGGAAATCAGGATGGTTGCGGGCTGTTTAGCGAATGGCTGGGGCTTTTCAACGGGGATGATCGCTGCACGTCCCGTGGTGAAGCACCGCTGAATGAGCGCGGGACCTAGATCGCGGACATCCGGCCCACCGCCTGTCCATAGACCGTGCGATACAGGGAAATCATTGTATTTTCGTCATAATGTGCATTGGCATGGGCGCGGTTGGCAATGCCGATGCGGGTCCGCAACTGCGCGTCGCAGGCCAGTTCGACCAGCGCGCGGGCCAGTTCCGCCTCGTCGCCGGGCCTGGTGATATGTCCCCGGTTTTCCTCGGAAACCATGGATGCGACATCTCCCACCGCCGGCGAAGCTACCGCAAGGCCCGCCGCCATCGCCTCGACGACCGATATCGGGAACTGCTCGCTATCGGAGGAAAGCGCGAAGAGATCGAACAGCCCCACCGCGTGCGAGGGATCGGCGACGAAGCCGGGCAGATGCACCCGATTCCCCACGCCGCTCGCCTCGGCCTGCGCGGCGATGGCACCGCGCTCGGGCCCTTCGCCGAGGATGACCAGCCGCCAGTCCTGCGGCATCTGCGCAAAGGCGCGCACCAGACGGGGCAGGTTCTTGACCGGGCGCAGCCCGGCCAGCGTGCCGACCCATTTCTCGCCCGGCTGCTTGACGAGGCCCGGCAGGATGTCCGGGCGCGGCTTGTCGACATAGGCCGCGCAGTTGATGCCGTTGACGATCAGCCTGACCTTGCCGCGCGGCTGCTTCCACGCGTCCAGCGCGATCGCCTCCAGCCGCTGCGAAGGCACGATCACCGCCGAAGCCCCGGTCAGGGCCACCCGGCGGAACCAGTTGCGCGCGGGCTTGAGCCGATTCGCCTCGTCCTCGTTGAAGCCGTCCTCGTGATGGACCAGCGGCGGCAGGCCGAGAGATCGCCTGAACAGGGCATGGGCCAGCACCGCGTCCATCGCCCCCCAGTTGTAGGTCAGGACGAGGTCGTGATCCCTGAGCGCCCGGGCAATGCCGAGGAGCCGACGCGGCAGGGGCCTGCCCTGAAGACTGGGAAAGTCTTCCGGATAAGTCACCGAAAGCGAGGGATCGACGGCAATGGCCGCGCCATAGGCACCCGGCTGGGCCGAGACGACCGTGTGCAGGACCTTCGGCCCGAAGGCATTCATCAGGCGCGCCGCGCGCAGTTCCTTGCCACCGGCGGAAAAGCTCGAATGGAGATGAAGCACCCGCAAGGGCCGCGAATCCAGCATGTGCCCCCCGCGCCCTCAATCGGCCCTGTCGAGCAGGCGATCGATCGCAGCCACCGCTTCGGGTTCGTCCAGCGTCGGCGCATGGCCGACATCTGAAAGCGTGACCGCCTCCGCTTCGGGCACCCGCACCAGCATTTCCTTCAGCGTCTGCGCGCTGAACAGGTCCGACAGGGCGCCGCGCACGACCAGCAGCGGTCTTCCCGCCAGCGCTTCCCAGGCGGGCCACAGCTCCGGCTGGTTTTCGACGTCCATAGTCGCCAGCGGTTCGGCGATCTTCATGTCGTAGTCGAAGACGATGCGCCCGTTGCTGCCCAGCGTCATCAGCCGCTTCGCCCGGCCGATCCAGAAATCGAGCGGCTGGCCGGGATGGGCATCGCCCTGCGTACCCTCGATCGCGCGGGCGGCATGTACCCAGGTGGCGAAATTGCGCCCCTGCCCGACATAATCGAGAATGCGCCGCAGACCGTCCGGCTCCAGCACCGGGCCAACATCGTTGAGCACGGCCGCGGCGATTCGATCGGGGATGGAGAGCGCCAGGCCCATGGTCATCATGCCGCCCAGCGAAGTGCCCACGGCCACGAACCGGTCGATACCTTCCTGTTCCAGCAGCACGAGCAGGTCCTCGCCGTACTGGACCGGATTGTAGCTGGCCGAATCCTTTGCATATTCGCTATCGCCGCGCCCGCGCATCTCCGGGCACAGCACACGCCGGGAGCGCGCCATGTGCGGCGCCAGCAACTCGAAATCGCGCGCATTGCGGGTCAGGCCGGGCAGACACACGACCGGCAGCCGCGGTGGACCTTCCGGTGCATCCGGCCCCGCGTAATCCCGAAAATGCAATTTGACCCCGTCGCGGCTCGTCCAGAACCGATCCTCGTAATCCGACATGCCTTAGTGGGGTCCTCCAAGCCTGCGCGCCTTGAACGACGCGCGTCATGCGCCCACTATCGCCTGATGCAGACAGAACCGCAAGCAAGTGCCTATAAACCCGAGCCCCGGATCGGGAAGATATCCTCATGGCTGGGCGACGAAGTGGACGCCGCCTCCTTCCCGCGGCACGAGCTGCGCTTCCGCAACGACCGCTGGGCCGCCGCCATCGGCCTTGCCGATCTCGACAATGCACAGTGGATCGAACATTTCGGACGCTTCGCGCCGCTGGCCAACAACCTCCCCCGGCCGCTGGCGCTGCGCTATCACGGCCACCAGTTTCGCCATTACAACCCCGACATCGGTGACGGACGCGGATTCCTATTCGCCCAGATGCGCGACGGCGAGGGGCGACTGCTCGACCTCGGCACCAAGGGCTCGGGCCAGACCCCGTACAGCCGCGACGGCGACGGCCGCCTGACGCTGAAAGGCGCGATGCGCGAGATCCTCGCCACCGAAATGCTCGAGGCGCTGGGCGTCTATACCTCCAAGACCTTCTCGGTGATCGAGACCGGCGAATCGCTGTGGCGCGGCGACGAGCCTTCGCCCACCCGCTCGGCCGTGCTGCTGCGCCTCAGCCACGGCCATATCCGCATCGGCACCTTCCAGCGCCTGCTCGCCTTCGAGGAGCGCGAGCACATGGAAGCGCTGGTCGCCTATTGCCTCGAGACATACCCCGGCAGCAATCCGCCCGAAGATGCGCCCGGGCGCGACGAGCCCGCGGTTATCCTGATGCACCAGGTG
Source organism: Novosphingobium pentaromativorans US6-1 (assembly GCF_000767465.1). Taxonomy (NCBI): domain Bacteria; kingdom Pseudomonadati; phylum Pseudomonadota; class Alphaproteobacteria; order Sphingomonadales; family Sphingomonadaceae; genus Novosphingobium; species Novosphingobium pentaromativorans. The sequence continues at coordinate 1,943,654 of NZ_CP009291.1, forward strand.
GTCGAACGGCTGGCCGACACCGCCGCTGCATGGATGGTCGCAGGCTTCGTCCACGGCGTGCTCAACACCGACAACATGAACATTTCGGGCGAGAGCTTCGACTACGGCCCGTGGCGCTGGCTGCCGCAGTGGAACCCGCGCTTTACCGCCGCCTACTTCGACCAGGGCGGGCTCTACGCCTTCGGCCGCCAGCCCGAGGCGGTGCTGTGGAACTGCGGCCAGCTGGCCGTGGCGCTGCGGATGCTGGCGGAAACCGAACCGCTGGTTGCCGCGCTCAATCGCTTCGCGCCGCTCTACCAGGAAGCGATGGCCCGCCGTTTCGCCTGGCGCCTGGGCGTCGAACCGCAAGGGCTGGAAGCGGATACCCGACTAATCCAGGCCGCCGAGAACCGCATGGTCGAAACCGGCCTGCCGCCCGAACAGCTGTTCTACGACCATCGCGGCGGCCGCGCCGCGGACGACAGCGACTTCGGCCGGATCCTCTCGGGATATACGCCGGCTGCGGGCACCGACGATCCGTTCTGGGCCCGCGGGACGCCGCCCAGCACACTGATCGACGAAGTCGAGCGCATCTGGTCGCACATCGACAGGGACGACGACTGGGGCCCGCTTCACGCCAGAATAGAAGAAATCCGGGAGTTGGGCCGCCAGCTCGGCACGCCTCCGATTCCCGCCGGACACGATGATTAACAACCCCTCGTTAGCACCCCGGTAGGAAAGCGAGTGTAAGGTGCAGCGGAACTTCGATTTATCTTGGATAACGGATCTATTGTCGTAATGACCGCGCAAGCGACACAAGAAGCTGCACTTTCAAGTGAGCGGAGACCGGGTACCGACGTGAGCAAGGCGGACATCATCTCCTTCGAGCCGGCTACCGGGGCCGAGATCTGGCGCGGCAAGCCCTGCGAGATCGACGAAGTCGTCACCCGCGCCCGGCAGGCATGGCCCGGCTGGGCCGCGCAGCCGCTGGCCAACCGCATGGAACTGGTCCGCCGCTTCGCCAACGAGGTGCGCAAGGAAGCCGATACGCTGGCGCGCACCATCGCCCGCGAAGTCGGCAAGCCCCTGTGGGAAGCCAACGCCGAAGTCGAGAGCGTGATCAACAAGGTCGAAGTCTCGATCCGCTCCTATGCCGAACGCACTTCGCAGCGCAAACTGGACAGTGCGTTGCAGGGGACGATGGCGGTACGCCACAAGCCGCATGGCGTGCTTGTCGTGCTCGGCCCCTACAACTACCCGGCCCACCTGCCGGGCGCCCACATCGTCCCGGCGCTGATCGCGGGCAACGTCGTTATCTTCAAGCCGAGCGAGAAGGCCCCGGCCTCGGGCGAGATCCTGATCCGCTGCTTCCACCGCGCCGGCATGTCCTCTTCGGTCGTGCAGCTTGCCGTGGGCGGCCCGGAAGAAGGCCAGGCCTTCGTTGCGCATGAAGGGGTCGACGGCATCCTGTTCACCGGCTCGGCCAACACCGGCCTTGCCATCAACCGCAGGCTCGCCACCCGGCCCGACAAGGTCGTGGCGCTGGAAATGGGCGGCAACAACCCGATCGTGGTCTGGGATACGCCCAAGCTGACCGACGCCGCCGCGATCGTCGTGCAATCCGCCTTCGCCACCGCCGGACAGCGCTGCACCGCGGCGCGGCGCCTGATCGTGCGCGATACGATCTATGATGCGCTGATGGCCGAAGTGAAGGCCCTCGCCGACCGCCTGATCGTCGGTGCACCGTTCGACGATCCGGCCCCCTTCATGGGCCCGGTGATCGACAATGCCGCGGCCGACGGCCTGACCGAGAGTTTCCTCTACCTGCTGAGCAACGGCGGACGGGCGATCAAGCACCTCGTGCGCCCGGACGAAACCCTGCCCTTCCTGAGCCCGGCGATCATCGACACGACGGCGATGGCCGACCGCCCCGACGTCGAACTGTTCGGCCCGATCCTCCAGGTCATCAAGGTGAGCGATTTCGACGGCGCGATTGCCGAGGCGAACAGGACCCGCTTCGGCCTTGCCGCATCGCTGGTGGGCGGCACGCCGCAGGAATACAACCGCTTCTGGGCCAACGTGCGCGCTGGTATCGTCAACTGGAACCGCCCGACCACGGGCCCGTCCCACGCCGCGCCGATGGGCGGCATCGGCCTGTCCGGCAACCATCGCCCGAGCGGCTACTACGCGGCCGACTACTGCGCCTATCCGGTCGCCTCGGGCGAAATGGAACAACCGCGCGCGATGATCGGCGTCGGACTGAAGTAAAGGCGGAGCCCTCGCCCCTGGCGCTTACTTCCCGCTGGTAACGAGATCGACCTCGGTCACGCCCGAGCCCAACTTGCGGGCATAGACGACATAGGCCTTGCCGCCCTTGCGCCCGCCGACGACGTGATCGTCGCCGTCGAGACGGTATTGCGCGCCGTAGCCGGCCTTGTTGGCCATCGTGTAGTAGAAGCTCACCACATCCTCGGGCGATACCGGCGTCGCGTAGTTGACCACGCGCAAGGCGCAGCCGTCGCTGTCGGTGCCGGCCGCTTCCTGCACCGCGCCGCGCGGATAGACCGGGATCTCGGCAGGGAGGCGGGCCGCCCAGGTGTTCGAGTACTGCACCTTGGCCGCGCAATCGGTGTGCGCGGTCCTGGCAGCGGCGGCCACTTGAGCCGCGGTTGCCGCGGTTTCGGTGAGCGCTGCGGCGCTGCCCTTGGTCGGCTGCGGAATGTCGGTCAGCTTGCCGCCGGCGACGTCCGCCGCATCGGCCTTGGCTGCCGCGATCGCTTCGGGCGAGCGTTCTGCAGGCGGAAGCGTGATCTGGCCGCCGTTCGCGCCCAGCGCCGCGCCATCCTGCCCGGTCATCTCCGGATCGACCATGATCTGGTCGCCCAGCGCGCCGCTCATGGCCGGATCGGTTTCGGCGCCCTCGGGCTGCTTCTTGTCCGAATTGCAACCGGCAAGCAGCAGCGAACCTGCAAGGCCCAACACCATGAAACGGGCGGAGTTCTTCATCTTCTTGTTCCTTCCTTGCCGCAAGCGGACAGGATGCCAGCGCCCGGGCATCGCGCCAAGTCGCCGTCTTTGGCCGTTCAATACGGTGAAAAGGAAGGAAAAACGAGGCTTGGGCCCCGCCAATCGCGGCGGCGTCCCATTCCGGGAAGGGTCGCTGGCCAAGTGTTTAGGACGCAAACTTCGAGGGCGCCCGCGGACAAGCCGCAGGCGCCCTCCCGCCCGGCAGAACGTGAAGCACAAGACCGGACGGTTCCCCCGCGCGTCGCCGTCCGCGCGGGGTGTCTCAATCGGCAGGGGGCGGCGCTATCAGCGGCAGCGGTTGCCGCCACGGTCGACTTCCCGGCCGATCAGGGCGCCCACGACGCCGCCGATCAGGGTGCCGGCGGTGCGGTCGTAACCGCCGTCGACTTCCCGGCCGAGCAGCGCGCCTGCCGCGCCGCCGATCAGCAGGCCGGTGGTGCCGTTCTGCTTGCGGCAGTAGTAGCGGCCATTGTCGCCGCGCCACACGCGGGTGTTGCGATAGACCGGCTCGCCGTAGTTGCGATAGCTGCGGTAGTCGCCGCGGTAGCCGCGACGATAATCCTCGCGCGAGTAGCGGCGGCTGTGCTCGTAAGTCTGCTCACCGGGCGCGCGGAAGTCCGAGGCCGAACTCGGCGCATAGCTGGGCGCGGCCATGGCCGGGACAGCGGTGGCGAGGCTGGCGGTCGCGGCAGCGAGGGCGGTTGCCTTGATGAATGCGTTCATGTCGTTTCTCCTGCGATGGCGGAGGGGCCGTGTTGGGAGGCGCGATCCGCGGTACGCATTCATCTTTAGAGTATTGAACCTGAACGGGCTGCAACACGGCTGTCAGATTTGGTAATATCGACGAGCCGAGGTCCTGGCCGCGACGAACCGCTTGCTGCGCGCATTTCCGGCATTTATGCAGCGCTGCCCCCCAACCGAGTTCCCCCGCGATGACCGTTTCCACTGTTCCGCCCGCGCCCCGTACCGGCGGCTTGCCCCAGGCGTTCGCCGCTTATGGCATCTGGTGCCTCTTCCCGCTGTACTTCGCGCTGCTCAAGGCGGTGTCCCCCTTCGAGGTGGTCGCCTGGCGCCTGCTGTTCACCCTGCCCTTCTGCGTGGTGGTGACGGTGCTGCTGCGCCAGGGCAAGCAGCTTCACGATGCACTGAGGCAACCCCGGATCCTCGGCGCGCTGACCGTGAGCGGGCTGCTGATCGGGACCAACTGGCTGGTTTACGTCATATCCGTACTCCACGGCCATGTGCTCGCCGCCAGCCTTGGATACTATATCAACCCGCTGCTCAACGTGCTGGCCGGAACGCTGTTCCTGCGCGAGAAGCTGTCACGCCTGCAGTGGGTGGCGGTGATCCTGGCTACCTGCGGCGTCGCCATCCTCTCGCTGGGGGCGCTGGATACCTTGTGGATCAGCCTCGTGCTGGCCATGAGCTTCTGCGGCTATGGCCTGACCCGCAAGCTGGCCCCGGTGGACGCCCTGCCCGGCCTGACCATCGAGACGCTGGTGCTGCTGCCGCCCGCGCTCGGCCTGTTGGCATGGCAGGCGTTGACGCCCGAGGGGCTGGCCATGGGCACGTCGCTCAAGCTCAACCTGCTGCTGCCACTGGCGGGAATCCTGACCGGCACACCGCTGCTGCTGTTCGCCTCGGCGGCGCGGCGGCTGGATTTCTCGACGCTCGGCTTCATCCAGTTCGTGACGCCGACCGGCCTGTTCCTGATCGGCCTGTTCGTTTTCCACGAACCGCTCAAGCCCGTGCAGATGGCCTGCTTCGTGCTGATCTGGGCCGCCATCGCGGCGTTCTGCTGGGACCTGCTGTCGAAGCGCGCGCCGGCCTGACCGCCGCCGCGCGCTTTCACCGATCGATCAGAGCGCGCCGGCGAAGCGCAGCGCTTCGCCGCGGGCGGCATTGGCAAGCTGGCCTTCCCACATTGCCGAATGGCCGCGGATGATCGTGCCGACGACTCGGCCCTGCAGTTCCATCCCGGTGAAGGGCGACCAGCCGCAGCGGCTTTCCACCCAGTCCTCGCTGATCGTGAAAGTGCCCTTGCGGTCGACCACGGTGAAGTCGGCGTCATAGCCGGTGGCGATACGGCCCTTGCCGACGAGCCCGAAGACCCGCTGCACCCCGCTGGAAGTCATGTCGATCAGGCGCTCCAGCGTCATGTTGCCCTTGGCGACATGATCCAGCATCAGCGGCAGCAGGGTCTGCACGCCGGGCATCCCCGAGGGGCTGTTCGGATAAGTCTTCGCCTTTTCTTCCTTGGTGTGCGGCGCGTGATCCGAACCGATGACGTCGGGCACGCCCTGGCGCAACCAGTGCCACAGGCCCGCGACATGTTCGGAAGAGCGGATCGGCGGGTTCATCTGGGCATAGGAGCCCAGGCGCGGGTAGGCGTCCTCGGCCGCCAGCGTGAGGTGCTGCGGCGTCACTTCGCAAGTCGCCACATCGCGGTGCTGGGCGATCAGCTCCAGTTCGGCCGGGGTGGTGACGTGCAGGATGTGAATCGGACGCTTCGCTTCGCGCGCCAAGCGCAGGATGCGCTTCGTCGCCAGCATCGCGCTCTCGTCGTCGCGCCACACCGGGTGGCTGGAGGGATCGCCCTCGACGCGCAAGTGCTTGCGCGCGTTCATGCGCTCCTCGTCCTCGGCATGGATGGCTACGCGGCGGCGGCCGTGGGCCAGCACGCGGGCAAGCTGCTCATCCTCGGCGACGAGCAGGCTGCCGGTCGAGGCGCCCATGAAGATCTTGACGCCGGCCGTGCCCGGTATGCGCTCCAGCTCGCCCAATTCCTCGGCATTTTCCGCCGTTGCGCCGACGTAGAAGGCGTGGTCGCAGTACATGCGGTGACGGGCGCGATCGAGCTTGTCGTGCACGCGCATCACGCTGTCGGTGTTGGGCGAGGTGTTGGGCATCTCGAAGACGGCGGTAATGCCGCCCATCACAGCGGCGCGGCTGCCGCTCTCGAGGTCTTCCTTGTGCTCGAGGCCCGGCTCGCGGAAGTGGACCTGGCTGTCGATCACGCCGGGCAGCACATCGAGCCCGGTGCAGTCGATCCGCCGCTCGGCATCGGGATAGCTGCCCACGCCGACGATCTTGCCGTCGCGCACCGCGACGTCGGCGACGCCGGAGCCGTTGGGCGTGTGGACCGTGCCGCCTGAAAGGACGAGTTCGGGTGCGCTGGCGGTCATGGGGGCCTCTTTACTGGTGACATGGACGGGCTCGGGTCGATTCCGGCGCAAGCACCGGTTCGGCCCACAGCCGGGAACTAGGCGTCCCGGGCCGCGTGCGCAAGGATGAGCAGGCGATTGACGCCTAGCCGCCCCGCCCCTTGCGCAGGAGCGCCTGGCAGAACGCATCGAGATCGTCGATGTCGACGTCGAGCACCTCGTTCCAGTCGGCCAGGACCGTTTCGATGTCGTCGCGGGTATAGGCGGGCGCAAGCGGCGGCGGGACGCGCACCGGAACGTGCGGCCAGGGATGCCCGGTCATATTGTTGTAGAGCCATCCGGTCGCCGCCAGCGCCGCGACATTGGCGGCGATGGAGCCGATCCAGGCCCATTGCCAATGCTCTGCGCCTGCCGCGCCCAGCGCATAAAGAAGCGCGCAGGCACCGCCCGGCGGATGCAGGCAGCGCAGCAGCGACATCAGCGCGATCGCGATGCCCAGTGCGATGCTCGCGGCCAGCCATGGTACGCCGACCGCATGGCCAACGGCCAGTCCTACCGCAGCGGAAACCAGGTCGCCGCCGATCACCGGCCACGGCTGTGCCAGCGGGCTGGCCGGAACGCAGAAGACAAGCACCGCCGAAGCCCCGAGCGGCGCGACGAGCAGCGGCAGCGGCAGGGGAAGTGCGCTGACACCCAGCAGCATGGCCGTCAGCCCGGCGGCCAGCGCAATCGCCAGCGCCGCCCCCAGCGCGCCGCGCAGCCAGCCAAGGTGACCGACCGCCGCCTGCGGTACCGGCGCGGCAAGGTTTCGGAGCCATCCAAGCATGGTGCGCCCTGTGCCCGCTGCGCCCCAAGGCGGCCAGCGAGATCTTCTTTGGTATGCCCAGCTGAGACTTTGACCCTTCGTCAAGACGCCGCCGTCCGTCGCCATCCCACGAAAAAGACCCGGCCTGCCGCGAGGCAGACCGGGTCGGTCGAAGCGTTCCGATGTGGGGGAGGGGAAGGGTCGGAACGCCTCTGAGGGGTAGGGTCAGCGCCTGAGGATCAGGCGAACTTGCCGGCGCGAACGATCTCGGAAACCGGCTTGCGGCCGACCGCGACTTCGCGCTCCTGCAGGAACTCGGGCAGTGCTTCCTTCGGGCCCTTGCGGCCGATGACGAATGCGGCTTCGAGGCGGTGATCCTCGGGGATGCCCAGCGCGGCTTCAGCCTCGCCGAACTTGATGCCGGTCATGCCGTGGGTGTGATAGCCCATGGCCTGTGCCTGGATGGCGGCCAGGGCCCAGGCAGCGCCTGCGTCGAAGCTGTGGCTGTGGTTGTCGGAGTTGCCCTTGTCCGAGCGCATGTACTTGTCGGAAACGACGAAGACGAGCGCCGAGGCTTCCTTCGCCCAGCCCTGGTTGAATTCGACGAGCTGCGAGAGCAGCAGGTCCCAGTTGGCGTCGCCCTTGCGGGCATAGAGGAAGGTCCAGGGCTGCACGTTGTAGGCCGAGGGAGCCCAGCCGGCAGCTTCGAGGATTACATCGAGGTCTTCCTGCGGAATCTCGCTGCCGTCGAACGCGCGGGGGGACCAGCGCTCGACAATCAGCTTTTCGATCTTCGGATGGGCAATGCGTCCGGTCATGTCTTGATCCTTCAAATGGAATTTGTTGGGAGAGTGGGAGGCTTCAGGCTGCATCGACGAGAACCAGTTCGGCATCCTCGAGTGCAGTTACGGTAATGGTATCGATTCCGGTCACGGCAACCCCGTCGCGGGCATTCGCCTCGACATCGCCGACGCGGATGCGGCCGGTAGCGGGCACGAGATAGGCATGGCGGCCCGCGGCCGTCGCGTAAGTCACGCTGTCGCCTGCCTTCACCGTCGCGCCCAGCACGCGGGCATCGGCGCGGATCGGCAGCGCGTCCTCGTCGCCGGCCTTGCCGCTGGCGAGCGTGACGAAGCGGCCGGCGCGGTCGTCCTTGGGGAAGGGACGTGCGCCCCAGTCCGGATCTCCGCCACGCTCGTCGGGCAGGATCCAGATCTGGAACACGGTCGTATCCTCGTCCTCGAGATTGAACTCGGAATGGACGATGCCCGAACCCGCGCTCATCACCTGGACGTCGCCGGCGCCGGTGCGGCCCTTGTTGCCGAGGCTGTCCTGGTGGGTGATCGCTCCGGTGCGGACATAAGTGACGATTTCCATGTCGCGATGCGGATGCGGCGGAAACCCGGACCGGGGAGCGATGGTATCGTCGTTCCAGACCCTGAGACGGCCCCAGTTGGTCCGCGCCGGATCGTGATAGTCGGCAAAGGAGAAGTGATGATGCGCATCGAGCCAGCCATGGTTGGCGGCCCCGATCGTGTCGAAGGGGCGGAGTTCAATCATCGCTTGCACTCCTTTCTCTGAAGGCGTTGACGGCCGCTGCACTTGCAGGTCCGGCCAGTGTTCGCGCCTCAGATAGGCCTTGCAGGCATCTCGGATAATTGTGATAAAATCGACTGAAATGTTCGAAAAAGTCGAACGAAAGAGGTTCCATGCCCGATATCGCCCCGCCCAGCCTCGATCACTTGCGCTGCTTCCTTGCCGTGGTCGACGAAGGCAGCTTCAACCGCGCCGCAAAGAAGCTCGGCCGGGCCATCTCGGTGGTCAGCTACGCCATCTCGCAACTCGAAAGCCAACTCGACGTGACGCTGTTCGACCGCGAGGGATCGCGCAAGCCGCAGTTGACAGAAGCCGGCAAGGCGCTGTTGACCGAGGCCATCGCCATTTCCGACGACGTCGATGCCCTCCTCGCCAAAGTGCGAAGCCTGCGCCAGGGGCTGGAACCGGAACTTTCGCTGGCAGTCGATGTCATGGTTCCCGGCCCCGTCCTCGCCTCGTTGCTTGGCGCCTTCCAGGTAATGTTCCCGAGTGTGCCCCTGCGCCTGCATGTCGAGGCGCTGGGCGCGGTCGCAAGCCTCATTCTCGATGGCAAGGCAACCCTCGCCATCGCCGGACCGGACATCCAGGACCTGCCGGAACTGCAACGCGAAACCGTGGGCTCGGTGGAAATGGTCCCGGTTGCCGCGCCTTCCCATCCCCTCGCCCGTGCAGAGGCGATCGCACCGGGCGAATCGCGCAAACACCTGCAACTCGTCCTCACCGACCGCTCACCGCTGACCGCGGGGCGCGATTTTTCCGTGTTCAGCCCCCGCACCTGGCGGCTTGCCGATCTCGGAGCCAAGCACGTGCTGCTCAAGGAAGGGATCGGCTGGGGCTCGATGCCCCGCCATGCCGTGACGGCCGACCTCGAAAGCGGCGCGCTTGTCGAACTGCACCTGCCGGAGCGCCCCCCGCTCGACTATTCGCTGGTCGCCTTGTGGCGCAAGGACTGCCCGCCCGGCCCCGCTGCGCTCTGGGTCCTCGACGAGGTCCGCGAGAGGCTTTCCCCGGGCGTGTAAAAATGCCTGCAAGCCCTTGCCGACTTCGCAGAAATACTCATCTTGGGGGGCATGTCAGCGACACGTCTATTCGAGCGCGCCGTGCTGCGGCTCTCCCCCCGCGAAAATTCAGGCGAAGATGTCGCCGATTTCCTTCAGGGCCTCGTCACTTCCGATATCAAGGGCAAGCTCCCGGTGTGGGCGGGCCTGCTCTCTCCGCAGGGCAAGGTCCTGTTCGATTTCATCGTCTGGCCCTCGGGCAAGGACCTGCTGATCGATTGCGAGGCGGAATTCGCCGATGCCCTGGCCAGGCGCCTCTCGATGTATCGGCTGCGCCGCGCCATCGACATTGCCCGCGACGAGAAGCTGGCCGTACACTGGCGCCCCCATGTGGGCGACGGCGCCGCCCCCGACCCGCGCCTGGCGGCGCTGGGCGAGCGCTGGATTTCCTCCATCGACACGACCGACGAGCATGAGCTGGAAAGCGCCGACGAAGCGTGGCGCGCGCACCGCCTGCGTTTCGGGGTGACGGAAGGCCGGGCGGAACTGGGCGATGGCACGACGCTCTGGCTGGAATGCAACGCCGCCGAGCTGCACGGCGTGAGTTTCGCGAAGGGCTGTTACGTCGGTCAGGAAAACACCGCGCGCATGAACTGGCGCCAGAAGGTCAATCGCCGCCTGATCGTGCTGCCTCTGGCCGAATCGGACGAGAAGCGGCAGCGGATCGCCTATCCCGACCTCGGCCTTGCCGTGGACCATGCAAGGACGGACAGCATCGCGGCCGCCCGCTGGCCGGGCTGGCTCAAGCTCGAGGCATGACCCTGCGCGCGGCAACTGTCAGTCGCCGCAGGCCCCTCGCTTCAGAGTGACACCAGGGTCGGTTGGACGCACGGGCTCGTGCGGCGTTCGAGTTCTGCCACGTAGATCCGCGCGGTGGTTTCCATGCCCAACCCGGCGCGGTAGAGCGAATGGACCCGTCCGGTATCGTGGAATCCGGCAGATTCGAGTGCCTTGGCCGGCGCGCTGTTGTCCACGAAGTGATTCGCGTAAACCTTGCGATAGCCAAGCGTGCGGGCCTGGTTCAGGACTGCACGCACTGCTTCTGCCGCATAGCCGCGGCCGCGGAAGCGCGGGACGATCCAATAGCCCATCTCGATGCGGTCGCCTTCGCGGGCAAAGCCGATTCCGCCTACCAGTTCCGCACCCCTGGCGGATCGCAGGTACATGACGAAATGGGGCAAGCGCGGATCGCGAGGGCGCTCGAGAAACTCGCGCACTTCTCCGGCCGTGCGCGGCAAAGGCGCGAAGTAGGCGTCCGGCTGGACATCGTCATCCTCGAACACCTCGAGCAGATCCTCAAGGTCTTCAGGCCAACCGGGTCTTAAAAACAGTCTCTCCGTGCGGACGAACATTTCACGGTTCTCCGTAATTATATGTCCCGTGATTTCAGCTTTTCCTGATTGGCACGCAGCGGTACGCCCAATCGGGTTCAGGCCGAACTCTCTCCCTTTTTAACCCTGACCGCGCCACATTAAGAAATTATGGCAATCTGCCTCAGGGCATCCCCTTATCCAACATTCCAGCCGGAATTTCAGCAAAAATCTTGCGGGAACCGCGCCCCGGAGCGGGACGCGGCCGCGCAAGACCCGTCAGGCGGCACACTTTTGGTCTTCGTTTGCCGCCAAGCCATTCATTTCATCGTCAAAGCCGCCCGAGCCTGCCGGGGCCAGGACATATTCCCGGGCCGGGAAAACCCGCTTGTGCACAGCGCTGTAACGCTCGGCAACGCGTCCGGTTCGCCGGAAACCCGCACCGTGCAGGACACGGCCCGAAGCCGGACTGTCGACGAAATGGTTGGCGACGATTCGCGCATGGCCAAGCGACCATGCCAGTTCCACAACCGCCTTCACGGCTTCGCGGGCATAGCCCCGGCCACGCTGCTCGCGTGCAATCCAGTAATACAGCTCCACATCGTCGTCGCGGCGGGCGAGGCCGACGCAGCCAACAATCAGGGCACCGTCGGCACCGGGAACGGTGATGACGAACTGCGGCAGGGCGTGAGCCTGCTCATGCGTGACGAAGCGCAGGGCATCGTCGTGGGCGCACGGCCAGCACGTGCTGGCAAGATTGCATGCAGCGCTGTCGTGCGCGATCAATGTTTCCAGCTCCTGCAGGTCTTCCGGCCAGGCCGGGCGCAGGAACAGCCTATCGCTGCGAATGAACACTTCGGTCTCCACTCATCAGTCCCGGGCCCGCATAGCGCAGGCACGTGACATTGACGTTACGCCCGAGTCCTCAAGCACAAGGATGCCGCCGCGGATTGGACAATTGCGGAAAATGCATCCGCATCGGCTCGATACGGGCAACGGGAGAGGGAGATACGAAAAGAGGGAGACGGGCAGGGGCCCTCTCCCTCATTCTGCCGGACTTGTGCAGTCCGGCGGGGGCCATCCCGTCAGGATGGCCCTTTGCAAGACCATCCGATTATTCGGCGGCTTCAGCCATTACGTCTACGGAGACGTATTTGCGGCCCTGCTTGCCGTCGTGGAAGCGCACGCGACCTTCGGCGGTGGCGAACAGGGTGTGATCCTTGCCCATGCCTACGTTCACGCCCGGGTACACGCGGGTGCCGCGCTGACGCACGATGATGTTGCCGCCGATCACTTCCTGACCGCCGAACTTCTTCACGCCGAGGCGGCGACCTGCTGAGTCGCGACCGTTACGCGACGAGCCGCCTGCTTTCTTATGTGCCATTGCTCAGTTCCTTCCGAAGTCTGGGCTCAGCCGACCGACACGATGCGCAGCAGGGTCATCTGCTGGCGGTGGCCGTTCTTGCGACGGTAGTTGTGACGACGGCGCTTCTTGAACACCATGACCTTCTCGCTCTTGGCCTGAGCGATGATCTCGGCCGAAACCTTGATCTTCGAGGCGTCAGCAACTTCGCCGTCCTTGCCTGCGAGCAGAACGTCGCCCAGGGTAATGGTCTCACCGGCTTCACCAGCCAGCTTTTCGACCGCGATCTTGTCTCCGGCGGCAACCCGGTATTGCTTGCCGCCCGTGCGCACAACTGCGAACATGGTGCCCTTACCTAATCTCAAATTGCCCGAAAACGAGCCGAAACAACCTTGCCCCGGCCGCTCTGGTCCAGGAAGAACCGTGGAGCCTTGCGGGCGACGCGCCGGACACCCCACCTGATGCGGGGGCCGGAAAGAGTGCGTGCCGTTAGTCCAAGGCCTGAGTCGTGTCAACCAGAGTCTGGCGATTGAAGGCAATTGCCCTGCACCGACGACCTCGCGTTTCCCCCCTCGCGCGGGGGCCATCCCGTGCTATGGCAGGGCCATGATCCGCGCAACTGAACGCCTGTTCCTGTCCGCCGCCCTGCCCGCCGTGCTGGCGGCCTGTTCCACCACCAGCGGCTATCCCTCGCTCGCCCAGCGCGACGTCGAGCGAATCGGCGGCTCCGCCACGCCGATCGCCGGCGAGCAGACGCCCGAGGAGCCCGCCCTGCCCCCGGCCAGCGCAGACCTTGTCACCCGGCTCGACGGGCTGGTCGCCGCCGCGCAACAGACCGACGCGCAGTTCAAGGAGCAGCAGGGCCCTGCCGAGCGCGCCGTTGCTGGCGCCGCCGGCGCGGCCGTCACCAGCGACAGCTGGGCCACGGCGCAGATCGCCCTCGCCGCCCTCGAATCGCGCCGCGGGGCGACCGTGGCCCCGCTCGCCGAACTTGACACGCTCTATGCCGAGGCGCGCGATGCCGCCCCGCTCGAACCCTCGCCCAGCGCCCAGGCCATCGAGAAGTCCCGCACCCAGGTCAGCGACATCGTCGCGCGTCAGGACGGCGTGATCGAAAGCCTCGCCGCGCGCCTGCGCAGCTGAAGCAGCTTCCCGGACATGCGAAAACCCCTCCCTCTTGCGAGGGAGGGGTCTCCGAACGACCATCCGAAGATGGAACCTGAAAGCCCCCCGGCTCAGGTGATGGCCACGATGACCGCAACGGCCAGGCCCCAGCCCAGGATCAGCACGGGCAGCATGAGGACCTGTATCGCCGCCTCGCTTGCGGTCAGCCTTCCGCTCAGAGTATCGATACCGCGACTGCCGAACTGCCCCCATGTCAGCGGTGCGGTATCATTGTCGGGCTTCATCTTCGCCCAGTAGCCGGCAAGGCCGAAGGCAAAGACCACGAAGCCGGCAAAGATGACCATCGGGATGGCGAGTTCCGGATTGAGGAACAAGCTGGCCATGACCCCGATGAAGCCGAGATAGAGCGCCACTGTCGCAACATAGAGCCCGGTCGGCAGACCGAAATTGCGCTCCACCCTGGTGCGCGCCGGCGCGTCGGTGATTCGGGCAAGTTGCTGGAGTTGTTCATGGGACAAACGCTGCGACATGGTGCTGATCTCCTTCTTGGAGGCGACCATGCTTCGGCAGGCAGGCGATTTGTTTGACGGCGGTCAATTCGCGAAAGCGGCGTGAAACTTTTTTCGCGAAGGGCCTTTTCCAGCCGCGCGCTCCCGTCAGCCCCAGCGGGCGATATCTTCGAAGTCCTGCTCGCGCGGCTCGATCCAATGCCATTCGCTGCCGCGCTTTTCACGCTTCCAGAACCACGATTCGCTCTTGAGGTGATCCATCGCGTAGTCGGCCGCGGCGAAGGCATCGCGGCGATGACGGGAAGCGGCACCGACCAGCACGATCGGATCGCCCGGCGCCATGACGCCGCTGCGGTGGACGATCAGCAGACCGTCGAGTTCCCAGCGCCGATGCACGCGTTCGGCAAGCTTCTCCATCGCCGGCAGGGTCAGCGGATCGTAATGCTGCAATTCAAGCGCCTCGACGCCGTCGCCATCGCGCACCTGGCCGATGAAACTGACGACGCCGCCCGATTCGGGATGGCGCCCTGCGAACGCAGCGATCTCCTCCGCCGCAGCGAAGGGCGAGGCCAGCAGGCGAACGTCCGAACGATTCTCGCAGCCCATTGCTTCAGCCGCCCGATACCGGCGGCAGGAAAGCGATCTCATCGCCATCCTTGAGGACTGGCGCATCGGTATCCTGCACCAGGATCCCGTTGACCGCGAGCTTCACCCTGGGCGCCTTCAGCGCCTGGCCCAGTTGCGGATCGAGCGAATCGATCACGGCATCGATACAGGGCATCACCGGCACAGAAAGCTTTCCGCGACCGGCTACATCCTCAAGCCGGCCGAGGAAAACGAGATTGAGCGACATCGAAGTCAGCCTCCTGTCATGGACATATGACGGGAAAGTGCCGGGGCCGCGCCTGGTTCCTCAATTACGAAATGATGGCGAGCGGGCTTGATCCGCATCGCCACGTCGAGCGCTTCGGACAGCGCCGCCTCAGGGTCTTCGCTGCGCAGTGCCGCGCGCAGGTCGACCCGCTCGTTGCCACCGAGGCAGGCATAGAGCTGGCCGGTCGCGGTAACGCGGATCCGGTTGCACCCGTCGCAGAAATTGTTGGTGAGCGGCGTGATCAGGCCCAGCCTTCCGCCGGTCTCGGCAACGTCGAAATAGCGCGCCGGGCCCCCGCTGCGGTGATCGCTGGGACTGAGCGACCAGCGCTTCTCCAGCGAATCGCGCACGGCGACGAGCGGCAGGTAGTGGTCGAAGCGGTCTTCCTCGACCTCGCCCAGCGGCATCACCTCGATCAGCGTGGCATCGAAGCCCTGGCCGTGTGCCCATGCGACGACATCGGCGATGTGATCCTCGTTCACGCCCTTGAGCGCGACCGTGTTGAGCTTGACCTTGAGGCCCGCGGCCTTCGCCGCTGCCAGCCCTTCGAGCACCTGCGGCAGCGAATCGCGGCGCGCGAGCCTGGTGAAAGTCTCACGGTCGAGCGTGTCGAGCGAGACGTTGATGCGCCGCACACCGAATGCGAAAAGATCGTCGGCAAACTCGGAGAGACGGGTTCCATTGGTAGTGAGGGTCAATTCCTCGAGCCCGTCCCCGATCTTGCGGCCGAGTGCATGAACGAGTTCCATCATGTCGCGCCTCACCAGCGGCTCGCCCCCGGTGAGGCGCAGCTTGGTAATGCCCCGGTCGATGAAGCCGAGAGCGAGATCGTGCAGTTCCTCGAGACTGAGGACGTCCTTGCGCGGCAGGAAAGTCATTCGCTCGGGCATGCAATAGGCGCAGCGCAAATCGCAGCGGTCGGTCATCGACATGCGAAGATAGGTTATCCGCCGCTGGAACTGGTCAACAAGAGGCGCGAGCTTTGTCATTGTGAAGGGTTATAACACCGGACCCGCGCCAGTACCATCCAGTGTCAAGATTTGCCCGGTAACGCCTGCCGCATCCCCCAGCCAGTCGAGCGCGGCGGCGATCTCCGCCTCTCCGTCGCTCTCTACCGCATTGACCCGCGAAGGCGCGAAAGTGCGGGCGAGCGACTGGATCGCGGCGAGCCGCCAACCGCGATGTGCGTGGCCGGCAGGCAGGAAGACAATGGTCAGCGGATCGGCCCCGCCGCGCAGCGCCGCTTCGATCCCGGGCAGCAGCCGGGCATGGAAATCGGCTGCTGCGGCAAGCGGCTCCTCCGGGAGCGGTCCGACACGCAGCACGTCCTGCACCTCAGCGCCGCTCCCGGTGCAGGGTCATGCCGATCTTCTCGCCGGCCTCGCTGATCGCGAGCTTGACGATCTTGACCGTCACCGCCTCCACGCGCGCATCCTGCAGGAACAGGGTCTCGCAAACGTGATCGGCAACCGCCTCGATGAGCTTGAAGTGAACCCCCGACGGCAGCGCTTCGGACGCCGCGAACTTGAGGTCCATGTAGTTCTTGCTTTCGCTGAGCGGCGTGTCCGGCGTGTAGCGATCGGCCGGCTTCATCTGCACCATGATCGAGAAACGCAGCGGCTGCGGCTTGCCGGTCTCCTCCGAATAGATACCCGTCAGGACATCGACCTCGAAGTCATCGATCTGAAGTGTAAGCGAATCAGCCATGGCGTCCCTTAGCCGGGATTGGACCAGCGCGCGAATATGGCAGTGGGCAGCAATCGCCCATCCTGCCCGTCCTCGCGAACGGCCAGGTCGCCATGCTCGATCGAACCGGGAAGGTCGGCGAAAAGTTCGCCCATCAGCCCGGCAAGGGCGAGGGAGGACATGCGCACCGCATAGACGGTGAGAAAGAGAAACCGGCTTTCGCTGTCGAGCAGCTTGCGGCAATCGCCGAGCAGGCCTGGGAGGCCTTCCTCCAGGCGCCAGGTCTCGCCGCCCGGTCCGCGGCCGAACTTGGGCGGATCGAGGATGATCCCGTCGTAGCGCTTTTCGCGGCGCACCTCGCGCGCGGCGAACTTGGCGGCATCGTCGACCAGCCAGCGCACCGGACGATCCTCCAGCCCGGCGAGCGCGGCGTTCTCTCGCGCCTGGGCTACCGACTTCTTGGAGGCATCGACGTGCGTGACCTGCCCATGCGCGGAAAGCGCCAGCGTACCCACCCCGGTATAACCGAAGAGGTTGAGCGTGCTGGCATCCTCGCGTCCGGCCAGCATGGTGCGCATCCAGTCCCACACCGGCGCCATGTCGGGGAAAAATCCGAGATGGCGGAACGGCGTGCACTGTGCGGTGAACGAGACCTCATTCCAGGCGAGCGGCCACCCATCGCGCGGGACGGGCTTGTCGAACTGCCACCTGCCACCGCCGTCCTCGTCAGAGCCGGGCACGAATTCGCCGTGCGCGTCCCAGTTTGCGAGGCGCGGCGTCCACATCGCCTGCGGCTCGGGGCGGATGAAGCGGTAGTCGCCGTAGCGCTCGAGCTTGCGGCCCTGCCCCGAATCGACAAGGCCGTAGTCCTCCCAGCCTTCTCCCGAAAGGATCAGGGGTTGGGTGGCGATGTCTGCCATCAGACCTTGGGCGCGGCGTGCTGGGCGACGAATTCGGCAACCGCCTCGAACGAGCCGGGCAGCGACGTGGAGCGCTCCTCTCGCTCGAACAGGTCTCCCACGCGTTCGGGCAGACCCGGACGGTGGCCGGTAGCGCGCTCGACCGCTTCGGGGAACTTGGCCGGGTGCGCGGTCGCCAGCGTGACGACCGGGATCGAGGCGTCGATACCCGAGTGGCGTGCGGCGAAAAGGCCGCAGGCGGTGTGCGGATCGATCAGCTCGCCGCAATTCTCCCAGGCCCAGCGGATCGTCGAGGCCATCTCGTCGGCATCGGCACGCGCGGACTGGAACAGTGCCGCGGCGCCCTGGCGCTGCGCATTGGTCAGCTGCATCGCCTTGGTCGATTCGAAGCCGGCCATCTGCTCGGCCAGCGCCTTGCCGTCGCGTCCGCCCAGGTCGAACAGCAGGCGTTCGAAGTTCGACGAGACCTGGATGTCCATCGACGGCGCCGCAGTGGGCGTCACCGTGCCCTGCGAATAATCGCCATTGGCAAGCGCGCGGTGGAGAATGTCGTTCACGTTGGTGGCCACGATCAGCTTCTCGATCGGCAGGCCCATCTGCGCCGCGACATAGCCGGCGAAGACATCGCCGAAGTTGCCGGTCGGGACCGAGAAGGCGACCTTGCGGTGCGGCGCGCCGAGCTGCAGCCCGGCCGCGAAGTAATACACCACCTGCGCCATCAGGCGTGCCCAGTTGATCGAGTTGACAGCGCCGATGGCGAAGCGGTCGGTCATGCCCTTGTCGTTGAACATGCGCTTCACGATCGCCTGGGCATCGTCGAAGCTGGCATCTTCAAGCGCAAGGTTGTGGACGTTGGGCGCCAGCACCGTCGTCATCTGGCGGCGCTGCACGTCGGACACGCGGCCCTTGGGGTGCAGCATGAAGATGTCGACCTTGGCGCGGCCAGCGACGGCATCGATGGCGGCCGAGCCGGTGTCGCCCGAAGTCGCGCCGACGATCGTCAGGTTGCGCTCGGAACGCGAAAGGAACTCCTCGAAGAGCAGGCCGAGCAGTTGCAGCGCCACGTCCTTGAACGCGAGCGTCGGGCCGTGGAACAGTTCCAGCAGCCACTGCTGTTCGTCGAACTGCTTGAGCGGTGTCACCGCCTTGTGGGCAAAGCGGCCGTAGGCCTCGCTCGTCAGTTCGAGCAGGCGCTCATGGGTGAGGCTGCCCTCGACGAAGGGAAACATGATCTTCGCGGCCAGCTGCGCATAAGGCAGGCCCGCCATGGCGACGATCTCGTCGTGTGAGAAGCGCGGCCATTCGCGCGGCACGTAGAGGCCGCCGTCCGAAGCGAGACCGGCGAGCGTTGCGCCTTCGAAATCGAGCGCCGGAGCGCTGCCGCGAGTGCTGATGTAGTCCATGGGAATGCGCGGTTAGCGGGGGAGCGCGCCTTACGCAATCCTCGCATGAGATTGTCGCCGCGTTGGCCGCCTCCCGATCGGTCAAATCGAAAAGGCGATCTGGGCCCTTCCCTAACCCCGCGCGCGCTTCATCACTGCCAGCACGTAGATCACAAGGGCAGTCGCGGCGAAGAAGAACCACTGGATTGCGTAGGAGAAGTGGTTGTTCGGGATTTCCGAAGGATCGGGGATGGCATTGGCCTCCAGCCCGTCTAGCGGCGGATTGGCGACGAGGCGCGGCCCCGGCGCGATCACCCCGTGGACAATGCCGCCCTGCCAGTTGGCCGCGGCATTGGGCTGGCGCGACCAGCCCAGCACGACCAGTGCCTTGGCGCCGTCGGGCAGCATGCAACGCGCGGTCTGTGCCGCACCCGATTCGCCCGAGGCATTGCGCCCGGCCATGCTGGAATGCTCGGTCACGCCCTCGCAGGTCAGCCGGGCATGACGATAGAGCAGGTCGGTCTGCGCAGCCTCGTCGCGCGGCCAGAGGACTTCCTCGGCATTGCTGCGCGCCTGCGCGTAGTGCGCCAGCAGGGCTTCCTTCCGGTGCAGGCGCTGGAGCTGCCAGAGACCGAGGCTGACCATGATCGTGGCCGCCACCAGCACGACCAGCGTCGCGAGAATCGGAATTTTGCGCATGGGGGCTCCCGTCAGTCTTCCTTGAGCCGGCCTTCACCGGCGCGGCGGCGATACTCGGCGCCGAGCAGCCAGGCCTTGGCGATTCGCAGCCCGCCGATGACCAGTAACGTCGTCAGCGGAATCCACAGCAGGGCATGCACCCAGAACGGCGGATCGAACGAGAGCTGCAGCCAGATCGCAAGAACGGCGATCATCGCGCCCACGATCAGGGTGAGAAAGGCAGCCGGCCCGTCACCGACGTTGAACTGCGCGTAATCAAGCCCGCAAGCGCGGCACCGCGGGGCGAACGAGGCCATCCCTGCGAACAGGGATCGCGCGCCGCACTTGGGGCAAAGACCGAAAAGGGCAGCCGAAGCGATCTCCGGCTGCCCTCCAGTGTTCGATTCGTGGCCGTCAGCCATGATCAGTGCGTCGGGTAGCCCCAGCCGCCCCAGATGTAGACTGCGACGAAGAGGAACAGCCACACGACGTCGACGAAGTGCCAGTACCATGCCGCCGCTTCGAAGCCGAAGTGCTGGCGCGGGGTGAAGTCACCCTTGTGGGCGCGCACGAGGCACACGATCAGCATGATCGTGCCGATGATGACGTGGAAGCCGTGGAACCCGGTCGCCATATAAAAGGCAGAGCCGTAAGTGTTCTGGCCGAAGGGGAACGGGGCGTGGACGTACTCGTAGGCCTGGATCGAGGTGAACAGCAGGCCAAGCAGCACGGTTGCCCAGAGGCCCTTCTTCAGGCCGTCGCGGTCACCGTGGATCAGCGCGTGATGCGCCCAGGTGACGGTCGTGCCCGAGCAGAGCAGGATCAGGGTGTTGAGCAGCGGCAGGTCGAAGGGATCCATGACCGCTTCGATTGCCTTGGGCGGCCATTGCCCCGCCACCACCTCGGAAATCGTCGAGGGGAACAGCGAGAAGTCGAAAAAGGCCCAGAACCAGCCGACGAAGAACATCACTTCCGAAGCGATGAACAGGATCATGCCGTAGCGCTGGTGGAGCTGCACGACGGGCGTGTGATCGCCGGCATGCGCTTCCTTCACGATTTTCGAGAACCAGGCGAACATAGAGGCCAGCAGCAGCGCCATGCCGAGCCACGGCACGAAGTGGCCGCCCGGCATGTCGTGCATGAACAGAACCATGCCCGAGGTGAAGGTGAAGGCGCCGATTGTAGTCGCCAGCGGAACGATGTCCGGCGGAAGAATATGGTAATCGTGGTGCTTGGTACCGGCCATGGTGCCTTCGTCCCCGTTTATCGAATTTGTCACACGAGCGCATCCGGCGGGGCCGGCACGCAGGTTTCCCATGCGGCCCTTAACCGCCAGTTTGTTCGCGGTCCAGTGTCTTTGCATCCCCGATCGATGTGACGTGGAACGTATAGCTGAGCGTGATCAGCTCAACGTCCTTGTTGTCGGGATCGTCAAGAATGGCCGGATCTATGTAATAGAGCACCGGCATGCGCACTTCCTCGCCCGGTTTCAGGGTCTGTTCGGTGAAGCAGAAGCACTGGATCTTGTTGAAATATTTTGCAGCCTGCTCCGGCTCCACGTTAAAGCTGGCGGTGCCGGTCACGGTCTGGTCCGAATCGTTCTTCGCCCAGAAAAGCGCCATGTCGCGCGCACCGATGGAGACGGTGTCGGTGACCTGCAGCGGCTTGAATTGCCAGGGCATGTCCCGCGCGACATTGGCATCGAAGCGCACCGTGATCGTGCGGCCGCTATCCTTGATGGAAGCCGCCTGTGACGCATCGACCCGCTTGGTCGTGCCGCCGTAGCCGGTGACCTGGCAGAAGATCCGGTATAGCGGTACCGAGGCGTAACCCAGGCCGAGCATCCCCAGCGCGATCGCAAGTGCGATCAAGGCAGTCTTCTTGTTGCTGCGTTGCTGCTGGGTCGCGGCCGTCATCGCGTTCAGCTCATCTTGGCGATCGAGATGAAGAACACGAGAATGACGAAAGCGGCAAGACTGAGGGCAAGAACCTTGTTGCGGCTCTTGCGGATTTGCTCGGGCGTGCGCGGAGCGGGATCGTTATCGGCCATGGATGAGGTCCTCAGATGACCACGAAGCGGTCGACGACGAGCGCTGCGAAGAGTGCGAAGAGATAGATCACCGAATAGGCGAAGAGCTGCTTTTCCGGTTTCATCGTGTCTTCCGGCCCGTCCTTCTCGCGCAGGCCGACACGGACAGACAACGCAAGGAACAGCGTGGACAGGACGATGGCGCTGACGCCGTAGATCGCATGCGCGCCGCCGATCCACCAGGGCACGACGCTGAGCGGCAGGAGCAGGATTGCATAGGCGAGGATCTGCCGGCGGGTGGATTTCTCACCCGCGACGACCGGCATCATCGGAATGCCGATCTTGGCGTAGTCGCTCTTCACGAAGAGCGCGAGCGCCCAGAAGTGCGGCGGGGTCCACATGAAGATGATGGCAAAGAGCACGACCGGCATCAGGGTGATGTGCCCGGTGGCGGCAACCCAGCCGATCAGCGGCGGGAAGGCCCCTGCTCCGCCGCCGATGACGATGTTCTGCGGCGTACGCGGCTTGAGCCACATCGTGTAGATGACGGCGTAATAGAAGATCGAGAGCGCCAGGATCGCAGCAGCCAGCCAGCCGATCGCGAAGCCCATCAGGAAAACCGAGGCTGCGCACAGCATGCCGCCGAAGTCGCGCGCAGTCGTGCGGTCCAGCCGTCCTTGCGGCAGCGGCCGCATCGCGGTGCGCTTCATGCCGGCGTCGAGATCGGCTTCCCACCACTGGTTGAGCGCCGCGGCTCCGCCCGCGCCAAGCGCGATGCAAAGGATCGCGGTAAAGGCGAGGACCGGGTGAATCCGCTCGGGCGCGGCGAGCAGACCGCACAGTCCGGTGAAGATCACAAGGCTCATCACGCGCGGCTTGGTCAGCGCGAAGAGATCGCGCCAATCGGCCGGGAGCTGCTGCACGGAACTGGGACTCGTCACGGACATGGTCTTAGGATCTTACACTCACAAGGGACAACATTGCGAGGCGCCAATGCGCCGAAGCAATCCAGAGCGGCTCGCGAAGGAGGCTCTGGATTGCTTCGTTCATACCCGCAATGGCGCGCGGTTGCGTTCTCAGTGGTGATGCACTTCCTCGATAACCGGAAGCGTCTCGAACTGGTGGAACGGCGGCGGGCTCGAGAGCGTCCACTCGAGCGTGGTCGCGCCTTCGCCCCAGTAGTTGTCTTCCGCCTTCTTGCCGGCGACGAACGCGTAGGCAATGTTGGCGAACCAGATCACCAGCGAAGCAGCCATGATCATGTAGCCGTCGGTCGCGACCTGGTTCCAGTGCGCATAGGCCTCGGCGTAGTCGGGGTAGCGACGCGGCATGCCCTGCAGCCCGAGGAAGTGCATCGGGAAGAAGATCAGGTTCACGCCGATGAAGAACACCCAGAAGTGGACATGCGCCAGGAACTCGGAGTGCATGCGGCCGCTCATCTTCGGGAACCAGTAGTAGAACCCGGCGAAGAGCGCGGTCACTGCACCCAGCGAGAGCACGTAGTGGAAGTGCGCCACGACGTAGTAGGTGTCGTGCAGGTTGTCGTCGATGCCGCCGTTGGCGAGAACGACGCCGGTCACGCCGCCGACGGTAAACAGGAAGATGAAGCCGATCGCCCAGACCATCGGCGACTTGAAGGTGATCGAGCCACCCCACATCGTCGCGATCCACGAGAAGATCTTGATGCCGGTCGGAACTGCGATGACCATGGTCGCCGCGGTGAAGTACATCTTCGTGTTAACCGAAAGGCCGGTGGTGTACATGTGGTGCGCCCACACGATGAAACCGACCACGCCGATCGCGACCATGGCGTAGGCCATGCCGAGGTAGCCGAACACCGGCTTCTTCGAGAAGGTCGAGACGATCTGCGAGATGATGCCGAAGCCCGGCAGGATCATGATGTACACTTCGGGGTGGCCGAAGAACCAGAACAGGTGCTGGTACAGGACCGGATCGCCACCGCCCGAAGGATCGAAGAAGGTGGTGCCGAAGTTGCGGTCGGTCAGCAGCATGGTGATCGCGGCGGCGAGAACCGGCAGCGCGAGCAGCAGCAGGAAGGCCGTGACGAGCACCGACCACACGAACAGCGGCATCTTGTGCATGGTCATGCCAGGCGCACGCATGTTGAAGATGGTGGTGATGAAGTTGATCGCGCCCATGATCGAGCCGGCACCGGAAAGGTGCAGCGCGAAGATGCCGAAGTCGACGGCGGGTCCGGGCGAGCCGGTGGTCGACAGCGGAGCATAGACGGTCCAGCCGGTGCCGGCGCCCAGGCCCGTGCCGCCCGGCACGAAGGCGGAGCACAGCAGCGAGCAGAAGCCCGCGACGGTCAGCCAGAACGAGATGTTGTTCATGCGCGGGAAGGCCATGTCCGGCGCGCCGATCATGATCGGGACGAACCAGTTGCCGAAGCCGCCGATGATCGCGGGCATGACCATGAAGAAGACCATGATCAGGCCGTGCGCGGTGATCAGCACGTTCCAGACGTGCAGCGTCGAGTTGAAGTCCGGGTTAACCGCACCGAACCACTTTGCGAAAGTGTCCAGGTACTGGATGCCCGGCTGCGCCAGTTCGACGCGCATCATGCCGGAGAAGGCACCGCCCACGATCCCCGCGATGATCGCGAAGATCAGGTACATCGTGCCGATGTCCTTGTGGTTGGTGGACATGAACCAGCGGGCGAAGAAGCCCGGCTTGTGGTCATGGTCGTGCGCGTGATCGTCAGAGTGCGCCGGGAAATGTTCTGGGGCTGTGGTTGCCATGTTCTGGTGACCCTGTCCTTGAATGCGGGCTTATTCGGCGGCAGCAGTGGCTTCGGCGGCCGGAGCCTCCGACGCTTCGCCGGCGGGCTCTTCACCCGGCAGGTAATCGGTCTCGGATGCGGCGGTCGCCTGACCGTCGATCTTGCCGCCGGCATGCGTCAGCACCCAGGCGTCGTACTTGTCGCGCGGCAGAGCCTCGACCGCGATCGGCATGTAACCGTGCTTGGCGCCGCAAAGCTCGGAGCACTGGCCGTAATAGACGCCGGGCTTCTCGACGAAGAGGACCTTCTCGTTGATCCGGCCCGGAACCGCGTCCAGCTTGAACCAGAGCGAAGGCACGGCGAACGAGTGAATCACGTCGGACGCAGTGATCTGCAGACGGATCGGTTCACCGACGGGGACGACCATGCGGTTGTCGACCTCGAGGTGCGAAGGACCGTCCCAGGGCTCGGAACCGACTTCGCGCACGCCGTTGTTGATGGTCGGCTGGCCCGGGATGTTGAGCATGTTCGAGACGACCTCGAACTCGCCATTGTCGGGATAGCCGTAGGTCCAGAACCACTGGTTGCCGGTGACCTTGATGGTCAGCGCGCCCTTCGGGGCAGGCTTGTACTGCTTGGCCAGCAGGTCGATCGAGGGAACCGCGATGCCGATGAGGACCAGCACGGGGACCAGCGTCCAGACCACTTCGAGCAGCGTGTTGTGGCTGGTCTTCGAAGGTACCGGGTTGGCGCGGCGGTTGAAGCGCACGACGATGACGACGAGCAGCAGCAGCACAAAGACGGTGATCACGGCGATGATCGGCAGCAGCACCGAGTTGTGGATCCACTCGCCATATTCGCCGAGCTTGGAGAACTGCTGCTGGAAGCCGATGCCGCTGTCGACGGGCATGCCGATCCCCGGGGTCGGGGCCATCGGCGTGTAGCTGCCGGCAGAAGCGGCGGCGTCCGCAGTCGCGGCGGCGGCAGGTTCGGATGCCGCGGCGGCGAGAGCCGCCTGGGGTGCCATGACTCCGGCAGCCATGATGCTTCCAAGGGACAGGCCCAGAGCCTTTGCGGTATGGCTCGCGGCGCGTGCGGTTTTGCCCAAATTCATATTTTTTTGCGCTTCCGTTTTCCAAATCCGCGCACGCGAGTCGCCCCCGCATACGCGCGCCCTGATGCGGAGCCGGAGGCCCCCCTTCCGCGGGGCCTATACGCGCGCTTGCCGCGTGTCTCAAGCGCCTCTAGGGGAATTTTTGGCAAACGGCGTGTCGAAGGTGCGCCAGATCAATGAAATATGCATCGAAGGAATAGGTCGTAATGCAGGAAGAAGAAGTCCTCGCAGAGTTCCGCGCCAGCAAGGCATTGCTTGAGGGGCACTTCCTGCTCTCCTCCGGCCGCCACAGCGCACATTACCTGCAGTGCGCGCGCGTCCTGATGAATCCCGACCGCGCCGGACGACTCGCCGTCGCACTCGCCAGCAAGCTGCCGCACGACGTGCGCAAGCAGATCGACAAGGTCGTCTCGCCGGCCATGGGCGGCGTGATCATCGGCCAGGAGATGGGCCGCGCGCTGCAGGTCGACGCGATGTTCGTCGAACGCCCGGAAGGTACTTTCGAGCTGCGCCGTGGATTTGAACTGGATCCCGGCGACAGGGTGTTGATGGTCGAGGACGTGGTCACCACCGGCAAGTCCTCGCGCGAGGCGATCAAGGCGATCGAGGCGGCAGGCGGCCGGGTCATCGCGGCGGCCTCGCTGGTCGACCGTTCGGGCGGCGCCGTGGATCTGGGCGTACCTTACTTCCCGCTCGTCGAGATCAACTTCCCGACATACGCCGACGACGAACTGCCCCCCGAGCTGGCGGCGACCCCCGCGATCAAGCCGGGCAGCCGCGTCCAGCCCTGACCCTTCGACCCGCCGGAAAACCCCAGGATTATCGGATGAACGCCCTTACCCCCTCGCGCCTGCGCCTAGGCGTCAACATCGATCACGTCGCCACGATCCGCAATGCGCGCGGCGGCGAACATCCGGATCCGGCACGCGCGGCGCAGATCGTCGCGCAGGCCGGGGGTGACGGCATCACCGTGCACTTGCGCGAAGATCGCCGCCACATCCGCGACGAGGACCTGGTGCGCGTGCAGGCCGCCACCGGCCTGCCGCTCAACCTCGAAATGGCAGCGACCGACGAAATGCTGGAGATCGCACTGCGGCACAAGCCGCACGCAGCCTGCATCGTCCCGGAAAAACGTGAAGAACGCACGACCGAAGGCGGGCTCGACGCAGCCGGACTGCACAACCAGCTCGCCCCGATCGTCTCGCGCCTGTCGGACGCAGGCGTGCGGGTGAGCCTGTTCATCGCCCCGGATCCGCGGCAGATCGAAGCGGCGATGAAGCTGGGCGCGCCCATCGTCGAATTCCATACCGGCGAATATGCCCATGCAGAGGGCGAGCAGGTCGCGATCGAACTCAAGCGCATCGTCGACAT
Source organism: Novosphingobium pentaromativorans US6-1 (assembly GCF_000767465.1). Classification (NCBI taxonomy): domain Bacteria; kingdom Pseudomonadati; phylum Pseudomonadota; class Alphaproteobacteria; order Sphingomonadales; family Sphingomonadaceae; genus Novosphingobium; species Novosphingobium pentaromativorans. The sequence goes on from NZ_CP009291.1 coordinate 1,970,387, forward strand.
GGCCGCGCTGGCTGCCAAGAACGGCATCGAGCCCCATGCCGGACACGGCCTCACTTACGAGAACGTCCAGCCGATCGCAGCCATTCCGCAGCTCGCGGAACTGAATATCGGACACTATCTCATCGGAGAGGCGATATTCTGCGGACTCGAGGCGAGCGTGACCAGGATGCGCGCGCTGATGGACGAAGTCCGGTGACTTGAAGCCCCCGATCCACCATCGGGGGAAGGAAGCCGGCTGCAATATCGGCCGCAGGACGGAGAGTGCGTCGTGATCATCGGAATGGGTTCCGACTTGTGCAACATCGAGCGTATCCAGGCTTCGCTGGACCGCTTCGGCGAGCGCTTCGAGAAGCGCGTCTTCACCGAAATCGAGCAGGCCAAGGCCAATCGCCGCCCGTTCACCAAGGCCGGGACCCTCGCCAAGCGATTCGCGGCCAAGGAAGCCTATTCGAAGGCGGTCGGCACCGGCTTCAAGGCCGGGGTGTTCATGAAGGACATCGGCGTCATCAATGCGAAATCGGGCGCCCCTACCCTTGCCCTCACCGGCGGCGCGAAGGCCCGGCTCGACCTGATGGTTCCCGCCGGTCACGAGGCCGTGGTTCACCTGACGCTCACCGACGATCATCCATGGGCCCAGGCATTCGTCGTGATCGAGGCCCGTCCGCTTGCGGCGGCTCCCGCCCCGTCCGGTTCCTAGACTTTTCCGAGCGCTCCACCGAGAATGACCGAACACACCGCCGATACCGCCGCCCCCCTTCGTGCGCAGGAGAGCACCGTCAGCAAGCCGGACAAACCCAGGGTCAACTGGTTCCACGAACTGCGCGGCCTGGCGCTGATGCTGCTGGGCGTGCTGGCGTTCCATTCGCTGATCGCCAAGCCCTTCTACATCCCGTCGATCTCGATGATGCCCAGCCTGCTGGTGGGCGATCGGCTCGTGGTTTCCAAGTACGCCTACGGCTGGAACTGGTCCTCGGTGAGCTTCCACATGCTGCCGCGCGCCAAGTGGCGGCTGTTCGGCTCGACGCCGGAGTACGGCGACATCGTCATCGTGGTGCCGGGCAACCGCAAGGCCGATCTGATCAAGCGCGTCGTCGCGCTTCCCGGCGACCGCATCGCCGTGGTCGACGGGCGCATCCGCCTCAACGGTCGATTCATTCCGCGCGAAGTCGAGCCGCCGGTCGAGATCGCCGCCGACGATGCCCTCCAATGCGAGGGCGATGCGCAACCGGGCCATTGCTACAAGGGCTTCGAGCTCTACCGCCGCCGCCTGCCCAGCGGGCGTGACGTCTATGACCTTCCCGCCTACCGCGAGACACTGCCCAACGGTGCGACCTACCAGGTGATCGACTATACGACGCAGGTCATGGACAATTATCCCGAGATCACCGTGCCTGAAGGCCATGTCTTCCTGATGGGCGACGACCGCGACCGTTCGGCCGACAGCCGCTTTCCCTTCGAGACGGACTACCAGGGCACGCCGGGCGGCGGCCTTGGCGGTCCGGTGCCGCTCTCCGACATCGGCGGGCGCGCCGAATTCATCACCTTCTCGCTCGACGGTACGCAATCCTGGAACCCGCTGAGCTGGTGGAGCGCCCTGCGCGATGGGCGCGCCTTCACCAGCCTGCGCCCGCGGATCGAAACGCGCCCGTCCGACAGCAGCACCGGCCAGCCCGGCGGGACGGCCACCTGATGGTCCGCAAGTTCCTCTATGCCGTCGCCGCCATCATCGTCCTGATCACGGTCGGGCGCATTGCCCTGCTGTTCTGGGCCGAAGACCTTACCGAAATGGCCTTCGTCCCCGACGTCACGTTCCAGCCGCAGCCGGCGATGGCGATGAACGCCTGGGACAAGTCGGACATGTGGATTGCGCGCCCCGGGATGCTGCCCAAGGCCGATCCCTCGCGCTACCTGCCGCAGGGTGCAAGCCTGCCGGCCGGAAAACCGCTATCCGCCGCGGTGTTCTTCGTCCATCCCACCAGCTACGTCGAGAAGAACGCGTGGAACGCCAGCCTGAACGACCAGGCCTCGCGCGATCTGGCCGGCCTTTACGTCAAGGGCATGGCGACGCCCTTCAACGCTGCCGACCAGCTGTGGGCCCCGCGCTACCGCCAGGCCGCCATCGGCGCCTTCCTGACCGACGACCCGCAGGCCGACAAGGCGATAGATCTGGCCTATGGCGACGTCCTTGCCGCCTTCGATGCCTTCATCAAGACGGTCCCGCAGGACCAGCCGATCGTGCTGGCAGGGCACAGCCAGGGCTCGTTCCTGCTACGCCGCCTGCTGCGCGACCGCGTGGCCGGCACCCCGCTGGCCGAGCGCATTGCCGCGGCATACATCGTGGGCTGGCCGGTCTCCATCGACCACGACCTGCCGGAAATGGGCCTCAAGCCCTGCGACAGGCCCGAACAGGCCGGTTGCGTAATGAGCTGGCTTACGGTGGCCGATCCCGCGGAGACTGCGCAGCTGGTCAAGGCTTACGTCCGCCGCCACGGACTGGACGGGCAGCCACTCACCCAAAAGACCGCGCAGGGAGTGGCAATCGACAGCCCGTTCCTGTGCAGCAATCCACTGACGGGGACGCGCAACGGCGTGGCCGACGCGCAGGCCAATCTCGGCACCCTGGTGCCCGATCCGGCAAGCTGGAACGGCGAACTGGTAAGGCAGATCGTGCCCGCGGCTTGCGAAAGCGACATGTTCCTGCACATCGGACCACCGCCCAAGCTCGACCTCGGCCCTTACGTGCTGCCGGGCAACAATTATCACGTCTATGACTACACCCTGTTCTGGGCGAACATCAGGGCCGACTTCGAACGGCGGATAGCGGCATGGCAGAAGCAGCACTCATAACCACCAGCGCGCTCGACTATCGCGATGCCTTGCCCGACGCCGGACCGCTGCTGGCGCTCGACCTCGGCACGCAGACCATCGGCACGGCTTTCTGCGACGCCGGCTGGCACTTCGCTTCGCCCGGAAAGACGCTCAAGCGCGGCAAGTTCGGTGCCGACAAGGCGCTTCTCGAGGGCCTGATCCGCGAACGCTCGATCAAGGGCATCGTCATCGGCCTGCCGCTCAACATGGACGGATCGGAAGGCCCGCGCTCGCAGTCGAGCCGCGCCTATGCCCGCAACCTTGCCGCGCTCGGCCTGCCGATCCTGCTGTGGGACGAACGCTGGTCGACGATGGGCGCCGAACGCGGCCTCATCGCCCAGGACATGAGCCGCGCCAAGCGCGCCGAACGCATCGATTCCGCCGCCGCCGCTGTAATCCTGCAAGGCGCAATCGATGCGCTGGCCGGGGGCGTACTCTAGCCGGGGGCGTACTCTGGCCGCGGGCCGAAGCCGCGCCATCTTCTTGCGGCTTATTCCGGAAGCTGCGCGCGCCTGCACTTCGCCACTTGCGCCACGAGCCGGCTTCCGCTCTCCTCGGCACTGCGCCAGACTTCGTCTCGCGCTTCCTCGCTTTGGGCGCAGGCAGCCAGCGCTTCCCATGCATTGAGGCGCATTCTTTCGCTGGGGTGACTGCGCCCGAAATCGTTAGCGAGATCCTTCGCCCTGTCACTGCCAAGCGCCACGGCGACACGCAGGAATGTTTCGCTCGGTCCATGGCCAAGGACGCGGGAAATGCGCGCCTCCCGGGTATCGAACTCGTAATGGTTGAGCCAACCCTGCACTGCCTGCGTATGGACCAGCTTGAGCGAGACCGAGAGCGCGCTGGGCGGGTTGAGCCGATGAATGTCGCGATGCGCCCGGTAGCGATACATCCTGCCCTTGCGCAGTCGCACCCGATTCAGTTTCTTGAGCGCGACTGCTTCCCCTTTCCGGCCGCTGACGCTGCGCCCGTCATATTCGAAGTTCTCGATCTCGCAGCCCGGGCCGAAATAGCCGAGCGTCAGGAAATCGTAGTTGTGATCGTGGGCGACACCATAGCCGAAAGCCCCTGCTCCGCTTGCCCGCATCGCATAGTCGTCTGCCGCTGGCCAGATATTGGCGCGAATGCAGAAATTGCCGCGTCCCGGCGTTGCCAGGACGATCGATTGCGGCCCGCCGCTGCTGATTGCATCGACCGCCCCCGGTGACGGCGCGAAACCGGCCAGCAGGTCGATCAGCAGGTCTCCGAGGAACCGGCGGTCATTGCCAAGGCGGCGCAACCAGTGTGCGGCGTGATCGACGCTTTCCTGCTCGCTCGGATCGAAGCCCCACATTGCCAGCGCCTCGATGCATTCGGACAGGGAAGCCGCAGAGGGCTCGCGGCTCTCGATCAGCTGCGCCATTGCGAGATCCTTTCCAGCTCCGGCCAGGTCTGCAGCAGCGAAAGCTGGGCTTCCTGCGCCAGCGCGGCCAGCGGATCGTCTTCTGATGCCGCGATCTGCCCGAGCAGGATCATCCCGGCGCGGGTATCGAGCGCAAGCAGTTCGCGCATGGCCTGCCAGCGCAGCCCCTCATGGCCCTCGCCGGTCACGATCCGCGAAATCACCGGAACCGCGTCACGCCGTTTCATGCGCGAGAGGACGGAAATTGCCAGCTCGCAGCGGCTGTCGTGCGCATTGGACGCCGCCTGGTGCACCAGGGTGCCGTCGGCCAGCGCGAATTCGCGCACCGGCTCGGTTCCGCCAAGAAAGCGCTGCAGGCGCAGCTTGACCAGGACCCCGCGCGTGCTGCGCATCTGGATCCGCTCGTTCCGGCCATCCCGGTATATGACGGAGCCCGGCTGCATCGTGACCGGCTCAATTTCCAGCCGGGCGGCTCCGCCCTGTTTCTCCTCGCAGCGGATTCGGTCGGCTTCCCCTGAACCTACCAGCACGCAGGACCAGCTTTCGACCGGAGTGAAGGCTGCCGTCCGCGCCTCGGCGCGTTCGGAAAGCCTTTCGCTCTCGTAGGAGACAAGCGCCAAAGTCGCGGCCCCCCAATGCGAAAGCAGCAGGGTCTGCCCGGTCTGGTTGACCCCATGGCGTAGCGGCAGGTGACCGAGGGGATGGGCGCGCAGTCCGTCCAATGCGACATCGACCATGCCCCCGACGAAATCCCGAGCCGCACCGCCGGTGCCTTCGAACAGAGCCGCGAGCGAAGGGCAGGCTTCCAGCGGCTTGCCCCTTCCGAAACGCTCGAAATCGTTGAATACAGGCCGGACGTCCGGGTTCGCGCGCCACCGGGTCAGGAGCAGCGCCAGTTCGCGCTGTCCCTTCGCCCAGACTTGGTCATTCGTGCGCAGCTCTGCCAGCGCCTGACCTTGCACTTTGCCATGAAACATAGGGTTTCTAATCAAGTGCCCGGGTGAAGTTCGTAAAGATAGGCTTCCAGCGAAGCCTCAGCCGCATCTTGCACCTGACGGCCCGCAGCATCGATATGGCTGCCAAACAGACCGGTCGGCTGCACCGGATCCGGCAGCGACGCAGGATCAATTTGCGGCAGCCGCAAAAGCCCGGTTTCAGTCATGTTGTGGTGTCCCTCATCTGGGTCAGGCAGAGCCTTGCGTCAGCCAAATTAGGCCTAGCGACCGCGTTGCGAGCAATTAAAATACTGTAACAATGACGGCGCAAAGCCCCAACTCAGGGAAACCGCCAAGTAGCATGTTTACGATCGGGTTACCGACTTCACCCACCTATCCGGCCCAGCGGCAATCGGGTCCCGGTGCAGGACGAATCAGTGCAGTCTCGCGGCCATGCGCAGGAGGATGGTGAGTCCTTCGCCCGGACGCGGGCTTTCCCCCGGGGCGACCATGACCCGCGCAGCATCGGCGCGGGCGCGGTCCAGCACCGCGCGGGGAACTTCGGCTTCGTAGGCGATCAGGTCGGCCGACCCCATGAGGCGCGCCTGGCGCAAGGTAAGGTCCTCGGGATCGTCGCTGTGCAGGACGATCTCCACCACGCCCACCCGCTCCTGACCGGCTGCCGAGAGCCAGTCGTCGATCCTGGCGGCACTGGTTTCGTCGAGGGGGTCCAGCGGTCCGCCCGAGCCGAGCGCGGCATCGAGCGCGCGGCGGCGATCTCCGGCATCGGGGAAGCGCCCGCGCAAGGCAGTCCGGGCAGCGCCCAGCGCCTTTGCAAGCGCTCCGAGCGACTGCGGCAACAGCACTTCCAGGCGCAGGCGTAGCTGCTTGGCGAGGCCCGCCGAAGCGCCGCCCGTCCCGATGGCGACGAGAACCGGCGTGCGATCGAGGATCGAGGGGACGGTAAAGTCGCACAGCGCCGGGCGATCGGTGGCATTCACCAGCAATCCCGCGCAGCGCGCTCGAACCGTGTCGCCTTCTGCCGCCGTCTCGTCCTCATGGGCGATGAAGGCGAGCCGCGCGCCCTTGTCGATCCCTTCCTGCAGGTCGTCGACAACGATGCCGCCCGCCCGCTCGACCAACCGCCGTTTCGCCTCGGCCGCTTCCCCCGCGCCCAGCACCACAACCGGCTGGCCGGCGATGCGGTGGAACAGGGGAAGGGTTTCGATCATCTTCGGATCACTCCGCGCAATTACGCCTGCTTCAGCCACTCCGGCACGCGTTCGGCGGCCAGGATGGTTTCAGGCTCGATGCGGTTGGCGACAAGGCCCCACTTCTCGCCGTCGACCATCACCTCGGGCACCAGCGCACGGCTGTTGTAGGTATTGGCCATCGTCGCGCCGTAGGCACCGGCAGTGCGGAACACGCCGAAATCGCCTGCCTTCACTGCATCGATCTCGCGCCCCATGGCGAAAGTGTCGGAGCTTTCGCAGATCGGGCCAACGATGTTCGCAACCATCGTCGCGCCGGTCGGGTTGACCGCCGCGAAATCGTGCCAGGCATCGTACATCGCCGGACGGGCGAGGTCGTTCATTGCCGCATCGACCACCACGAAGGGGTTCGACGCGCCCTGCTTCACCCGGATCACCTCGGTCACGAGCACACCGGAATTGCCGGTGATGACGCGGCCCGGTTCGAACATCAGGGTGACGCCCCAGTCCTTCGCCACATCGTGGACCATGCGCCCGTAGTCATCGGGCGTGGGCAGGCTTTCGCCCACCTTGTAGGGCACGCCCAGGCCGCCGCCGAGGTCCATGTGCGTGACTTCGTGGCCTTCGGCCCGGATCGTCTCCATCAGCGCGCCCATCTTGATGAAGGCCTGGCGCGAGGGCTCGAGGTCGCTGATCTGGCTGCCGATGTGCACGGCAAGGCCGCGCATCTGCAGGCCGGGCAATCCGGCGAGGCGGGCGTAGATGCCGGCGGCCACGTCATAGGCGACGCCGAACTTGTTCTCGGCCTTGCCGGTCGAGATCTTGGCGTGGGTCCTGGCATCGACATTGGGATTCACGCGCAGCGCGCAGGAGGCCCGCTTGCCCAGTACCGCGGCGATTTCCGCCAGCTCGACGCCTTCTTCCTCGCTCTCGAGGTTGAACTGCCCGATGCCCGCCTCGACCGCTGCCTTGAGCTCGCGCTTCGACTTGCCGACGCCGGAAAAGACAATGTCCCGGGCCGGGATGCCCGCGGCCAGGGCCCGGCGCATCTCGCCTTCCGACACCACGTCGGCACCGTAGCCTTCGCTGGCCAGCAGGTGCAGTACGGCCAGGTTGGGGTTGGATTTGACGGCAAAGGCGATGTGCACGCTGGGCAGGGCCGAAAGCGCCTCGCGGAAGACGCGGGCGTGGCGCGTCAGCGTGGCGCGCGAATAGACGTAGACCGGCGTGCCGACTTCGCGCGCGATCGTTTCGAGCGGCACGTCCTCGGCGTGAAGCGCGCCGTTCTTCAGTTCGAAATGGTCCATTGTTGTCCTGTCAGGGGCTTATTCGGGCGGCGGGAGATCGTAGGGATCGTCCTCGCGTTCCTCGGATCGGGTGCGCAGTTCGACGCTGCGCTCGGGGATCGCCAGGGTCGGCGGATTGAGCAGTTCGTCCGATGTCGGCTTTTCCGCACGGCCATAGGGCGCGGGCGGCAATTGCTGCCCTTCCCGCAGCGACAGCCCCTTGCGCTGGCCGCAGGCAACCAGCGCAAGAACGAGAACGAGCGGGATGAGCTTGCGCAAGGTAGACTTACTCCAGACCGAGCGCGGACCGGGCCTCGGCCACGCGCAGGCGAACCTGATCGGGCGCGGTGCCGCCGTGCGAATTGCGCGCGGCGACCGAAGCCTCGACCGAGAGCGCCTTGAATACGCGCTCGTCGATGCGGCTGTCGATCTCTTTCAGGTCGGAGAGCGGCAACTGGTCCAGCGCCAACCCGCGCGTTTCGGCGAGCTTGACCGCAGCGCCGGTTATGTGATGCGCCTCGCGGAAGGGAATGTTGCCCTCGCGCACCAGCCAGTCGGCAAGGTCGGTGGCCGTGGCAAAGCCCAGCTCGGCCGCGCCGCGCATGCGGTCGGTGCGGAATCTGGTGTCGGCGACCATCCCGGTCATCGCCGCGACCGACAGCGCCAGCAGGCTGGCGGCCTCGAAGACAGGCGGCTTGTCGTCCTGCATGTCCTTCGAATAGGCGAGCGGCAGGCCCTTCATCGTCATCATCAGCGCAGTCAGGCAGCCGGTGATGCGACCGGCATGGCCGCGCACCAGTTCGGCGGCGTCCGGGTTCTTCTTCTGCGGCATGATCGAGCTGCCGGTCGACAAGGCATCGGGCAGAGCCACGAAGCCGAAGGGCTGGCTCGCCCAGATGATGAATTCCTCCGCCAGACGCGAGAGGTGCAGCGAGCACTGCGAGGCCGCCATCAGGTAGTCGAGCGCAAAGTCGCGGTCGGACACCGAATCGAGACTGTTGTCGGTCGGCGCATCGAAGCCCAGCGCCTGCGCGGTCATCTTACGGTCGATCGGAAAGCCGGTCCCGGCCAGCGCCGCCGAGCCGAGCGGGCTGCGGTTCATCCGCTTGCGGGCATCGGCGAAGCGCGAACGATCGCGCGAGATCATCTCGTAATAGGCCATCAGGTGATGGCCCAGGGTAACCGGCTGCGCGGTCTGCAGGTGGGTGAAGCCGGGCATGATCGAATCGGCATGCTCACCGGCGCGGGTGACGAGCGCGACCTGCAGCGCCTCCAGACCGGCGTCGATCTGGTCGATGGAGTCGCGCACCCACAGGCGGAAATCGGTCGCCACCTGGTCGTTGCGCGAACGCGCCGTGTGCAGGCGACCCGCCGCCGGGCCGATCAACTCGGTGAGGCGCGATTCGGTCGTCATGTGGATGTCCTCGAGGTCCCAGTCCTCGGGCACGCCGTTCGCCTCGTACTCGGCCGCGACCTTGTCCAGCCCCTCGGAAATCAGCACCGCGTCCTCGCCCGCGACGATGCCGCAGGCACCCAGCATGGCGACGTGCGCCTTGCTGGCGGCGATATCCTGACGCCACAATGCCTTGTCGAAGGGGATCGAGGCATTTATCTCGCGCATGATTGCCGACGGTCCACCTTCGAACCGTCCGCCCCACATCTGGTTGGAGCCTCCCATCTTGCTGTCTTCCCGATCGCTCAAGTGTCTCGTCCTTACTGGCGCCCTGCTGGCCGCGGGCTGCGATAGGCAAAGCGAAGGGGAGTCGCAACCGCAGGCTTCGCAGGCGCCTGCCGAATCTGCCGCGCCGGCCCAGGCCGCCTCGAAGAAGCTGGATCGCTCGCACAAGGGCGATCCGATGCCGGTAATCACGCTGGTCGACAATACCGGCGAAACGCTCGACCTTGCCTCGTTCAGGGGCAAGCCGCTGCTGATCAACCTGTGGGCCACCTGGTGTGCGCCCTGCATCGAGGAAATGCCGACGCTGAACGCCCTGATCGCCCGCGAGGACGAGACCGGCGTCGCCGTCCTGCCGATCTCGCAGGACATGGGCCAATCGGACAAGGCCGTGGAAATCCTGCGCCGCCGCAAGCTGGACCACATCCAGCCATGGGTCGACGACAACGGCGACCTCGGCTTCCAGTACGGCGGCAACTTGCCGGTGACGGTGCTGTTCGACAGCAAGGGTAAGGAAGTCTGGCGCTACACCGGCGGCAACGACTGGACGAGCCCGGAGGCGCTCAAGCTGATCGCCGAGGCCAAGTAGGCTCTCGGCGGAGGGAGGAGAAGGCCCTGCGCAATCAGCCTTCCGGGCTGACCACCTCCTCCTGCCCCACCAAGACAAGCAGCATGGACAGCGTGCCAACGGCACCGCGCGATGAACTGAGACTTGAGGAAAATGGTGGGCGGTGAGGGGCTCGAACCCCCGACCCTCTCGGTGTAAACGAGATGCTCTACCAACTGAGCTAACCGCCCGGCCTGCCGGAGCCCCGGGCCTTTACGCGAAAATGACCGCTCGTCAACCGGAGGTTTCGTTTCCGGCGCGTCGGACGTTCGCCGGGTTTCAAATCGTTGCTGGCCGCGCTTGGCGATTGACCTGCATGGCGCGGGGTGGAAGCCAGCATACGACAAGCATCGGTAGCCGCGCAAAAGGCGGCCCGGCCGAGAGAGGATCGAGATCAGTGGCCCGCCCAGTCCCTACCCGTCTTGCAGCCTACGTGGCGGTCGTGTTCCTCGTCCTTGCACTGGTGCAGCTGGGCGCGAGCCTGCTGTTCTACAGCGCGATCGATCGCCAGACGCTTCGCGACGATCATGCGCGGCGCGTGGCCGAGCTGCTGGTGGTGAGCGACAGGGTGCATGCGCTCGATCCCTCGCGCCTTGCCGAGAGCATGACGACGCGGCACCTCTCCGCCCGGGTGGCAACGGCTCCGCTGGTCGCCGCGCCGACGGGCGATGCCGCGCTCATGGCGATTGCCGCACGCATCGTGGAATGGGAGCCCTCACTCGCCAATCGTTCGCTGAACCTTGCAACGACGCGCGCGTCCGGCGGCGGACGGGACCTGATCGGCTCGATCCGGCTGGGCGAGAAGGGCTGGCTCAACTTCCGCTCGCGCGACATCAGTTCGATGTGGCCGGTCGCCCTGCGCGCGACCGCGCTGACACTGGCAACGACGCTTGCCTGCCTGGCGCTGGGCCTGGGCGCGCTGCATCTGCTGACGCGCCCGCTGCGACGGCTGGCCGATGCCGCCGAAGCGATCGGTCAGGGACGGCAGGTGCCGATCCGCGAAGGCGGCCCCAAGGACTTGCGCAATCTGGGCCATGCCATGAATCTCATGCAGGCGCGCATCGAACGCCTGCTGCGCGACCAGGCGCTTTCCTTCGAGGCGATCAGCCACGATTTGCGCACACCGCTATCACGCCAGAAAGTCGCCAGCGACCTGATCGACGATCCGGAAATCGCCGCGCTGATGCGCGAGAGCGTCGATGAAATGGAGGACCTTCTGGCCTCGCTGCAGCGCTTCCTGCGCGCGCAGCACCTCTCCGCTGAGCCGGAGAGCATCGACCTTGCTTCGTATCTCGCCGACCTCCTCGCCGGGTTCGGCAACCGCGCGAGCCTGGAAGTGCACGGCCGCTCCACCGCGCGCACCTACCGCGAGCCGCTGGCGCTCGCCGTATGCGCCCTCGTCGAGAACGCCGTGCACTTCGGCGAGCGGGCCAGAGCTTCGCTGGTGGAAGAAAACGGACGTCACGCGGTGATTATCGAAGACGAAGGGCCGGGGATCCCGCCCGACTACTTCGAGGCGATCCTCGACCCCTTTTTCCGTCTCGACGAAGCCCGTCAGCGCGACACGAGGGGCTTCGGCCTGGGTATTCCCACGGCGCACCGGCTGATGATGCGCTTCCATGGCGGGCTCTCGTTCGCCGCTGCGCCGGGCGGCGGATTGATCGCCCGACTGGAAGTGCCCAGCCCGCCGCCCTGACAGGCAGAGCCCGTCAGGCTGCGGCGCGCTGGCCCAGTCGTCCGGCGTCCTCGACGAGCGCCCCGTGGAGAGCGCGGATCGCCGCGTCGAAATCGTGCGAGTGGATGATGAACTGCACGTCGACGTTGCGGATCTGGTGCTGCATCGCGAGCACGTCCACTTCGGCGTCCATCAACGCCGCAAGCGCGTGGGGGACGAGGCCCGGTTCGGACAGGTCGCTGCCGATCGCCGAAACCATCGCCACCGGCTGCGAAGTGATCACGGCACCCGGATAGGCACGCTCAAGGTCGGTAACGATACGCTCCATCTTCGCTGCGGCGATACCGCTCAGGTAATGGGTGATCGTGTTGGCGTTCGAGCTCTTGCTGACGATCCACGCCCCGTGCTTGGTGAGGGTTTCGAGTATCGCGGCGTCGTAGCCCTTCTCGCCGACCATGTCCTGCTCGAAGAACTGAAGGGCGTGGACGGTCTGGAGCCCGGTGACGATCTCGACGCGCGGCTTGTCGGACACATAGTTGCCGCGGATGAGCGTGCCTTCGTCCTCGCGGTCGAAGGTGTTGCGCACGCGCAGCGGGATTTCCGACTGGCGCAGGCCGCGGCCTGCGCGCGGGTGGATCGCTTCCATGCCCAGGTTCGCGAGCTGGTCGGCCACATCGTAGTTGGTGCGGCCGATCTTGCGGGCCTTGCCGGTGCCGACGAGCTTGGGGTCGGCGCTGGAAAGGTGGAACTCCTTGTGGATGATCGCCTCCCGCGCCTCGGTCAGTACCGCGATGCGCGAGAAGGTCATTTCCGAATAGCCGCGGGCATAGCGACGCACCATGCCGCCTTCGCAGCCGGCATAGCCGGTGACGATCGGCATCTGCGTCGCCAGGTCGATCGGCTCGAGCGCCTTGAGGATCTGGTCGTCGAGGCTGGCAAGCTCGTCATGGTTCCAGGTGGTGAGGTCGACGAAGACAGCGTTCACGCCCCGGTCGCGCAGCAGCAACGCAGTCGAGTGCGCGGAATGCGCTTCGCCGAGACCGGCAAGCATTTCGCGCACGGTGACCATCTGCTCCTTGAGGCAGAACCGGCCATGCGAGCGCAGGCGGTCGAGATCGTCGAGGCAGGCATCGAGCGCGGCGATGCGGTCGTCGACGAAGCGGTTCGCCTCGCGCAGGCTCTCCGGCCTGACGAACATCTGCGCATTGCGCTCATGCATGGCGTCACGCACGCGGGCGAGCGCATCCTGCCAGCCACCTTCGACATCGTTGGCCGAGAAGTGGGCATAGACGCCCGCCTCGCCCGACTTCTTGTGCTCGAGCAAGAGGTCGGTCATTCCGGCATAGGCCGAAACGACGAAGATGCGATTGTACAGCTCGGCGCCTTCGCGTCCCGCGATGAGGACATTGTCGAAGACGGTAGAGGTGGCGGCCATCGAGGTACCGCCGATTTTCTCGACGCTATGGGCTGCAGTCATGCGGCAACTCCCATGAGTTCGCCCGAGACCGGCCGGATCGGCGCGACCTTGCGGGCAGCAATGAAATCGGGGCGGGGCTTTTCCGCGCCGAAAGGAGCAACGAGGCGATTGCTCACCGCGTTGAATACGAAGAATGCATTGGAGCGGGGGAACGGCGTGATGTTGCCGTTCGAGCCATGCATGGTGTTGCAGTCGAACAGGATCACCGTGCCGGGCTTCCCGGTGGGTGCCGCGATGCCGTGCCTGTGGGCCAGTTCGGCCAGGCTGTACTCATCGGGCACGCCGAACTCCTGCTTGCGCAGCGAGTGCTTGTAGTGATCGTCGGGCGTCTCACCGACACAGCTGACGAAGACCCGCTGCGAACCCGGAATCAACATGAGCGGGCCGTTGTTGGCGTCGTTTTCAGCCAGCAGCACCGACATCGAGAGGCAGCGCATCGACGGCATGCCGTCCTCGGTGTGCCAGGTCTCGAAGTCCGAGTGCCAGAAGAATTCCTTGCCCTTGAAACCCGGCTTGTAGTTGAGGCGCGACTGGTGGACGTACACCTCGTCGTCGAGCAGGTAGCTGGCAACGCCCGCCAACCGCTCGTCGGCGGCCAGGCGCTCCATCATCCGGCTCTGTCCGTGGATGCGAAAGATCGAACGGACTTCGCGGCTGTCCGGCTCGGCAATGACGGTCTCGTCCTCCAGCCCGGCGGGATGGGAAAGAAGACGGCCGGTCTCGGCCTGGAGTGCGGCAATTTCAGCTTCGGAAAAGACGTTTTCCAGTACGAGATAACCGTCCCGGTCGAACCGCTCGATCTGCTCGGCGGTCAGCGGCGCGCCCGGTTCCCAGGCACGCCGCGCGACAGGTTCGTGACGCGCGAGCAGCTCGGGCTGCCCGGCGCATCGCGACGGATATTGGTCCTGCATTGCTACCCCCGTTTGCGTTCAGTCCGAAAGCGCGGGTTCGCGCTCTGCGTCGACATCGGCGGGGTAGGCACCGTTCTCGTCATGGACCTCGCGGCCGGTGACGGGCGGGTTGAACACGCAGGCACACAGGATCTCGGTCTCGGGACGGACGATGTGCTTGTCGTTGTTGTTGAGCGCATACATCACGCCCGGCTTCAGCTCGTGGGTCTCGCCGGTACCGAGGTCCTCGATCGTGCCGGTGCCCTTGAGGATCAGCACCGCCTCGAGGTGGTTCTGGTAATGCATGTGCAGTTCCGCGCCGGCGAACAGGGTCGTGACGTGGAACGAGAAGCCCATGCCGTCATCCTTGAGCAACAGGCGGTCGCTGGTCCAGCCTTCGGATTTGACGTGCTTGTCGCTCTTGCGAATGTCCTTGAGCTTGCGAACGATCATATTATTTTCCTTGGTTTCTTATGGGAAGCCGCGTGACGAGGGGCGGCCGCGCGGGGCCGCCTTCCAGGCCTCAGGCGGCGACGTTGAGCTTGCGCTCGGAGCGCGTGTCCGCATCATCGACGGGGGCGATCGCCTCGGCGATCGCTTCCTCGAGAATGTCGAGGCCGGCGTTGAAGGTCTCGTCGTCGATGACGAGCGGGGCGAGCACCTTGACGATCTCGTCATGGGCGCCGCTGGTCTCGATGATCAGGCCCTCATCGAAGCAGGCCCCGGTAATCTTGTCTGCCACTTCCCCGCTGCCGACATTGATGCCGCGCATCATGCCGCGCCCGCGGGTCGAAAGACCGTGGCGTCGGGCAATGCGTTCCAGTCGCTGCTCGAGAATGCCGCCGCGGCGGGCGATGTCGTCGGCAAAGGACGGATCGGCCCAGAATTCGCGCAGCGCCGCCGTCGCGGTGACGAAGGCGTGGTTGTTACCGCGGAAAGTGCCGTTGTGCTCGCCCGGGTTCCACACGTCGAGTTCGGGGCGGAACAGGGTCAGCGCGAAAGGCAGGCCCATGCCCGAGAGCGACTTGGCCAGGGTGACCACGTCGGGGGTGAAGCCCATGTCCTCGAAGCTGAAGAAGCCGCCGGTACGGCCGCAACCGGCCTGGATGTCGTCGACGATCATCAGCGCGCCGTGCTTCTTGGCGATTGCGGCGATCTTGCGCAGCCATTCCGGACGCGCTGCATTGAGGCCGCCTTCGCCCTGCACCGTCTCGACGAGGAATGCCGCCGGGGCATCGAGGCCGCTCGACGGGTCGGCAAGGCGCTGTTCGAGCAGGTCGGCGGTATCGACCTCGTCGCCGAAGTAGCCGTCGAACGGCTCATGGCTGACGTGGCTGAGCGGAACGCCGGCGCCGCCGCGCTTGCCGGCATTGCCGGTGCAGGCGAGCGCGCCCAGGGTCATGCCGTGGAAACCGTTGGTAAAGGCGATCACCATTTCGCGGCCGGTGACCTTGCGGGCCAGCTTGATCGCGGCCTCGACGGCGTTGGTGCCGGTCGGACCGGTGAACATGGCGCGATAGTCCAGGCCGCGCGGGCGCAGGATCACGTCCTCGAAGGTCTGCAGGAAATCGGTCTTGGCATCGGTGTGCAGGTCCAGCGCGTGGGTTACGCCATCGCTGGCGATGTAGTCCATCAGCGCCTGCTTGAGCACCGGGTGGTTGTGTCCGTAGTTGAGCGAGGAGCAGCCCGACAGGAAGTCGAGATAGCGTCCGCCCTCGCTGTCATGCATCCAGACGCCCTGCGCGCGGTTGAACTGACGCGGCATGGAACGGGAGTAGCTGCGCACCCCGGATTCACGGCGGTCATAAATGGCGGTGTCAGGCGTCTTGGCGCTCGGCTTGGGAGTCGTCATCATCTCAGGTGTTTCCCTGTTCAGTTGAATTGGGCGGACGGCAGCGGCGAAATGCTCGCCTGCCATTCCGTGTCGTGCGCACCTGCGAAGTGCGCCTCGCGCTCGAAGCGCGGTTGTTTGGTCAGCTCGGCGCCATGGCGGCGCGCGAAGGCCTGGAAGAGGCCCCATGAAGCATCGTTGGTTTCGGTCACGGTCGTCGTGAGCGTGGTCGCCCCCTTCACGGCGGGGCGCGCAATCAGTTCATCGAGCATGCGCCCGCCCAGACCCAGGCCACGCGCCGAAGCGTCGACGGCGACCTGCCAGACGAAGATTCGCTCGGGATGCGAAGGGGGCCGGTAGCCGGAAATCCATCCGACGATCTGGCCGTCCCTCTCGGCGACGACGCAGGTATCGGCGAAGTCGCTGCACTGCAGGAGGTTGCAGTAAGCGGAATTGGTATCGAGCGGCGGCGATGCTGCGATCAGCGCCGAGATCGCGGGCCCGTCTTCGGCCTGCGGACTTCTCAGCAACAGGCGGTCATCGCCGCTCGTTCGTTTAGGGCCCTCCGGATCGTCCCGGTGGCCCGGCTTACTCAAACTTTCTTCAAAAATTCCTTCACCCTCCAAAGCACATTTCAGTGCTTGGTTATCCTCGCTCTCACGCTTTGGACGGCTTCACATAGTTTTTCATGGGATTTTTGCAACAGCCAGCACGGCCGCGTTCGAGCAGATCCTTCACATTTCGAATGAGATAGTTAGGCCGAAAAAGCATCTGCCAACAGGCCGCAAAGCCCCGCAAACACTGGCGCTTGCGGGGGTCGGCGAAAGGCAGCCACCGGCCCCCTCGCTGCACTGCGAAAAAAATTATCCCCGAGAGCGCTTCACACGCGCTTCGAGCGGCGAATCAGCGAAAGGCCGGACGCAGGCACGCGCCGAGCGGACCAAAAGCGGCCCGACTTCGGACGGAAATTCGGAAAGGCGCGCCTTACAGGCGCGGCAGGGTCACACCGCGTTGACCCATGTACTTGCCAGCGCGGTCCGCATAGCTCGTCTCGCACGGCTCGTTCCCCTTCAGGAACAGGAACTGGCAGGCGCCCTCGTTGGCATAGATCTTGGCCGGCAGCGGCGTCGTGTTCGAGAACTCGAGAGTGACGTGCCCTTCCCAGCCGGGTTCGAGCGGGGTGACGTTCACGATGATGCCGCAGCGGGCATAAGTGGACTTGCCCAGGCAGATCACGAGGATATCCTTGGGCACGCGGAAATATTCCACCGTGCGGGCCAGAGCGAAGGAATTGGGCGGGATCACGCAGACGTCGGTTTCACGATCGACGAAGGAGTTCGCGGCGAAGTCCTTGGGATCGACCACGGCCGAATCGACATTGGTGAAGATCTTGAACTCCGGCGCGACGCGCGCGTCGTAGCCATAGGAAGACAGGCCATAGGAAATGCATCCGTCGCGGCGCTGCGCCTCGACGAAAGGCTCGATCATGCCGTTTTCCTGCGCCTGCTGGCGGATCCACTTGTCGCTCAGAATTGCCATGCCCGGTTGATTCCCCAAGGGCGCCGCCGGGGCAAGTGGCCAGCCCCGGTTGTCCACCGAGGCGAGAGGCACGAGCCACCACGGACATCGCCCCGCCAGTCGTCGTACGGGCGCGAGAGGCGCCCAGCGCGCGTGGGCGACAAGGGCCAAACCAGGCGATGCCACCTCCCGGCCGAATCGCCTGGAGCTGGCGATTCGGCTGGGAAGGCCTTGGGCACAGCGCCAATCACATCCGTAAAGCCATGGAAAACGGAGATAGTTTACGCCCAGCCCTTTGCGACTGGATCGAATCGGCCCCGTATGATCTACTTAGAGATGCGACCCGAAGGGCCTGTTTACACAGTAGGCTCTGAACAACTTGAACGGCGGCTTGTTTAAGCTGCCGTTTCTTTATGCGGCAGCACAGACGGACATAGCGACAGTCATCGCCAAGTAACATTGGCGCGCCATGACTATAACTTGATATGACCGCAATTTTCATCCTGCGAACTGACAGCACTATAGCGAAAGCAAGGACTTTGCGCACGTTCATTTCAGCCGAAATGGTACAGTAAGGCATTAAAATGTCGTCACCTTCCCGTATCGGCATGGCGCCTGCCGCAAATGCCGCGCAGGATGGTGTCCGATCCGGGCCGCGAGGCGAGCCTTAGATCAAGGTTAACCACAGGGTGCTATTTCCGGCGCGATGACCCAGACTTCCCGCATCCTCGTGATCTTCGGCACCCGCCCCGAGGCGATCAAGCTCTTCCCCGTCGTCCATGCGCTGAAAGCCGATCCGCGCTTCGAATGCATGGTCTGCGTCTCGGCGCAGCATCGCCAGATGCTCGACCAGGTGCTGGACATCGCGCGGATCGTGCCCGACCACGATCTCGACGTCATGCAGCCCGACCAGACGCTCGACGCGCTGACCGCCAACCTGCTGACCGGCATCGGCAAGGTCATGGACCAAGTGAAGCCGGACCGGGTCATCGTGCAGGGCGACACCGCCACAGCCATGGCGGGCGCGCTCGCCGCCTATTACCGCAAGGTGCCGGTCGACCATGTCGAGGCGGGCCTGCGCTCCTACAATATCTACCATCCCTGGCCCGAAGAGGTGAATCGCAAGATCATCGGCGCGATGGCCAGCCTGCACTTCGCGCCGACCGAGACCTCGGCCACGGCACTGGTCAAGGAAAACGTCGATCCCCAGCGCGTTCATGTCACCGGCAACACGGTGATCGATGCGCTGCACTGGGTCAGCGCCCTGATCGAGTCCCAGCCCCATCTTGCCGCCGGATTGGCAGACCTCGAATCGAAATTCGCCGGCAAGCGGATCATCGGCGTCACCAGCCACCGGCGCGAGAATTTCGGCGAGGGCATGGAGCAGATCGCCACGGCCATCCGCCGCATCGCCGAGCGTCCGGATACGGCGGTTATCTTCCCGGTCCACCTCAATCCCAACGTGCGGCGAGTGATGAACGATCGCCTGTCCGGACTGGACAACGTCGCCCTGATCGAGCCTCTCGACTATCCGCATTTCGCGCGCCTGATCAATATCGCGGAGATCATGCTGACCGACAGCGGCGGCGTGCAGGAGGAAGCCCCGGCGCTGGGCAAGCCGGTCCTCGTCATGCGCGAGACCACCGAACGCCCCGAAGGCGTGGAGGCGGGAACCGCGAAACTCGTCGGAACTTCAGCCGAGACGATCGTTACCGAAATATCAACCTTGCTCGACGATACCGTAGCCTACGAGGCCATGGCGCGCGCCCACAATCCCTTCGGGGACGGGCAATCCGCGCGCCGAATCGTGGAGCTGCTAGCGAATGAAATCGGACAAGAAGCCTGAGGTCTGCGTCGTCGGACTGGGCTATATCGGACTTCCCACTGCCGCCGTGATCGCCCGCGCCGGATGCCGGGTGCTGGGCCTCGACGTCTCTCAAAAGGTCGTCGACACGATCAATCGCGGCGAGATCCACATCGAGGAAGTCGATCTCGATGGACTCGTCCACGGCGTCGTTTCGCGCGGATTGCTGTCCGCCTCGACGCAAGTGGCGCCAGCCGATGTCTTCGTCATTGCCGTGCCCACGCCCTTCGACAAGGATCACGCCCCCGACATTTCCTATGTCCTGTCGGCCGGGCGCACGATCGCCCCGGTGCTCAAGCAGGGCGATGTCATCATCCTGGAATCGACTTCGCCGGTCGGCACGACCGAACAGCTGCGCGACCTGATCGCCGGGCTGCGCCCCGACCTCAAGATTCCCGGCCTCACCGGCGAGATACCCGACATCTCGATTTCCTACTGCCCCGAGCGCGTGCTGCCCGGCCGCATCCTGGAAGAACTGACCAACAACGACCGCTCGATCGGCGGCATCACCCCGCGCTGCGCGCGCAAGGCGCTGGCCTTCTACAAGCGCTTCGTGCGCGGCGAATGCGTCACCACCGATGCCCGCTCGGCCGAGATGACGAAGCTGGTCGAGAACGCCTATCGCGACGTCAACATCGCCTTCGCCAACGAGCTTTCCATCGTCGCCGACCGCATGGGGCTCGACGTGTGGGAAGTGATCCGCCTTGCCAACCGGCACCCGCGCGTGAACATCCTGTCACCCGGCCCCGGCGTGGGCGGCCACTGCATCGCCGTCGACCCCTGGTTCATCGTCCACGGCGCGCCGGAGGAGACCCCGCTGATCCGCACCGCGCGCGGCGTCAACGATGGCAAGATGCATCACGTGATCGCCAAGGCCGAGGCGCTGGTCGAAGCGCATCCCGGCGCGAAAGTCGCCTGCCTCGGCCTCGCTTTCAAGGCCAACATCGACGACTTCCGCGAGAGCCCGGCGCGTTTCGTCGCCAGCCGCCTCGCCCGCAAGTTCGGGGATCGCATCCACATTGTTGAGCCCTATGCCGCCGAATTGCCGATCGAGTTCACTGACACAGGCGCGCGCCAGATCGACATCGACGATGCCCTGGAAGCCTGCGACATCCTGATCGTGCTGGTCGACCACGATGTCTTCCGCGTCGTGCCGCTGGCCGAGCGTGCGGACAAGCTGGTCTACGATACCCGCGGCATCTGGCCCGACCAGCCCCGCGCAGTGCGCGAGGCGGAAACCGCCCTGCGACTGGTCGGCTGAGGGCCGCAAGCCCCCTTCGGCAGACTCCGGGCGTTTTGCGGGCGCCCTTCGGCAGGCTCCGGGCGCTTTGCGGGCGCCCTTCGGTAGGCTCCGGGCGAGCGGGCCACCGTGTGCCCGCGGCCTTTCGCTGCGCCATGGCCTTACCCCCGCCCATCCTGAGCTTGTCGAAGGATGAACGGGGGAGCCGTGGCCTTATTCCTCGCGCATCGCCACGTGATGATCGTGGCCCGCGTCCTTCTCGCCCCGAGCGAGCCTGAAGACCACGCCTGACAGCGCCGCCAGCGCAATCAGGTTGGGCACGGCCATCGTCGCATTGGCGATGTCGCCCAGACGCCACACCAGCTGCAACGGCTGGCTCGCGCCGATGAACACCGCAAAGCACCACAGCACGCGCCAGATGTAGTGCAGGATCTTCTCACCGCGCGCGCTGGCACCGGGCACCTTGTCGTAGAGGAAGGTGATCGCGCGCTCGCCGTAGTAGCTGAATGTCAGCAGGGTGGAGAAAACGAACAGGATCAGCGCCAGCGAGGCGATGATACTGCCAATCGCAAGCCCCCCGATCTGTACCGGGAAAGCCGCGGCGAAGGCCCCCGAAGTCATCGCGAAGCCGGTCAGGTCGGACTGCCATGCGTGCTTCACCGCATGTCCGCCACCGGTGAAGTTGCCCTCTACGGTAAGGATCACCAGCGCGGTCATGGTGCAGATGACGATGGTATCGATGAAAGTGCCCATCATCGCCATGCGGCCCTGCACTTCCGGGTCGTCGGTCTGGGCGACGGCGTGGGCCATCGGGGTCGTGCCCTGCCCGGCCTCGTTCGAAAACAGGCCGCGCGCGACGCCGGCGCGCAAGGCAAGCATGATCCCGGCGCCGACGAATCCGCCGACCGCCGACTGCCCCGAGAAGGCGCCGCCGAAGATGCGCCCGAAAGTCTCCGGAATGTCCTTGATGTCGAGCAGGATCGCGATGAGGGCCATGAGGATATAGGTGCCGGCCATGAACGGCACGATCTTCTCCGCGACGGCGCCGATGGACTTGATGCCGCCGATGATGACCACGAAGACGGCTATCGCGGCAATCAGGCCGCCGAGCCATTCGTCGATGCCGAACAGTTCGTTCATGCCGTCAGCCACCGCGTTCGCCTGGATGGCATTGCCGGTGATGATGGTCGAGATCAGCGTGCCGATGCAGAAGATGACCGCAAGCCAGGTCCACTTGGGGCCAAGGCCGCGCACGATGTAGGTCATCGGGCCGCCGCGCCAGTAGCCTTCCAGCGACTTCTCGCGGAAGCGGATCGCCAGCGAACCTTCGGCAAAGGCCAATGCCATGCCGATCAGGGCCGTGACCCACATCCAGAAGATCGCGCCCGGACCGCCCAGCGCAAGTGCGGTGGCGACGCCGGCCATGTTGCCGGTGCCGACCTGTCCGGACAGCGCAGTCGAAAGTGCGGCAAATGGACTGATTTCACCCGACCCGGCGCCCTTGCGTTCCCCGAAAAGGCCGGCAAAGGCATTGCCCAGCTTGCGCAGCGGATAGAAGCGCAGGCCGATCATCATGTACAGGCCGATGCCCAGCAGAACGATGACCATCGGCGGGAAAGGCAGGACGATCGCCCCGTCCCAGGTGCCGCCCCAGATGAAGTCCGAGATATTGGTGATACGGTCGATCAGGCTGGTATCCTGCTGCGCTGCAGCTGCCGCCATGTTCAAGATTGTCATTCGCTGGCTTTCCCCTGATTGCTGCCTTGCGAGGTTTTCTGCCCGTTCTGTGGATCGACGGGCTCAATTGCGGAATCGTGAACTAAAGTTGCGCGATGGGAAAGGTCCTATCCGCAACGGGTGAAGGGTCCACCGCTCAGCCATCAGCAGGCCACGACGTTGATCGCGAGGCCGCCCTGGCTGGTTTCCTTGTACTTGCTCGACATGTCGACGCCGGTCTGGCGCATCGTCTCTATCACCTGGTCGAGCGAAACGCGCGGCGTCTCGCCGGCATGGAGTGCGAGCTTGGCGGCGTTGACCGCCTTGACCGCGGCAATCGCATTGCGCTCTATGCACGGGATCTGGACGAGTCCGCCGACCGGATCGCACGTCAGCCCGAGGTTGTGCTCCATGCCGATCTCCGCAGCGGCCGTGACCTGCTCCGGCGTCCCGCCCCAGACCGCCGCGAGCCCCGCCGCCGCCATCGAGCAGGCGACGCCGACTTCGCCCTGGCAGCCCATCTCCGCACCCGAGATCGAGGCGCGCTGCTTGTAGAGCATGCCGATCCCGGCGGCCGTGAGCAGATAGCGGCGAGCCTTGACGGCAATCGCATTGTTACCCTCGCTGCAATACTGGCGCAGCAATGAAGGAATGATGCCCGCCGCGCCATTGGTGGGCGCGGTGACGACCCGGCCGCCCGACGCGTTCTCCTCGTTCACCGCCATGGCATAGAGGTTGAGCCAGTCCATCAGCGTCTCGGCCTGATTGTCCTGCGGCCGCGCAATCAGGTTCTGGTGAATGGCGCGAGCCCGGCGCCGCACCTTGAGTTCGCCGGGAAGATGCCCTTCGCGCGACAGGCCGCGGTCGATGCAGGCATTCATCGCCTGCGCTATCGCATCGAGGCCAGCCAACGTCTCCGCCTCGGGGCGCCAGGCCGCTTCGTTCGCAAGGACGACTTCGCAGATCGCCATGTCCTCGTGGGCGCAGATCTCGAGCAATTGCGCGCCGGAACCGAATGGCAGGCGTACTGGCGGACCGAAGATCAGCTGGTCGTTGCGTGCCGTCTGCTCAAGCTGCGCCCGGCTGGAAAAGAACCCGCCGCCGGTCGAGTAGAAATCCGCTTCGTCGATCCGTGCGCCGGCAGCGTCGTAAGCGGATAGCACCATGCCGTTGGGATGCAGGTCGGGCATGGAGGCGAAGTCGAGGACAAGGTCCGTTTGCGGATCGAAACCGATCTCGCGCTCGCCCAGCAGCGTGACGCGGCCCGTTGCGCGCACGTCAGCCACGGCTGCGTAGGCTTCCTGGGGATCGACGGTTTCCGGGCGGTAGCCGCACAGGCCGATGATGCAGGCATCCGGCGTACCGTGCCCTTCCCCCGTCAGCGCCAGCGATCCCTGCAGGCCAATGCGCACCCGCGCTACCTCGCCCAGCCTGCCGCGTTCACGCAGTTCGACGAGGAACGCAGTGACAATGCGCATCGGGCCGACGGTGTGGGAGCTCGAAGGACCAAGGCCGATGCGAAACAGGTCGAGAGCGGAAATCACTGCTGGGGACTACTCCTGCGTAGGGCTGAGGTCATGCCCGGAGCCTTGCGGCCTCGAGGGGACACTAAGTAGGAAGACGCAGGAATAGGCCCGCACCTCATTAGGTCACGGGCCAAGGCGTCAAATTCCGGCATACCAGGCGTAGGCGCCCTGGTCCTCCCAATAGCCGCCCCTGCCTCCGTAGAGCCCATCGAGCGACGCGCGCGCCTCGATGCGGGTCACGAACTTGGCGTGCTTGTAGCCTAGCTGCTTTTCGACGCGCAGGCGCAGCGGCGCACCGTGCTGCTGCTCAAGCGGCCTGCCATTCATCTGCCAGGCCAGGATCGTCTGGGGATGGAATGCATCGACGAGATCGATGGATTCGTAGTAGGGCCGCCCGCGATAGAGATCGGCGCAGTGGAAGACGATGTACTGCGCCTCGGGCTTGAGCCGCGCGAGATCGAGGACTTGGGCGAGGCGCGGCCCCTGCCACTGGCCGATCGCGCTCCAGCCTTCGACGCAGTCGTGCCGGGTGATCTGCTTGCGCTGGGGCAATTGCCTCAGCGCGGTGAGCGGGATCGCCAGCGGCCGTTCGACCAGCCCGTCCACCTTGAGCGACCAGTTCGCAAATCCCTGCGCAAGGTGGCGGCGATATTCCTCGCCTGCGCCTTCGCGGCTGCCGTTGGCGCGGAACACCGGCGACATGTCGCCGGCGGAGAACTCACGCGCAAGGGCATTGCGGCCCAGCGCGCGCTGGCTGGCCTTGTGCAGGTCTTCCCCGCTTTCGAGCGCGGAGCGGAAGGCGGGATTCTCGAAGAGCTTGTCGCAGCCCGACAGGAGCAGGCCGCCGGTCCCGACCACCCCGGTACGGATCAGGGTGCGGCGCGAAAGGATCAACTGGCGGCTCATTGGCCTTTCTCCTTCGGCAGCCGGTACCTGCCGGTAATCATCGAGCGCACTTCGTTGATGGGCCCGGCCAGCACGACCATGACAATGTGCACGACGAAGAAGGCCACGAGCAGGAAGGCGCAGATGAAATGGACCGAGCGCGCCGATTGCCGCCCGCCGAACAGTTCGGTGACGATGGGCGCCCACGCATCGGTGCCCGGCGACATGGCAAGGCCGGTGACGATCATCAAGGGCAGCAACCCGAACAGGACACCGGCATAGGCGAGCTTCTGCAAGGCATTGTAGCGCAGCGCCGCCGAGCCTTTCGGGAAACGCAGGCGCGCGTGCTGCTTCACGTCATGCCACAGGTGCCGCGGGCTCCATTCCCTGCGGGTGATATGGATGTCGCGCCGCAAGTGCCCGTTGACCAGCGACCAGAGCAGGTACGCCAGCAACCCGAGAGCCAGCACCCATGCGAAGGCAAGGTGCCAGATACGCGCGCCGGCCAGGCTGTAACGCGAAGGGATCGTCACCCAGGACGGGAAGGCATAGCGTTGCTGGCGCCCGTCGCCGTCCTCCCACAGGCCGAGGACGCCGGTGGTGTCGACCCGCGCGTCGCCTACCTGCAGAAACCCGCTGTACTCGCCGGTCCGGGTATTCTGCAGGGTGCCGATCTTGAGCCAGGGCCGGTCGAAGTTCGCCCCGTATTCGCCCCAGTAGAGCCGCGGGTGGGCATTGAAGATCATCAGACCGCTCATCAGCATCACGAGCAAGGTGACGGCATTGATCCAGTGCCAGAGGCGGGTCGAAAGGCGATGGCGGCGCACGAGGTCTCCGCCTTGCGCGCGCTCGGGTGATTCCTGTTTTCCCATCCCTGCCGGCTCCTTTCGACTATTGACCCAGAAGGTGGATCGCCACCTGCCGGCGATGCGGCATGCGGCGGTGCTCGGCAAGGTAGATGCCCTGCCAGGTGCCCAGCGCCATCCTCCCGCCGATCACCGGGATCGACAGGTTCACGCCGGTCAGCGTCGCGCGCAGGTGCGCGGGCATGTCGTCGGGCCCCTCATCGTCATGCGCGTAGTGATCGCCTTCAGGCGCAAGGCGCTCCAGCCAGTCGAGCAGGTCGCTGCGCACTTCGCGCGCGGCGTTCTCCTGGATCAGTAGCGACGCCGAGGTATGACGGCAAAGCAGGGTCAGCAGCCCTTCATCCACGCCTTGTGCGGCAAGCCATTCGGCAACTGCGCGCGTGATCTCGGTCAGGCCCCGTCCGGGCGTGTCGATGGAAAGGAGTGTGGTGGCTTGCTGCATGGAGAGCGCGATACTGCGCCGGGTCAGGCGGGCTTTCAACCTGTTCCGTTCGAAAGGAGACGGAAGGCATCCATTCACCGCAACGGATATAACTTTCATGCAATCATGATTCGCCAAAGGCGGCTTCCCCAGCTTCCGACTCCAAATCAACCACCTGTTAACAGGGGTCAAAAGCCTCTCTAGGGGCGATAGCAAGATATAGATTTGTCACGAGACTATAATAATTTTGAAAGCGAACTGTCGCCGAACTGTTCGACGCTCGTAACAAACCGTTCCTAGTCGGCGCCCCCGAAGACAGATCACTTCAGGGGAAATCTTCGAGATGACACATATTTCGTACCGCGCGGCGGGCCTCGCCAGCGCGCTGGCCATTGCAGTATCCGGCGCCGGGATGGCGCGGGCTGCGGAATCCGGAGCTTCCGACCTTGCCGCCGCCGAAGCGGGCGTTGCACCGCAGGACGACATGATCCCGGGCGGAGAAATCGGTAACACCATCATCGTCACCGGCACCATCCTCGCCTCGCAGCAGGCCTCGGTCGAAGCCAAGCGCAAGGCCGACAACCTCAGCGACATCGCCGCAGCCGACGCCGTTGGCCGCTTCCCGGACCAGAACGCCGCGGCCGCGCTGGCGCGCCTGCCCGCCGTCGCCGTGCAGCGCGACCAGGGACAGGAGCGCTACATCCAGGTGCGCGGCGCGCCCAACCGCTGGACCTCGGTTTCCATCGACGGTATCCCGATGGTCGGTGTCGACGAAGGCGGCGACACCCGCGCCTACCGCTTCGACGCGATCCCGGCGGTGATGCTCTCGGAAATGGTGGTCAACAAGTCGCTGACCTCGGACATGCAGGCCGATGCGATCGTCGCGACGATCGACCTGCGCACCTATTCGCCGATGGAACAGCGCGGCCTGCACGTCTCGGGCGATCTGGGCTACGGGTTCATGGGCCTGGGCGGCGGCGAACAGCGCCAGGGCTCGCTGCGCCTGTCATGGTCCAACGACAATTTCGGCTTCGTGCTGGGCGGTTCGCACTATCGCCGCAAGCAGCTTACCGACAACCGCGAGGTGGGTGCCTACGACGCCAATGGCCCGACCGAATTCGACATTCGCCAGTATGAACTCGAACGCTGGAACAACGGCCTGTTCGGCGCCGTGGAATACAGCCCGGAAGCCGGCCAGCGCATTTATGCCAAGGCCATCTTCTCGGAGTTCAACGACGACGAACAGCGCAACCAGTACGAACTGCGGCTCGACAAGGCGGCGGGCGGCACCCGCGGCTTCTCTTCGGGCGACCTGACCGGCGTGCCGATGCGCGGCAGCTTCAACTACGGCGAATACCGCAATCGCAACTACATCGGCACGATCGGCGGCGAGTACGACGACCTGGACGGTTTCACGGCCGCGGTGAAACTCAACTACACCCGCACCGAAAACAGCAGCTACCTGCCGCTCGTCCAGTCATCGACCAGCGGGGCCGACAACCTCTCGTTCTCCTACGATGCCAGCAATCCGAACTTCCCGATCGTCTCGCTGACCAGCGGCGCGTTCAACCAGGCGAGCCTCTCGGTCGCCGGTACTTACATGATCGGCGCCAGACAGGAGACGGTCTCGGACAGCTACACCGCCAAGGTCGACTTTTCGAAGGAGATGGGCGACCTGACCCTTTCGGGCGGCGGGCTCTATGCCGACCGCGACATAGCCGGGAACAACTTCTCGTTCTCCAACCTGACGTTCCTCGGCGCGCTCGGCTCGGTGGTCGGCCAGCCGTTCGACGTGAACAGCTACGTCACCGACAAGGCCTGGGACACCGACTTCCCGCTCGGCCTGCAGTTCAACTACGTCGACAATGTCGCCATGCGCCGCGATATCGACAGCCTGCTCGCGAGGCTGGAAACCGCAGGGCTCTACGATCCCGCGGCCGACATTCCGGCCAGCGACCGCTACGCCCAGCGCGAGAAGACGCTCGCGGGCTATGTCTCGGCCAAGCTCGAAACCGGTGCGCTGACCGCGATTGCCGGCCTGCGCGTCGAGAACTACGTGCTCGACAATTCCGGCTCGGTCCTTTCGGACGGCGCCTACACGCCGCTCACCTTCCACAAGAGCCGGACCGACTTCTTCCCGAGCCTCAACCTCAAGTACGAGGCCAGTAACGACGTGGTCCTGCGCCTTGCCGGGCAACGCGGCGTATCGCGCCCGGCCTACGGCGCGATCCGCGTCGGCGCCTCGATCAACGATACGGCATCGCCTGGCGAAATCACCGGCGGCAACCCGCTGCTCAAGCCAGAGTACACCTGGGGCCTCGACGCCAGCGTCGAATACTACCTGCCGGGCAACGGCCTGCTCTCGGTTGCAGGTTTCTCCCGCTGGGTCGACAACGTGCTGTACTCCAGCCAGCAGCCGGTCGGCTCCGACTTCTACAGCTTCGGCGGCGTCGACCGTTCGGGCTACCTGCTCAGCGGCACCTTCAACGGCAAGCACGGCAAGCTCTACGGCGTCGAGTTCAACGCGCAGAAGCAGTTCGACTTCCTGCCCGCACCGCTCGACGGCTTCGGCTTCCAGGGCAACCTGACCCTGCTCGACGGCGACTTCGATACCCCCACGCAGGAGGGCATCCCCTTCCAGGGCATGTCGAAGACGATCGCCAATGCCTCGCTGTTCTATGAAAAGTACGGCTTCTCCGGCCGCGTCAGCTACCAGTGGCGTTCGCACTGGCTGGATACGCTGGGCGGACTTGGCAGCGGCGAATACCGCCAGGGCTACGAGAACCTCGACGTTTCGCTGCGCTATGCGGTGAACGAGAACTTCACGCTCTTCGCCGACCTCGCCAACCTCACCAACGAAACGTACATCGCCTACGCCAACACCCCGGCAACGCCAACCGAAGTCGAGCGCATCGGTTCGCGCTACCTCTTCGGCGTGCGCTTCGGCTTCTGATCGAGAAAGACATCCGCATGCGTAACACCACCTGCACCGCCGTCGTTGCCGTGCTCGCCGTGCTGGCGTCCTCTCCCGCGTCCGCGCGGGAGATGGCGACCCTCACCCGTCTCGACGCGCAGACCGTCGAGCTTGATCGGGGCGACGAGGCCTCGGCTTCGATCTGGATCAGCGCCGATACGACCATCGACGATGGCGACCGGCGCGTCACCGCCACCGGCAAGGAGCGCAAGGTCAAACTGGCGCTCCCCGCCGACGCGCGTCGCTACGTCATCCTCCTTGGTGAAAACGGCCACTCGACCGTCGTTGCCGAGCGCGTGCTGCCGCTGCAGCAGGGCAGCAACTTCCGCGACATCGGCGGTTACGTGACGAGGGACGGCCATCAGGTTCGCTGGGGCAAGGCATTCCGTTCTGGGGCGATGCCGCTGCTCTCCGACGCCGACTATGCCCTGATCGACCAGCTCCGCATCGACAGCGTCGTCGACCTGCGCTCCATCGAAGAACGCGAAGTCGCGCCCGACTTCGTCGACGATCGCACCGGCGCCCTGTTCCTTGCCAACGACTATTCGCTCAAGCCGCTACTGGCGGCCTATGGCGCTGGCGATGGCGAGAACACCTACAAGGGCATGGAAAAGATGCTCGTGCCCCAGTTCCGCTCGCTGTTCCGCCGCCTGCTGGCGGATGAGGGCGCGGTGATCTACCACTGCTCGGCCGGTCAGGACCGCACCGGCATGGCCACCGCCCTGATCTACGATCTGCTGGGCGTCGACCGCGAGACGATCCTCAAGGACTATCACCTCTCGACCGCGCTGCGCCGCCCGCAGTTCGAGATGCCCAAGGTCGATCCGAAGGACTATCCGAACAATCCCATCGTCGCGATGTACATGTCGGGCGACGAGAAGCAGCGGCAGGTCGTCCAGCCGCTCTACACGCCGAGCGGGGCCTCGCACCTTGCGCAGTTCTTCACCTATCTCGACCAGCAGTACGGCGGGACCGAAGGCTACCTGAAGCAGGAAGTCGGACTGACCGACGCGGACTTCGCCAAGCTGCGCCGCGAACTGCTCGACTGAACGGAGGCTATGGGACGGAGCGCCCGGGTCTCAGTCCCGGGCGTCCACCGCCACCTGCATGTCGGCCGCATGGGCCGATTCCGGTTCGGCCGCAGCGGGCGGCTCACCGATCACCGTGTCGAAGCGCGCGCCCTTCTCGAGCGTGCGATGGACCGGGCACCGCTCGGCCATCTCAAGCATCCGTTGGCGCTGTTCGGAGTCGATTTCGCCTTCGATCGCAATGCGGCGGGTAAAGACATCGGGCTGCGCCTGCCCGTTCTCGCGGCGATGGCCGACTGCCGTGCGGATACGCGTGACCGGCAGGCCCTTGTGATCGGCATAGAGGCGCAGCGTCATCGCCGTGCAGGCCGCCAGCGCAGAAGAAAGCAGGTCATAGGGCGAAGGGCCGGAGCCGAGCCCGCCGACATTGCGCGGCTCGTCGGCGAGGAAGCGCGCGCCGCCCGCCGAGATCGCCAGCTGGAACTTGCCCACCCCGGTTTCTTCGGCCAGCACGTCCTCGCTCGGGCGCGGTGCGGGAACCGCTTGCGGCAGGTCGAGATAGCGCGCCGCCCAGGCCAGCACGACGCCCGCAACATAGTCCGCATCCCCCTTGCGCGTAAGCAGGTGGTCGGCATCGTCCAGCGTCACGAAGCTCTTGGGATGCAGCGCCGCAGTGAAGATCTTGGTCGCCTGCGCCAGCGGCACCGTATCGTCCAAGGGGGCATGCATGATCAGCAGTGGCTTGCGCAGGGCCTTGAGCGCCGCGCCGAGATCGGTTGCGCGCAATTCCTCGACCATCGACTTGCCGACGCGAAACGGACGTCCGGCCAGATGGACATCGGCCTCCCCGTCGCGCTCCAGCGCCAGAAGCGCCTCGTCGCCAAAATGGTGCATCGCCACCTGCAGCGAGAATGGCGCGCCGATCGTCGCCACCGCGCGCGCCGAGGCGATCCGGCCCGCCGCGGCAATCGCCGCCGCGCCGCCCATGCTGTGACCGATCAGCAGCGAAGGCGCCATGCCCTCGCCCGTCATCGCTTCGGCGGCGGCGATCACGTCGGCGACATCGGCGCTGAACCTGGAGGCAGCGAATTCGCCCTCGCTGGCGCCGAGCCCGGCAAAGTCGAAGCGCAGCACGCCGATGCCCTGCGCCGCCAGCGCGCGGCCCACGCGCACCGCGGCCAGGTTGTCCTTCCCGCAGGTAAAGCAATGCGCGAAGATCGCCCAGCCCCGGGCCCGGCCGTCCGGCACGTCGAGACGGCCGGACAGGCGATGTCCATTGGCTCCTGTGAAATCGAATGCCCTTGCGGCCATGTTGTGCTCCTCAGCGCGCCGCCGGTCAGGCCAGCGTGGTCTCTATGCCAATGCCATTCTTGAGCGTGAGCGTCACGGGCGTGCGCTCTGCTATGTCGGCCAGCCGGGCACGCTGGTCCTGGCTCAGCGCCCCGGTGAGGGTCAGGGTCCGCTCGATATGCGCGCCCTCCTTGCCGCCCACCAGCCGCAGGCCGACATCGGCGGATTCGAGCGGCCATTCCTTGCGGTCTGCATACATGCGCAGCGTGATCGCAGTGCAGGCACCGAGCCCGGCCAGGATATAGTCGTAGGGCGCCGGTCCGGTGTTGGCGCCGCCAAGCCCGGACCCTTCGTCCGCCACGAGGGCGTGACCGCTCACTTCGATCTCGGTACGATAGCGATCGCGGCCGATGCGGGCAGTTCCATTTGCCATGTGCAATGCTCCCTTGCGGTGTGCGGCGGTCAGGCCGGCAGCGGGATGAATTCGCTATCGCCCGGGACGGGCGCGAAGCGCTGCGCCTTCCAGTCTTCCTTGGCCTGCTCGATCCGGTCGCGCGAGGAGGACACGAAGTTCCAGAAAATGTTGCGGCCCTCGGGGAACGGCTCGCCGCCCAGCAGCATCAGCCGCGCCGCACCCCTGGCCCTGAGCACGACTTCCGCGCCGGGCTGGAACACCACGAGTTCGCCGGTGGAAAAGGAACCGGTCTGCCCGATCACCTCGACCTCGCCGGAAACGACATAGACCGCCCGTTCGATATGCTCGGCCTTCACCTGGTAGCGCGCGCCTTCGGCCATGACGATATCGGCATAGACCATGTCCGAGAACGTCTTCACCGGGGAGACCAGCCCATCGGAACTGCCGGCAACGAGGGTCAACCGGGTGCCGCCGTCCTCGGTCACCGGGATCTGGTCCGCCTTGTAGTGCGAGAAATCGGGATCGACCTCCTCGCGGTCGAGCGGGAGGGCGACCCAGGTCTGCAGGCCGAACAGCTTGCCGCCGCTTGCGCGGACTTCATCGGAAGTGCGTTCGGAGTGGACGATGCCGCTGCCTGCCGTCATCCAGTTGACCTCGCCGGGCCGGATCGGCTGCAACGATCCCAGCGAATCGCGGTGCAGGATCTCGCCTTCCAGCAGGTAGGTCACGGTCGCGAGGCCGATATGCGGGTGCGGGCGCACGTCGAGGCCCTCGCCGCTGTCGAAGGCGGCCGGGCCCATCTGGTCGAAGAAGATGAACGGGCCGACCATGCGACGGTGGGCGGAAGGCAATGCACGGCGGACCTTGAAGCCGTCGCCAAGATCGCGAACCGGCGGGAGTATGACGGAATCGACACCTTCGATGTCGGTGGAACGGATGGACATGCGCACTCTCCTCGGGAACTGCAGGGATCGGCGGACGCGCCAGGCACGCCCGCCTCTCTCATCGGTTTCAGGCCGCGTCGACCAGGACGATCTCGCTGTCGTCCAGCGCCGTAACGCGCAGGACCTCGACATCGTTCACGGCCACGCCATCACGCTCGCGCGCTTCGACTCCATCGCTTTCGCCCCCTTCTACACGCACCTGCCCGGTGGCGGGAACAAGATAGGCCTTGCGATCGCGGCCCAGCGGGTACTCGGCCGTCTCGCCGGCCTTGAGCGTGGCCGCCACGACCCGCGCATCGGTGCGAATCGGCAGGGCATCGCCGTCGCCGTCATAGCCCGAGGCCAGGGTGACGAACCGGCCCGAACGCTCACCCTTGGGAAAGGGCCGCGCGCCCCAGCTCGGCGCATCGCCGTTGCGCGTGGGGATGATCCAGATCTGGAAGATCTTGGTCGTCACCTCCTCAAGGTTGTATTCCGAGTGGCGGATGCCGGTGCCCGCGCTCATCACCTGGACGTCGCCGGCCTCGGTCCTGCCCTTGTTGCCAAGGCTGTCCTCATGGGTGATCGCGCCTTCGCGAACGTAAGTGACGATCTCCATGTCGGCGTGCGGGTGCGGCGGAAAGCCCGTGCCCGGCGCAATCGCGTCGTCGTTCCAGACGCGCAGGTTGCCCCAGTGCACCCGCGCCGGATCGTGATAGCCGGCGAAGGAGAAGTGGTGCTTGGCATAGAGCCAACCGTGATTGGCACCGCCAAGGCTTTCGAAAGGACGCAGTTCGATCATGGTGTGTCTCCGGCGGGCAGCGGGGGCTGCCCGGTCGAGGGTCCATATATGGCCATCCACCTAGACGGATAACTGGAACAAAATCGACCAAGATGTTCGAACAAGTGGAAATGATGAAACTCCCGGCACCATCCCCATGTGGAACGGTGGGGGTAGCGACGCCATTCCACCACGGAGCCGACATGACCGAGACCCGCATCGAACGCGATACCATGGGCGAGATCGCCGTCCCCGCAGACCGGCTGTGGGGAGCGCAGACCCAGCGCTCCTTCGAGAACTTCCGGATCGGGGGAGAGCGCATGCCCCTCGCGATCGTGCAGGCCATCGCCCAGATCAAGCGGGCCGCCGCCCGCGTGAACCAGCGCCTGGGCAAGCTCGACCCGTACCTGGCCGAGGCGATCGTCTCGGCCGCCGACGAAGTGATTGCGGGCAAGCACGACGATCACTTCCCGCTGGTCGTGTGGCAGACCGGCTCGGGCACGCAGACCAACATGAACGTCAACGAGGTGATCGCCAACCGCGCCAACCAGCTGCTCGGCGGCCAGCCGGGCGACCAGAAGCCGGTCCACCCCAACGACCACGTCAACCGCAGCCAGTCGTCCAACGACACCTTCCCCACCGCCATCCACATCGCCGCCGCGCACGCGCTGACCGCACGTCTGCTGCCGCAGCTCACGGCCATGGCCGAAGTGCTGGAAGCCAAGGCCGCGCGCTGGGCGCGCATCGTCAAGATCGGGCGCACCCATACGCAGGACGCGACGCCCCTCACGCTCGGGCAGGAGTTCTCCGGTTATGCCGCGCAGGTGCGCGCCGGGATCGACCGGATCGAAACGACGCTGCCGGGCCTTTGCCACATCGCGCAAGGCGGCACGGCGGTC
Source organism: Novosphingobium pentaromativorans US6-1 (assembly GCF_000767465.1). Classification (NCBI taxonomy): domain Bacteria; kingdom Pseudomonadati; phylum Pseudomonadota; class Alphaproteobacteria; order Sphingomonadales; family Sphingomonadaceae; genus Novosphingobium; species Novosphingobium pentaromativorans. The sequence goes on from NZ_CP009291.1 coordinate 2,004,590, forward strand.
GGCACCGGAATCAATGCCCCGGTCGGTTTTGCCGAGGCCATCGCCGCAGAACTCGCGGAGACCACCGGACTGCCGCTGGTCACCGCACCCAACAAGTTCGAGGCGCTGGCCGCGCAGGATTCCCTGATCTTCTCCCACGGCGCGCTCAACACGCTGGCGGCCTCGCTCTACAAGATCGCCAACGACATCCGCTTCCTTGGTTCCGGCCCGCGCGCGGGACTGGGCGAGCTTGCCCTGCCCGCCAACGAGCCGGGTTCGTCGATCATGCCGGGCAAGGTGAATCCCACCCAGTGCGAGGCGATGACCCAGGTCTGCACCCAGGTCTTCGGCAACCACGCGACCCTGACCTTCGCCGACAGCCAGGGGCAGTTCGAACTCAATGTCTATCGCCCGGTCATGGCCTACAACGCGCTGCAATCGATCACCCTTCTCGCCGATGCCGCGCAGAGCTTTCGCGAACACCTCCTCGAGGGGCTGGAACCGCGCGAGGAAAACATCGCCGCAGGTGTCGAACGATCGCTGATGCTGGTAACCGCACTGGCCCCGCAAATCGGCTACGAAGCCGCCGCGAAGATTGCCAAGAGCGCGCAGGAAAGCGGCAAGACACTGCGCAAGGCCGCCGTCGAAAGCGGCGCCGTCACCGCCGAGGACTTCGACCGCATCGTGCGCCCCGAAACCATGACCGGCCCAAGTTGAAGCAACCTGCAAGAGATCCGTTGACGACCCGGCCAAACCCATGGCACTAGGCCCGCCGCCCCAGCGGAAGTTCCCGGACTTCCCGGCGCGCGCCAGACGGACCGTTTCGTCGAAACGCGGGTGTAGCTCAATGGTAGAGCAGAAGCTTCCCAAGCTTACGACGAGGGTTCGATTCCCTTCACCCGCTCCACTCCCTTGAACGCCGATATGCCCGTGCATTCATGCGAATTCCGCTCTGCGCGCGGGGTTCAGCGGGCAGCGGTCTGCCTCAAAGGAACGGCAGTCCGGATGAACTTGTGGTGCGAAGAATGCGAGGGATTCCGGCTTGTCCTCAGTCGATCAGGCCCTCCGTGCGCAACGCCTCCGTCATTGAAGCCATTGCTGTCGCAGCCGCCGGAAAGCCCGCGTAGCCCGAGGAATGGTATATGATCTCTTCCAGTTCCGCGATTGTGAGCCCGTTCTTCAAACCGATCGCCGTGTGCACCTTCAGCTCATCCGCAGCGCGCAAGGCGATGAGGATTGAAATGGTGACCAAGGAACGATCCCGCGCGCTCAAGCCCGGACGGGCCCACAGCTTCGAGAAGATGGTCTCGATCGCCAGGTCCTTCATTTCCCTGGCGAAACCGGGACTGGCCGCGGACGCTCTTTCATCCAGGACCTTTGACGAAAAACTGGAGAAAATCTCTTCGCCGGATTTTGCGGGATCGTCCATGCTGGAAACGCCTTTCTCGTCAGTGATCGCCAGACATCGCAACGGCAACCCAAACGCGGATCCGGCCAAGGATCCCCATTCAAGTCTCGCTTCGAAACCCGGCGCTGGCCTCGTTCTTACCCGTTAATGAGCGCCTGCCTTGGCATGGCGCATCATAATTGGCGGAAGCCAGTACACCGTGCGCATCGCCAATCGGACGATTCAGGCTTTCGGCTTCATGGCTGCCGCAAGGGCTCCGAGATCGAGCGGCCGGGTGCGGCAGATATCGAATATGCCTTGCTCCCATTCCGCATGACGCGCGATCGCGGCGGGCAGATCGGGTGCGAGATGCTGCGGGATCTTCGTGATGCCGTGCCGATCGCCATGAATGAGATCTCCGGGCGAAACTTCCATGCCGCCGACCGTGACCGGGCTATTGATCTCCAGCAGATCAACCATGCCTCCGCCAGCACCTGCGCCATTGGCGAAGCTGGCAAAGCCAAGGGCTTCCATCTCCGGCACGTCCCGAACAGGGCCGTTCGTCACGCCGGCAAAGCAGTCGCAGGCGGTATGTATGAAGGACGTGATCTCGCCCCAGATACATACTGGCCCCTGCCACTCGCCGACATTTTCAACCACCAGGAAACGCGGCCCCGGGATGGCCAGCAGCCCCTGGTCCGGCGGCACGTCCAGCATCTTGCCCGGAGCGCCGGACTTGCGCGTCATCATCTTGCGCGTGACCGCGAAGCCGCATCGCGGACCGAGCAGCGGCGACATGGCCCCCACGGCATTGCGGTCCATCACCTCCAACTCGGACGTGGGGACGCCGAGCCGCTTCAATCCGTTCAGGATCGTGGGCGTGGAATAAGTCCCCAGCTCTTCGACCAGTTCGCGGGTGATTTCCATGCCGCTAGACCGCTTTCACCCGGTACATTGTGATGTCTTCGCCGGGAATGTCCTCGTACACGACCTGCATCGGCATACCGATCTCGAGTGTGTCGAGGTCCGTGTCGACGATATTGGCCAACACCACGATCGAGCGCGGCCTTTCCTCCATCTCGACCAGTGCAACGCCGTAGGGATCGCGCCCGAAGGTGGGCGGACCGCGATGGACGACTGAAAAGGACATCAGCGTACCCTTCCCGCTGATCGGCTTCCATTCGAGATTCTGTGAAAGACAGCTGCGGCATCCCGGATAGGGGATCCAGTTCCAGTCGCCGCAGTCCTTGCACTTGGTGACAAGGAATTCACCGCGTTCCAGCCCCTCCCAGAAGGGCATGTTGAAAGCTTCCTTGCGGGGAAGGGGGCGAAGATAAGGTTCCATTTCCACGATAAGCCTCGCTTAGTCCGCAGCCAGAAGAAGTGTGCCGGCAAGGCCGTGGACCGACCACCCCTGGGCAAGGGTGACGCCGATCCTGGGATCCTTGAGCTGGCGCGCGCCGCATTCGCCACGAAGCTGGCGCGTCACCTCGATCGTATGCATGCCGCTGGGATTGCCGTTATGGCTGTTCGCCATCAACCCGCCATCCGTATTGGCAGGCATCTTGCCACCGCGGTAGAGGTGGCCCTCCTTCATGTAATCAGCGCCCTCGCCCATCTGGCAGAAGCCCATTTCCTCAAGGTCTCGGGCGACGGTGACGGCGAAACAGTCGTACAGGCCGGCGACGTCGATCTCATCGCGGCTCACGCCCGCCATGTCGAACGCCATGTCGCTGCAACGGCGCACCGCCTGGCCGCGGGGATCGTCCCATGGCGAGGGAATGGTCTTGTAGCTGTCGGTATAGGTCGCTTCGGCGCCGCCCAGCACCCAGACCGGCTTCTTCTTGCAGTCGCGAGCGATTTCCTTGGACGCGACGACGATGGCATAGCCGCCGTCATTGTCGAGAGGGCATTCCATGAGGTGTAGCGGCGAGGCGATCATGCGCGAATTCAGCACGTCTTCCACCGTGATGGGTCCCTTGGGCCCCATGATGGAATCGGGATTGAGGATCGCATTGGCCCGCATCTGCACCGGATATTCGGCGAACACCTCTTGCGGCGTGCCATAGGCATGCATGTAGGCGCGGGTCCACATCGCGTACCACACCGACATATAGGCGCCGTGGACCATGAACTGCCAGTCCTCGACCCGAGGCGCCTTGTCCATCATCTTCAGCTGGCGCGGGCCGTTGGGATTGTTGGCATTGGCGAAATAGATCACCACGACGTTCGCCATGCCCGCCGCGATGGCGTTGGTCGCCTTGGCGACGGCGGACGATCCGTTGCCCACATCCATGTAGGTGATCGGCCTGCCGCCCAATTGCTCGGCCCAGGCCATATGCAGGTTCAGGGGCGTCTCATAGGCCATCGGGATCAACCCATCGACCTGCGTGTGGCTGAGGCCGGCATCGTCGAGCGCACCCTTGATCGCCTCAAGCTCCAGCGACCACATCGTGCGATCGAGCCCCCGAGCCTGTTCGGTCGTGTACACACCTACGATGGCCGCTTCTCGTTGCGGAAAAGCCATTTGAATTCCTCTCGTCGCGCGGGCGCCGCCAGGGGCGTATGCGCAGCTTCTTATTTGTTGACCGTAGCCTGCCCGCCCACGGCAACCAACACGTTGCGCTCGACAGCGGTAGCCTGAAACGCGAATTTACCTTCGCCCAGCGTCCAGATGTCGGTTCGCAGGGTTTCGCCCGGATAAACCGGACTCGAAAACCGCAAACCGAAACCGGCAAGCTTCTGCTCGTCGCCCGCGCATACGCCATCCACAACCGCGCGGGCGATGACGCCGTAGGTCGCCATGCCATGCAGGATCGGCCCCGGGAAGCCGGCCTTCCTCGCCACTTCCGGGTCCGCGTGCAGCGGGTTGGCATCGCCCGACAGGCGATAGATCAAGGCCTGTTCCGGCCTCGTCTCCAGAGTGATGCTGGTGTCTGCTTCGCGCTCAGGCGCCGCCATGACGCGCGGTGCGCCCTCTGCACTGCCGCCGAAGCCCCCGTTCTTCCGCAGCATCAGCACCGTGCGGGTCTCGGCGATCAGCTCGCCCTCGCCCTGCCGGCGGATGGTCTTGCAGGTCTGCAGGATCGCGCCCTTTTCCGTGCCGCGATCCCAGATCTTCTCGACGCGGGTTGCCACTTCGAAATTGCCGTCGGCCGGCAATGGACGATGCAGCGTAATCCACTCCTCACCGTGCAGGACGCCGTTATAGACAATGCCGAAGTCCCTGGCGAAGATGGCAAGGGACATGCCCATGACAGTGGCCATGGTAGGAAAGGCAGCCAGACGATCTTCCAGCACGAGCCGCAATTTCTTCTCGTCCTCGATGGCGGCAGCGCCGCAACCGATTCCAAGGTTGTATATGATGGTGTCGCGGGCAGACCAGTCGACGCGTTTCACGTCGGCGGGCATCGCCAGCAATTTTTCCGCGGCCAGCATGTTGTTGACACTCTCCTCGAGAAGATTTGAAAACAGATACCTCTTTGGGTAACAACTCTGCAATCGAAAAGAAAGGGATGAGACGGATCACATGGAGCGAATTGACATAGGTGGAGGCGCGCAGCACGCGGGGCTGGCGAAGCGCCATCCCAAGGCCATTCTCGCGCTTGCGATCCTGACCCTGTTCACGATCCTGTCCTACGCGGATCGCATGGTGATTGTCCTGCTGGTCGACCCGATCCGCCTCGACCTGGGGATCGACGACGTCCAGGTCAGCCTGCTCACGGGCGTTGCCTTCGCACTGTGCTTCGGCCTTGCCAGCCTGCCGCTGGCATGGGTGGCGGATCGCTATTCGCGGCGGTGGGTGATCTATGGCGGGGTGACCGTCTGGTCGCTGGCTACCGCGGCTGGCGGGATCGCCAACGGCTTTGGCGAACTATTCATGGCGCGGTTCTTCGTCGGGGTTGGCGAAGCGGCACTGGCTCCCGCCGCCTTTGCGATGATCCCCGACCTGTTTCCAAAGAAGCAGGTCGCCCGGGCGACCGGCATCCTGGCAAGCGCGGCAGCGCTGGGCGGCGGCATGGCGATCCTCGGCGGCGGGTTCCTGGTCAGCGCCACCGAAGCCGTGGGCACCGCGGTACTGCCCCTGGCCGGCGAAACACGGCCCTGGCAGATGGTATTCCTGATCCTGGGCCTGCCCGGACTGGCATTGGCGCTACTGACCTTCCTGCTACCGGGGCGCACTAGCCCGCGCACACTGCCGCACACGGGCACCGAGAATTTCAATGCGCCGGCGCTGGCGGAAAGCGGGCCCGACATAGCGCCTTCGGCCACCGACGCGCTTCCAGCCAGCTACCTGTCATGGCTGAAGCAGAACTGGCTGTTCGTCGGCGGGCTATCGATAGGGTGCAGCGCACTGGCAGCCCTTGCCTATGGACTTACGAGCTGGACCCCGACCTACCTTTCCCGCGTTTTCGGACTGTCGATGGCGGAAGTGGGCGTAACGCTCGGGTTGGTACAGATGCTCTGCGGACTTGTCGGATATATCGGCGGCGGCACGCTGATCGACTGGATGGAGGCGCGCGGCATCCGCAATGCGCCGCATCGGTACCTGATGTTCGCCTCTATCGTTGCCATGGTGGCAGCGGTCGGCGGGTTCTATTTCGCGGGAAGCATCGCGGTCGCAATGGTGTTCATCGGCATCTATCACCTGGCCGCCCCGTTCAACAGCCCAATGGTCGTCGCCATGCAGAAAGGGGCTCCCGCTGCCTTCCGCGGACAGGCCATTGCCCTGACCACGATGATCGCCACGCTGATCGGACTGCTGGCCGGCCCTACGGCCATGGCGCTGTTTACCGAGGACGTCTTCGGCGATCCGGTCAAGGTTGGCTGGTCGGTGGCCAGCGTCGGACTGGTCTGCGGCGTCGTGGCATTCGTCAGCCTCGCCATCAGCTATGGCCCGGCACTGCGCGCCCGCGAGGCGCTCGACGAGGCCGGGGAAGGCTGATCGGTCCCGACCGACAAAGAAAAAGGGCCGGATCTTCGCGATCCGGCCCTTTTTCATTTCCTCGGCTCGTGGTCTTTCAGAGCTTGATGCCCGGCCAGCCATGCTCGGAAAGGTCGAAGTCGACGCCGCTGGGCGCGCGCATCTTCATTTCCCAGGTCACGCCCGCATCGCGGTCGTTGGGATCGACCATCGGCTTGGCGCCATGCTTCACGGCACGTTCGATGGCATCGTCCATGCTTTCGTCGATGACGAAACCCATGTGATTGAGACCGCGCGGATTATAGTTGGGGTAGTCCGGATCCGAAATCTTGATGAGCGCGATGTTCATCACACCGTCGCTGAGGTAAACGGCCCCCATGTCCGGAGTACCGGCCCGGCCGACTTCCTCCAGTTCGAAGGTACCCTTGTAGAATTCGACATCCCTGTCGAGATCCTCGACATTGATAGCGATGTGCCGAAGCTTTGCCATGTCACTCTCCTCGAAAATGCTCTGGCCGTAATCCCGCGCGGGATCACGCCATATTGATATACACGTTTTTGGTACGAACGAATTCGCGAATGCCGTGAATTCCGCCTACGCGGCCGACACCGCTCTGCTTGTTGCCTCCGAAAGGTGCCGCGACGGGCAGCCCGTAGGCGTTGTTCACAAGGATGCTGCCGGCATCGAGCGCTTCTGCAACGCGATGCACACGCTTCAGGTCATTGCTCTCGATATAGGCAGCGAGGCCGTAGGGCGTAGCGTTCGCCAGGCGCACGGCCTCTTCCTCGTCCCTGAAGCGCATGAAGCTGACGACCGGGCCGAACACCTCGTCTCGCACGACTTCGTGGCTGGCATCGACATCGGCAACCAGCGTCGGGCCGACGAAGAACCCGTCCGCCAGATCGCCGCCCAGCCGCTCGCCGCCGCTCACGATCCTGGCGCCATTGCTGCTGGCGCGGTCGACGAAACCGAGCACCCGGTCCATCTGCTGCTTGTGGATCAGCGGGCCCATCGCGGTATCGGCATCGGCGGGATCGCCGACCTTGATATAGCTGGCGGCGTTCTGCACGTCGGCCACGAAACTGTCGAAGATCGAATCCTCGACCAGCACGCGGGTGCCGGCGATACAGGCCTGGCCCGACATCGGAATGCATCCCATCAGTGCGGCCTGGATGGCGGTCTGACGATCGGCATCGGCAAAGACGAGCCGGGCGGACTTGCCACCCAGTTCAAGTCCCACGGGAGTGAGATTGGGCTGCGCAGCGGACAGCACCTTCTGTGCGGTATGGCCGCCACCGGTGAAATGCAGTTTGTCGACGCCCGGATGGCTGCAAAGCGCGGTACCGCCTTCGCCGCCGCCGGGAACGACATTGATGACGCCTTCGGGAATGCCCGCTTCCAGAGCCAGTTCGCCCAGCCTGATACAGCTGTAGGGAGCAAACTCCGACGGCTTGATGATGCAGGTATTGCCCACCGCCATCGCGGGCGCGATCATCTGGCCGAACGAAATCGCCGGGCCGTTCCACGGCACGATGATGCCGATGACGCCGTAAGGCTCGTCGATCGTGTAATCGAAGGCTGGGGCCGGCCATGTCGTGATCATGTCGCCGCCGATCTTGTCGGCCCAACCCGCGTTGTATTCGAAAAGGTCCGCGATCCATTCGGGGAATACATCGGCCATCATGTGCGGAGAACCGTTCTCCGCCATCACGATCGCCTTGAGCTCTTCGCCATGGTCCCGAATGACCTGCGCGAAGCGGTTCATCAGCTTGCGCTTTTCATTCACCGGCATGGCGCGCCAGGCGGGATAGGCCTTGCGCGCAGCTGCCACGGCCTCGTCCATTTCCTTCTTGCCGCCAAGCGGCACGGCATAGGTCAACTGACCGTTGGCCGGATAGAGATGGTCGTAGCTTCCGATGGAGCTTTCGGTCGTCTTCTTTCCACCGATCACGAAGCCGGGCTTCGGAAGGGCCGAAATGTTTGCAGGTTTCATAGGCATCTTCGTTCCCGCTGCATCAGGCAGCCATGTTATTTTGCGTCATTGCGGATGATGGCTTCCCCGACACCGCGAGTAAACACGCCTCACATCCATTGGACCTAGCGTTCACCGTTCTGGATGCAGGGCGAATTGCGTTTTCGCCCCGAAGTGGAGGAAATTCAGCTTCCCCCGCCATCATGGCTAGCGTTTCGATCCATCGTGCTTGGACGGTCCGACGTGCCGAGCGGCCTGCCCGGATTGATACAGGCGAACAGGCGTACACTGGCATCGCGGTCGGCGATGCCGTGTTGCCCGAGCGCGGCGACCAGTTGCGGATCGGCGGCGGCACGGGCCGCTGCATCAAAGCTGTCGAACCAGCATTCCGTTACCGCGGCGAAGCGATAGGCGGAAGCGGGATCCACCACACGGTTCCAGACGATGCGCGTCGCAGCCGGAGCCGCTTGCGCCATGTCCCGCGCCAGGGCCAGCGAACGGCCTGCGAAGTCGTCGCCTGCGTCCCGCGCGGGGGCGAGGAATGCCAGCAACACATGATCCCCCGGCTCGCCATCCACGATCGCGGTTTCCTCGACCGCCATCGTCCAGTCATCCACCGCGCCGGCGAACACGCGCTCTTCGTCCTTCTGCAATTCGTCCAGCGAATGGGGATGATAGCGCGCGGCGAGCAGGTCATCCCAGCTCTTCATTCCCAGGATCGTGGATCCATCGTATTCGTTCCGGAATGCCTCGGGCAAGTTTTCCAGCGGGCGCTTCACACATTGGCGCGAGCTGAGAAAATGCTTGCCCAGGCTTGTCGCGAAGCTGCCCGCAAGCTGTGCATGCGAACGCCAGGCGGCCGGGAATTCATCGGCCGTCAGCGCCGGATTGCGGCGGGCGAGATAGATCAGCTTGTATTGCAAGCCGGGCGTGGGCACGAACTGGCGCGCCGTGGAGCCGGGTCTTCGCTGCATGGCGGTCATCCCTTCAGCACAGCGCGGTCTGAATCTTACCGTAGCGCGCGATGATCGCGCGCATGGCTTCGTAGCCGTCATGCACCGCATCGCCGATACGCCCGCCCTGGCGACTGTCGCCGATGATATGGGTGGGAATGCCCCTTGCGATCAAATCGTCGGCAATTTCCGATTGCCGATCGCGGCCCTGGGCCAGCAGCACGTAGTCCGCCTCCAGTTCGCTTTCAGCGCCGTCCCCATTGCGCACGACGGCAAGCCTGTCGCCGATCCTCACCAGATGGTGCCCGGCCAGCACTGTGATACGATCGTGGCGCATCAGCCTGTCGACGAGGTTGGATCGATAGACCATCTCTGCCGAACGGGCGAGCTGGTCCGCGCGCGAGCGGGTGACGAGAGTGACCATCGCCCCGCGCGCTGCGGCAAATTCCGACGCCTCGCAGCCCGTCTCTCCTCCGCCGTAGACGACGACCCGATCCCCTTCGCCAAGGGTAACGTCGCTGTCGCCCATCAGCAGGTCGTAGGCCTCGACCGCCATTGCGCTGTCCTCGCCCTCGATGCCGTGGCTGCGGCGGCGCGTGCCGGCGGCGATCACTACGAGATCGGGGCTCAGCGCGGCGACCTCGTCTGCCGTTACGGCATGGCCGACATGGGTGCACACGCCGCTTTTCGTCACCTGCCGATCGAGATAGTCGCGGTACCGCAGCAGCAGTTCCTTGCCCGGAGGCGCACCCGAGGCGATGATCCCGCCGCCCAGCGTCTCGCGCGCTTCATAGAGATGGGTCTCGAACCCCGCCTCGATCAGCATCAGCGCTGTGCTGATCCCGCCCGGGCCTGCGCCTACCACGATGGCTTTCTTCCCGATGCCCAGATCGGCGGGAATGGGGGCCTGCAGTTCACGGCCCGTGCGCGGGTTCTCGGCGCAGGTTACGCGGTGCAGGTTCTCCGCAGCGATGCAGAAATTGCAGGTCGTGCAGGGACGGATCAGTTCGGGGGTGCCCGCTTGCGCCTTGGCCGGCCAGTAGGGATCGGTCAGCGAGGGCCTGCCCAGTGCGACAAGGTCGCAGTCGCCATCGGCAATCGCATTTTCCGCGGTTTCGGGCAGGCGGATCTGGCCCACGCCGATCACCGGCACTCCGGTCGCTTCCCGCAGGCGCCGGGCATAAGGAAGTCGCCAGCCCTCCGGCGCCGACATCGGCTCCATCACCTTGTCGAACGACTGCGGCCCGCGACCGGTGCTCGCGTGGATGATGTCGATGCCCGCGTCGACGAGGTGGCGGCAAATCTGCGCCGTATCGTCGATGTCGAGGCCGCCCTCGACGAACTCGTCTGCTGAAATGCGATAGCAGAACGGCAAGTCGCCGATCGCTTCGCGCACCGATTTTATGACGGCGATGGGGAAGGCCATGCGTCGCTCGGCGTCGCCACCCCACGCATCGTCGCGCTGGTTTGAGAGCGGGGACATGAACTGCGAAAGCAGATAGCCGTGTGCGCCATGCAGCTCGATACCGTCGTAACCGGCGCGCGCCGCACGTCCGGCAGCCGCGCCGAAGGCATCGACAAGGCGCCTGACCAACGCATCGTCCATTTCCTCGACGACGAGCTTCGTCGGATCCTTGCGCGACCATACCCGGCTGGGACCGCGCACGATGCCGTCCTTGAGGAATTTGGCCGGTGAGAAACGGCCGCCATGCTGCAATTGGAGGAAAGCCTTGGCCCCGCTTTCATGCAAGGCATCGACCAGCCGGTAATGTCCGTCGAGGTTGCGGTCCGATTCGAGAGAAAGCTGATGCAGTTCGGTCCGCCCCGTATCGGGGTCGACGCTAGTGAATTCCACCACGATCAGGCCGAAGCCGCCACGCGCCCGCTCCTGATAGAACGCGATCTGATCGGGAGTCACCCGCCCGTCGATACCGCCGAGAGAAGTGGACATCGGCGCCATGACGACCCGATTCTTCAGCTTCAGCGAGCCGAGCTGGATCGGCGAAAACAGGTTGGTGTACGCTTTCTTCAAGACATCCTCATTTGCATCTGGCGGCAAATTCATGGCCGACAGGAGGGGACACTACAGCCGCGAAGCGATTTGCGCGATGGCCTCGCAGTCCGCTAAGCTGGTCCCAACCATCCTGCCGGTTGCTCACAAAGACACATTCAGGTAACTTAATCAATAGGCGTTATGCGAAGTCACCGCACGAAGTCTGGAAACTTCATTGCATTACAATCATTTTGAGGTATCGGAAAAGATCACTCGGCGACACGCTCGACAGATAGACCTCGAGTAGGGACGAAGCGCTGCACGACAGCGTTGGCGCCCGGCCCGCGGGCAATCGGACATATTGTGAAGCCGCGCGTCACCAAGGAAGAGGAAATAACGGGTATGCGTGAAGCAGCCATCGTCTCGACTGCGCGAACTGCCGTCGGCAAGGCTTACCGGGGTGCCTTCAACGATACGGAGGCTCCGGTGCTCTCGTCCCATGTTGTCGATGCCGCCATCGACCGCGCCGGCATCGATCCGGCCCGCGTGGACGACGTCTACCTGGGCGTCGCCAACCAATGGGGAACCCACAGCTACAACCTGGCGCGGCTTACCGTCCAGGGCTCGATCCTGCCGGACACGACTTGCGGCATCACCATGGACCGCAAGTGCTCATCGAGTCTGAACGCCATTGCGCTGGCGGCGCGGGGCATCATCTGCAACGAGATCGACTGCGCCGTTGCGGGCGGAGCCGAGAGCATCTCGCTCACGGTGAACGCGCATGCGCCGCAATACCGCAACCGTTCCGAATTCGTGAAGGCGGCCGACCCGACGGCCTACATGGCCATGATCGAGACGGCCGAGGTGGTGGCCGAACGCTATGGCGTCAGCCGGGAACAGCAGGACCGGTTCGCCGCGCTCAGTCAGCTGCGCGCGGCGGAGGCGCAGGAAGCGGGCCGCTTCGACGAGGAGATCGTACCGATCACGGTGTCCAAGGCTCTTTACGACAAGCAGGGCGAGCGCACCGGAGAAGAGACCGTCACGCTCGAACGGGACGAGGGCATCCGGCCCGGAACGACCTATGAGGCGCTGGCGGGCCTGAAGCCGGTATTCAGCAACGGCCTCCAGATTGCCGAGGGGCGCAATGTCACGGCGGGCAATTCCAGCCAGCTTTCCGACGGGGCTTCGGCGCAGGTGCTCATGGATCTGGCCACCGCGCAGCGCGAGGGCTTGCCGGTTCTCGGCATCTATCGCGGATTTCAGGTAGCGGGCTGCGGCGCGGACGAAATGGGCATTGGCCCCATCTTCGCCATCCCCAAACTGCTCGATCGGGCAGGCCTGAAGATATCCGATATCGGATTGTTCGAAATCAACGAGGCGTTCGCCAGCCAGGCGGTCTATTGCCAGCAGAAGCTTGGCATCGATCCGGAAAGGCTGAACGTGAACGGCGGAGCCATTGCCATCGGGCACCCCTTCGGCATGACCGGCAGCCGCCTGACGGGCCATGCCCTGATCGAAGGCAAGCGCCGCGGCGCGCGATATGTTGTCGTGTCGATGTGCGTTGCCGGCGGCATGGGAGCGGCGGGATTGTTCGAAGTCGCCTGACCGCACTGCCGAGATCCGAGGCGGTGGAGGCCGGCCAGCGGTTCTGGCCCGGGCGGCTCAGTCCTGCCCCGACTGCTCCCGGAAATCGGTGGGCGATTGTCCGAAATGGCGGCGGAACGTGCGTATGAAGGCCGTACTCGAGCTATAGCCGGTCGAGGCCGAGATGGCCTTGATCGGCTCGCGCGAGCGCCGCAGCAGGCGGGCGGCCATGTCCATGCGCGCGGCGCTGACCACCTCCATCGGGGTGCGGCCCGTTTCCTGCCGGAATTTCTCCGCAAATCCCGATCGCGACATCCCCGCGTGCCGCGCGAGACTGGCGACCGACCACGCACGGCCCGGTTCCATGCGAATGGATTGCACCACGCGGGCGATGGCCACGCTCGATCGCGGGTTCGCGCTGACCAGTTCGGGTTCCTGCAGCAATTGTTCGCGCAGGCGCCGCGTGACCAGCAGGTGCGCGAAGCGGGCAAGGCAAATCGTGCCGCCCGGCGCATCAGCCATTTCGCGCAAGGATCGAACCGCCTCTTCCGCAGAAGGCGAGTTGAGCCTGTATCCCGGACTACCCACGATCAGTTTGGGCAGCAAGGCACGCGGAGGAAGGAGATCCTCCGGCCAGGTCAGACCGATCTGCCCGCTCAGCACCGTGGCCGCGGGACGGCCGGTGCGCGAGGTGCCGAACATCAGGTGGACCGGGCTGTCTTCCCCTTCGAAGGCGGACAGGGCCTCGTCTTCCTGCGCCCCGACATGGCCCAGCCGGGAGAGCTTTGCGCCGGATCCCGTTCGGACCACATGACCGGCCCCATTGGGCAGAATGAAGGACTGACCGGCCGCAAACACCTGCGGCTCGTCATGCGTGCAGGAAACCTCCAGCACACCGTCCAGCACGAAATGCACGGCGATCAGATTGGGATCGTTGTCCAGCGAGAAACCCCATCCCGGCCCCAGATCGATCGTCGCCCATTTGGCGCTGACCAGATGGAGCGCGCTCAAGGCCTTGCTCAGATTTATGCTTTGCGCCCGATCCATCCGCTTCCATTCCTTTCCGGCACCCTTTCCGACGCGACCAGCCCCGGGGAGCATTAGCTAAGGTCTTTCGGACGCGGCGGCAATGGGGCGTCCGGTTCTGCCCGCGCCCCGGGCAATCCTGCGGCAGGTTCACGATTTTGGACGGAATGCCAGCACTCTTGCCCCTCGCGCTATCGACAATCGTGGCGGGCCCGATACGTTCGCAACCCAGCGGCATTCAACCACCTGAGAGGATTATTGATGAGTGAGAAAACGCTTGAACAGCGCGTCAAGGAACTGGAAGACGTCCGTGAGATCAAGGATACCTTCTTCAAGTTCCATTACGCCTGCACCGGCGGCTTCGTCGGCAAGCAGGCCGGGCGCATGGAAGCCCTGGACTATCTGACCGACGATGCCACCATCGAGGTGCTGGGCCTGCACGAACCCGGCAAGGGCCCGCGCGGCCGCCAGGAAGTAAAGGAATACTGGGACTTCTATTACGGCGACGCGGGCCCCCTGCCCTTCGTGTTCCAGACGAGCGTGAACGAGAAGGTCGACCTCGATGGCGACACGGCCGTAGGTTATTCCAACATGCTCATGCTCGTAGGTTTCCGTGAGGACAAACCGATGTTGGGCCTCTCGCAGCGCGTGAACGACTATGTCCGCACCGACGACGGCTGGAAGATCAAGAAGACCACCATGGTGGGCGGCTTCACCGTCCGCACGGACGATCTCGAAGGTGCGCTGAACGAGCTTCCGCCCGCCGAGGACCGCACGCCCTGGACCTACAAGGGCGATTGATCGAAAACGCCTGGCAATCCCGGCCTCCGGATAGGAGGCCGGCGACTATTTGCCCGTCTTCGCCGGAAGCTCCTGGCGTGGACGGGCTTTTGGTATCTGCTCTCGCCGGCCGCGGCCGATCAGCGCGCGATCTCGGGCAACAGGAACTTCTGCACTTTCCCGGTGGCGTTGCGAGGCAGATCATCGACGAATGCGATCGCCCGCGGCACCTTGAAATTGGCCATCTGCTCGCGCGCCCAGCTTGTGATGTCGGCTTTGTCCGGGCTTGTTCCCGCAACGGGCACGATCCAGGCCGCGCAGACTTCGCCCATGCGTTCGTCGGGTATGCCCTTCACCGCTACCGCACCGATCTGCGGATGATCGAGCAACATGGCTTCGATTTCCGCCGGATAACAGTTGAAGCCGCCGGTGATGAACATGTCCTTGGAACGATCGGTGATGGTCAGGTAGCCATTCGCATCGATTACGCCGATATCGCCGGTGTCGAGCCAGCCCTCCCGGTCTATGGCTTCCGCCGTCGCTTCGGGATCGTCGAGATACCCTTGCATCACGTTGTAGCCGCGCACGAGAACCCGGCCCGGCTCGCCGGGGCCGACGGTTGCGCCGGACGCGTCGAGCAGCCTGAGTTCGACCCCCTCAATCGCCTTGCCGCAACTTCTGACCACGATCTCGGGGGGATCGCTGGGTGCGGTCATCGTTACCGTTCCGCAGGCTTCGGTCAGCCCATAACCCGTGAGCACCGTCGGAATACCGAGCTTCTCACGCATGTCGGCGATCATCTGCGGCGGAACCGAGGCGGCGCCGGTGATGGAAACGCGGAGCGATGCAATCGTCTTCCGGTCGAAGGCGGGATCGGCCAGCAGCGTCTGGAACAGGGTTGGCGGGCCGGGCAGGAAAGTCACCGCCTCCCGCTCGACGAGATCGGTCAGGTCACCCACATCAAGCTGCGCCATCGGAAGGGTCGTCGCACCGATGGCAAGGTTCACCACCCAGCCGGCCTTGTAGCCGGAGCAGTGGAAGAACGGCCACAGGATCAGGAATCTATCGCCATGCGTGATGGTCGTGGCATTGGCCCATAGCCGCGCGGTGCGCACGGTCTGTTCGTGACTTGCCATCACGCCTTTGGGGGCGCCGGTCGTGCCGCTGGTGAACATGATATCGCACAAGCCGCTACCGGGAAGATCGGCCAACCGACGGTCCGCTTCGGCCTCGTGTCCTTTGCCCGCGGCCAGGAACGCTGCCCAGTCCTCGCCGCCGAGTTCGATCACCCTGCGCAGCCCCGGGGTTTCGATCTGGCGCAGGGTATCGGCATAGCGATAACCGAGGAATTCGGGCGAACCGACCGCGAACGCGGCGCCGCTGCGCGCGACGATGTCCGCCGCCTCGCCCTGCCTGTAGCGCGTGTTCAGGGGCACCAGCACGCCGCCAGCCGCCTGCAGCCCGAGGCACGCGGCGATCCAGTCCGCCGAGTTTTCAGCCCAGAGTGCAACCCGTTCGCCTTCGCGCAAGCCCGCGGCGACGAAAGCCGCCGCAACCTCGCGCATCAGCTTTGCCAATTCGGCAAAGCTGATGCGCACCGGGCCATCGACGATAGCCTCGTCATCGGGCCACCGCCGGGCTGCCGCCAGGGCAAGGCCCGGTATCGTCATCGGCTCAATCCCCTGGGCCAGGTTGTCCTGTGTCACCGCTCGAACCCTCTTTCCCACACGTTGTATCAGCCCGCGACGCGGATTGCGCCGGACGCCGCCAAGGCGTCGATCTCGTCGCGTGAATAACCCGCCTCACCCAGCACCTGGGCCGTGTTCTCGCCCACACCGGGCGCCGGCCTGCGGATTTCGGCAGGTGTTTCCGACAAGTTGATCGGCGCGCGGGTGAGCGGCACGCTCCGTCCCAGACGCGCGTGATCCAGGTGATGGATCAGCCCCATCGCCTGCACCTGTTCGTGCTCGAGCGCCTGTTGCGGCGAAAGCACCGGTCCTGCAGGGATACGCGCCGCCGCCAGCTGATCGAGCGCTTCGGCCACGGTACGTTCCGCGACCCAGCGCGCCATGCGCGCAGAGAGTTCCTCGCCGTTCTCGCCGCGTTTCTCATCGCTCGAGAAACGTTCGTCCTCCAGCCAGTGCGGTTCTTCCATGAGCTGCGCCCAGCGGCGGAAAATCGGATCGCCCACGACCTGGGTGACGACAAAACCGTCCTTTGCGGCAAAAGTGTCGGTCGGCGCGTTGAGGAAGCTGCGATTGCCGATGGCCGTCCGCCCGAGGCCGGTCAGCGCCTGCTCGATCAGGAACGTGCTGGAGAACGCCAGGGCCGAGCCCAGCAGGCTTCCGTCGATTTCCTGCCCGCGCCCGCTATTCTGCCGTTCGAACAGGGCCACCATCACGGCAAAGGCGGCATAGACCGCCGTTGCATGGTCGACCCATGTGATCGGCGTGCGATAGGGTGTGTCTCCCGAGCCCGAAAGGTACTGGGATCCGCACATCGCCTGTCCCACGCTGTCGAAGCCGGGGCGGTCTGTCCACGGTCCGTTCGGGCCGAACGAACTGACGTTGGCGAGGATGATATCCGGCTTGATGCGCTTCAGGCTTGCGTAGTCCAGGCCCATCTTCCCCAGCGCCGAAGGCGGTACATTGACGACGACGACATCGGCATCGGCGATCAGCCTTTCGACCATCGCAGCGCTGCCCTTCGCCCGGGGATCGTAGGCAACCGAGCGCTTGTTGCGCGACATCTGCAGGAACAGCGCGCCGTCGCCGCTGTCGGGCACCGGCGCGATCCCCCGGTCCTCTCCGCCCTCGAGACGCTCCATGCGGATCACGTCCGCACCGAAATCCCCCAGCAGCGTGGCGCAATAGGGGCCCGCGACGTAGCGGCCGAAGTCGAGAACTCTTATCCCTTGCAGAGCGCTCATGCGTCTTGCGCCGTCTCGAAGAGAGCACGCACGTCCGGAAGCGAAGGCTTGAGCGACGGCGTGCGAGGCAGATCGTCCACCTGCAGCAGGCGCGTCGGGACCTGGTAGGGCAGCAACTTCTCTTTCAACCATTCGCGAAATGCCGCCTCGTCGGGCGCATCGACGCCGTCCTTGGCGATCCACGCAGCCGCAGGCACTTGCCCCAAACGCCGGTCGGGCAGCGCCACCACGGACGCTTCGCGCACCGCGGGATGCGACTGCATCGCCTTGATCACGTCATCCGGCATGATCTTGAATCCACCGCGGATGATCGCGCCGTCATGGCGACCCTTGATGTAGAGGAACCGCTGCGCGTCGATCACGGCAAGGTCGGTAGTGCGAACCCAGGTCTTGCCATCGCCGACATTGGGCGCGCGCAGTTCCAGCAGGCCCTGTTCGCCCGGTGCCAGTTCCTCGCCGCTGTCGGGATCGACGACATGGGCCTCGACGTTGGCGTTGAGGCGACCCACGGCGCCGTACTTGTCCTTCCAGTGCGCCTTGAAGTCCTGCAGGGTCCAGCCGGCAACGCCGCCGGCAAACTCGGTCGCGCCGTAGTTCTGCAGGACCGGAATGCCGTATTTCTCGTAGAAGGCATCGGCCAATGCCGGATCGAGAGGGGCAGTCCCGGTACGATAGGCAACGAGGCTGGAGAAGTCTTCCTTCGGAATGTCGGCATCGAGGATCATGCGCAGGGCGGATGGCGGCGCGCCCGCCACCTTGGGCCGGTGGCGCACCACCGCATCGCGGAACCCCTCGACGGTAAAGCGTTCGATCAGGCACACCTTGCGGCCCGCCAGCAGGTTGTTCATCACACCGGTGATGCCTGCAATATGGGCCAGCGGCGCAGTGACCACGGCAACGCCCGAACGCAAGGCCGGCGGCGCATCGGGATCGCGCCCCTTCTCATAGGAAGCCGCGCCTGCCAGCGCCCTTTCGAGGTTGCGACGCGGCAACGGGATACGCTTGGGCTTGCCGGTCGTGCCGCTGGACAACATCTCGATTGCCACACCCGGGGCCATTCTGCGCTGCGCATCGCTGGAGATCGCCGATTCGGTGACAGACATGCCGGAGCCGTCGATCGACACAATCGCCGATCCCGCCTCCCGCGCGGCGGCGAGGATGTCGGGACGCTCCCAGTCGGCGCCGCATGCCACAAGCACCGGAACGGCCGCATCGCGAATGTCGTCTGCCAGCTTCGCATCGGGGGAAACCGCATTCAAACTGGCCAGGCACCGTCCCGACCGAAACAGGCCGAGCAGCACGGGCACCAGATCGCAGTGGTTGCGCAGCAGCACGCCAATGCGCGTGTCCGGCCCCGCGCCGATTGCGTCGAGCAGGTCGCACAGCTTTCGGCTGCGCCGGTCCAGCTCTTCCCAAGTCAGCCATTCGCGCCCGAATTCCAGCGCATCTCTGGTTGGATCGATCAACAGAACGCCGTCGATTGTCGCCGCAAGTTCCATCGCCTGAAATGACTCTCCCAATTGAGGTATATGTTTTCTTAGCAACACAATCCCGCCGGGTCGAGTGCCGATTATGTCGCCGGCGTCCGAATTTGCCCGCCCAGCGTCCCCGGAGCCCGGCGACGGGCACGCCACGAATATATGCGCCGCCCCATGGTGGCAGTCATTGCGATATTTGATTAGATGCGACAGGTATATGCCACGAGCCGTCCTGCAACGGGCGCGGCAACACGATCACGATTACCTTCACGAAACCGCAATTGGTGAGAGACTATGACCCGCGAGAGCGAAGAACTACGTTATGGACTGGACCAGGGTATTGCCCGAATCACGCTGTCCGCGCCGGACAAGCTGAACTCCCTTTCCCACGAAATGCTCGCCGGCATTCCGCAGCTGGTGCAGCGCGCCCATGACGACGGCGCACGTGCGATTCTTCTTTCGGGTGAAGGCCGCGCATTCTGCACCGGAGCGAGGCTCGGCGAAGGTTTCACGGGCGAGCGTGACCTCGGCCAACTCGTCGAAGACTATTTCAGCCCGATGGCCAGGGCCTTTTCGGAAAGCAAGATCCCGGTCGTGACGGGCCTCAACGGCCTTGCCGCAGGGGCAGGCGTGGGACTTGCCCTGTGCGGCGACATCGTCGTGGCCGCACGTTCGGCGTATCTGCTGCTGGCCTTCGCCAATATCGGTCTGGTGCCCGATGCGGGCTCAACCTGGCTGATCTCGCAATCGATCGGGCGGGCCAGGACCCTGGAACTGGCGCTGCTGGCGGAAAGGCTGCCGGTGGAAAAAGCCGCAGCAATGGGGCTGATCGCCCGGGTGGTGGATGATGAAGCTGTCGCGGAAGAAGCAACGGCCGTCGCGCGCAAGCTGGCCTCCATGCCAACGGCGGCACTGGGCCTGATCCGAAAGCAGGTCCGCGTGGCACTGGATGAAGGCTTCAGCGCATCGCTGGAAACCGAGCGCGACCACCAGCGCGCCGCCGGGGGGACCAAGGATTACCAGGAAGGCGTGCGCGCCTTCATGGAAAAGCGCCCACCCGTCTTCACCGGCAGTTGAACGGCTTCGCAAGGGGCAGGCACTTGAACTGGAAAAGGATCGTTGTCCGCGAATACGGAGGACCGGAGCGGCTTGAGATCGAAGAACTCGACACCGTGCCCACCCCCGGCCGAGGTGAAGCACTGATCGGGATCGACGCAGCGGGCGTCGGCTATACCGACACCATCGTCAGACGCGGCAAGTACATCGACTACAAGGGAGGGCTGCCGGTCACCCCCGGCTACGACCTTGCAGGTACGGTGATTGCCCTGGGCGAAGGCGTTTCCGCTCCGGCTCCAGGAACGACCGTTTGCGACATGCCGATGAACGGCGGATACGCCCAGTACGCGGTGCTGCCCGCAAAAGACCTGATCCCCGTGCCGCAAGGCGTTGCGCCGCAGGACGCCGTGCAGGTGCCGTTGATGTACATGACGGCCTATCAAATGCTGACTCGCGAGGTAGAACTGAAGCGGGGCGATGCGATTCTCGTCGTGGGAGCGAGTGGCTCAGTCGGGCGTGCCCTCGTGAAACTGGGGGTTCAGCGCGGGCTGCGCGTCATCGGCACGGCTTCTGCCCGAAATCTGGATGCCGTGCGCACCCTCGGCGCCGAGGCGCTCGACTATCGTCGCCCGGATCTGGCGCAAGCTATCCGCCTGGCCAGCGGCGGCGGAGTCATGGCCGCCTTCGATGCGATCGGCGGCAATAGCTGGACAACCAGCTGGCTTTCGCTGGCGAAGGGGGGGAAACTGATAGGTTTCGGCCTTCAGGATTACCTCGACGCCAACGCCGGCCTGATCAGTGCCATGGCCAGTTTCGCCCGGCTGAAGTTCGGCTTTCCGCTGCGCGCGGCTCTTGACCGGTCAGGACGAACGACCGGCTTCTACAATATCCTGCAACGCCGCCGAGCCTTGCCCCAGGAATATCGCGAGGATGCCATCACGGTCCTGGACCTGTTTGCCAGCGGGGCGATTTCTCCCGATCCAGTGGAAGTGCTGTCGCTCGAGCAGGCGCCCGAGGCGCATCGCCGCATCGCGCAGGGCGGCATGGCACATCGCCTCGTGATCGCCCCCGGCTGAACGAACGCGCTTCCCGTCATCGAAGGCCGGCGGATTTCGCGTACCCTGCGACGAATAACGAACCCTTCGACACTTGCCCGGGTCGAGGAGTTCGTCATTCAGCTATCGCGTTCGCTTATCTGCCGGTGAAGACGGGCTTGCGCTTTTCGAGGAACGCCATGACCGCCTCGCGGTGATCCTCCGACAGGTGCGACATCGTTTCAAGGCCCAGATGCGCATGCAGCATCGCATCGACGCGGGCCTTGAGGTCGAGGTTCACCGCCTTCTTGGTCAGGCGGATCGCCGCGGCTGCCCCGTTTGCGATGCGCTCGGCATAGTGAGCGACGCGTGCGTCCAGTTCCTCGGGCTCGACCGCCTCGGTGACGAGGCCGATTTCGGCGGCTTCCTCACCGCTGATCGCGTCGCCGGTGAGGAGATACTTCTTTGCCCGGGCATAGCCGACAAGCGCGGGCCAGATGATCGAACCGCCGTCGCCGGCGACCAGTCCGATTGCCACGTGCGGATCGGCAATCTTGGCTCGCCTGGTGGAAATCACGATGTCGCAGAACAGCGCGAGCGTTGCGCCAAGGCCGATCGCATGGCCGTTAACGCGCGCGATGACCGGTCGGTCGAGATCGATCACCGCATTCACGATGTCGGCGGCCTCGACCATGCTCTCGTTCCAGCGGACATGGTCGTCGAGCGAGCTTTTCAGCGTGGACACATCTCCACCGGCCGAGAAGCAATCGCCTTCGCCGGTCAGGATCACGACATGAGCATCCGGGTCGCGACCGATCTCGGGGAAAACCCGAACCAGTTCCTGATGCATGCGCGGATTGGTGGCGTTCTTCACCTCGGGCCGGTTGAAGGCGACAGTCACGACCTTGCCTTCCCTGCTGACCTTGAGCGCTTCGTAGTTCTCGTACATGCCGCGGTTCCTCTTCATTCTCTTGGTATGTCTGGTAGCGGCCCGATTGAGTTTCCTCAATAGCGGAAAGACAATTGAGGTATCTGTTATTGGACAAATGCCCTCACGGTGCTAGAAAGCACAAGGGAGAGGCAATGACCGAAAAGCAAGCTCATTCGCGGATTGTCCGGATAGGTGCCGTCAGCGCATCCTTCGTCGACAGCCGCATCGCCATGCCGCAATTGCTGAACAGCGGCGTCGCACTCGATTATCTGGTGTTCGATTGCCTGGCCGAAGGGGTGATGAGCATCCTGGCCCGGACAAGGCTTGCCGGCGGCCCCGCCTGGGTGACCGATTTCGTCGATGCGCAGCTGACCCCTTTCCTGCCCGAACTGGCCGCGCGCGGTATCAAGGTCGTCTCCAATGCGGGAGGGCTGGACCCGCAGGGATGTGCCGCCGCGCTGCGCAAGGCCGCCAGCGAGGCAGGCGTCTCGCTCAGGATCGCCAGTATCTCGGGCGACGACCTCTCCGACCGAACCGGTGAACTGGTTCCGCCCGGCACGGCCGACATGTTCGATGGCGGCGATCTGGGCGCGCAATTGCAGGCGGCCGACCAGGTCCTGAGCCTCACGGCCTATACCGGGGCCTTCGCCATAGCGTCAGCCCTGGCGGCCGGCGCCGACATCGTGATAACCGGCCGGGCGGTGGACAGCGCCGCGACCCTGGGACCGCTTGTTCACGAATTCGACTGGGACGCGAGCGATTTCGACCTGCTGTCTGCCGGCACGCTGACCGGACACCTGATCGAATGCACCACGCAGGTCTGCGGTGCGACTTTCACCGATTGGCACGAAGTGCCCGACTGGGCGAATATCGGCTTTCCCATCGCGCTTTGCCGAGCCGACGGCAGCTCCGAGATCACCAAGCCCGAGGGCACCGGCGGCCTCATCAACCGCGGCACGGTCGCGGAACAGATGCTCTATGAGGTCGGCGACCCCGCCGCCTATACTGTGCCCGACGTCGTGTGCGACTGGACAGACGTGCGGATCGAGGAAAACGGCCCGGATCGGGTGCGCGTTTCCGGGGCCAGAGGAAGCGGCGCGCCGTCGATGCTGAAGGCCGCCCTCACCTGGGACAAGGGATGGCGAGCCAGCGTCCTGACCCCGATCATCGGCCTCGAGGCGGGCGCGAAGGCCGAGCGCACCGCGCGCGAATTGTTCAATCGGTGCGATCGACTGGCTGCCGAACGCGGGCTGCCCGCCTATTCCTTGCAGCATGCCGACGTCATCGGCAGCGCGACCGGCGGCGTCGGCACGGCGATCTGCCGCATGGTGGCCGATCACCCGACAATGGCCGGCGCGGCGCAGTTTGCGCGCGAGCAAAGCTCGGTCATCACCAGTATGGCAGTCGGCACTTCGGTGCCGCTGGGCACCACCGTGCGCCCCCTTACCCGCTTCGCCAGCTTCCTGCTGCCCCGCGAAGCGGTTACGCTGACCATCGGGATGGACGGTTGCGACACGGCATTCCCGATGACGTCGCAGCACAAGCAACTCCCGCGCGGCAGGGTCGCAGAGCCTGCCGCACCGGCGGCCGATGCCGCATTCCGCGTTCCGCTCGTCGCGCTGGCATGGGCGCGCAGCGGGGACAAGGGCAACCTGTTCAACGTCGGCGTGGTTGCACGCAAGCCGGATTATCTGCCCTGGCTTTACCATGCCCTGACGCCCGAAATGGTCGCGCGGCACTATGCCCCCGTGCTGGGCCGGGACCCCGGCACGATCGAGGTGATCCGCTATCCGGTGCCCGGGATCGACGCCCTGAATCTCGTCGTCGACGACGCGATGGGCGGCGGCATGCTTTCGCACCCCGGACTCGATCCCGCAGCGAAAGGCATGGCGCAGAGGCTGCTCGACTTCCCCGTGCCGGTACCCGCCGCAATCCACGCCCAGATTCAGGAGGCACAAGGCCGATGAAACGCGATTACAGCTATTTCCACGCCGGCATCGAACAGGTGCCCACGACCAGCAGCAGCCTCGTCAGTTCGTCGCGCTTCCTCAATCATGCCGGCCTGCGCGAATGGCTCCAGCTGCATCTCCTGCGCCGCAACGGGCCCGACCTGCCGATACCTGCCGATCCCACGCTTGGCCTCGCCCAGGCATTGACCGACATGCGCACGCCGGATCGGATGCAGACGCTGATCGATGCGGAAAAAATGCGCAATCCCGCCTTCCGGGCGTGGGTGGAGGAAAAATATCTCTCGCCGCTGACCAAGGAGGATTTCTCCAGGTTCCCGAAGGACAGCTTCGGCGGGAAATACTACAAGTACATCAGCGAATATGGCATAGCCGTGAACTTCGGCTGGGCCAACACGCCCCCTGCCAGCGACTGGGAATTCATCCAGAAGCGCAATGGCCAGATCCACGATTTCGAGCATCTGATGACGGGCGGGCAGTTCAACTCGCTGGGCGAGATCCTGCCCTACATGGTGCGGCTGTCCAATCCGCACACCCATCTCGCGCCCGAGGTCGCAACCGAATTTTCACTGATCTATATCTTCGGCGGCAGCCGGCTGCTGTTCCGCAGCTTTCTGCATTATCCGGACACCTGGCCCATCGTCATGGACATGATGGAGCGCGGGCTGAAGATCGGGCGCACGTCCGACCCGATCATGATGATGCGCTACGAGGACGCTCTCCATCTTTCGATCCCTGAAGCGCGCGAAATGCTTGGCTATCGCCATGCCGAGGATGTCGACACCGAAGATATGGACCGGATCTTCACCGAGCAGGTGAAGACGCCATCCGTCTTCGATCAGGAATAGCTGAACTCGGCAAAGCGTTCGACCTGCCGCGCGTCGCCTCCGTGGCGCGCGGCAAAGGCGACGATACGCTTGTAGAAATGACCGACGGGGTATTCGTCCGTCACCCCGATCCCGCCGTGCAGCTGGATTGCCTGGCCACACACGAAGAGACCCGCCTGCGCCACCCGGGCGCGGGTCGCGGCGGCAAGCCGCGCGCGTTCGTCCACGCGGCCAGAAGCGAGCCCGGCAAGCCCGACCTGAATGATCGAACGCGCCTGCTCCAGTTCGATGAACATATCGGCAAGCCTGTGGCGCAGGGCCTGGAAGTCTCCGATCAACTGGCCGTACTGCTTGCGAGTGAGCAAGTAGTCGCGCGTCATATGAAAGGCGGCTTCCATGGCGCCCAGCGCTTCGGCGCTTTCGAGGACCAGCGTACGGTCGATCGCCTCGGACAAGGCGCCGCGGGCGGCCTCACCTTCCAGCAACAACGTCGCCGCTGTCGCATCCAGCAGGAGTTCGCTGCCCTGCCTGCCGTCGATGGTCTCGTAGCGGCGCAGCGGCGCTCCCTCGGGCGCGACTTCGAACAAGCCGATGCCGCCATTGGGCATAGCGGCGCTGACCAACAGGGTGGATGCCTCCCCCACCAGGCCAGCCTTGCGGCCGGTCAATGTCCAGCCTTCTGCTTCGCGCGCACTGGTCTGCAAGGCAAGATAATGCCCGCGCATACCCGGTTCGTCATGGGCCAGAACCGGCTGCGCGCCTCCGACGGCAACCTCTTCGGCACGCTCCGCCGAAACCGCCAGCAACAGATGCGCCGCCACCATACCGCTCTCGACAAGCGGCGCGCGCACCAGCGCGCGGCCCAGCTCCTCGGCGATGATCGCGCTGTCGGCGTCGCTGCCGCCCAGGCCGCCCGCCTCTTCGGGCAGGCCCGCCATCAGCCAGCCCTGTTCCGCGCCATAAGCCCAATCGGCAACGGCATCGCCCGCCTCGCGCACGTCGCGGTTGGCGGCCCAGCGGCGAACGCTGTCGCGCAGCATCGCCTGTTCATCGGTGGGGAGGAAGTTCAGATGCATGGATCAGCCCGCCAGAAGCTGTGCGGCGATGATGTTGCGCTGCACCTCGTTGGCGCCGCCATAGATCGTCGCCGATCGGTGATAGAGAAAGTCGGAGACCACGCCGTATGCCGCAGGATCCCCGGGGGCATCGGCAGGCGGCTCGATCAGGTAGTCGCTTTCCGCGTAGTGCGGCAGCGCATGTTCGCCCAGTGCCTCGATCGCCAGTGCGCCCAGCTTCTGCAACAGCTCGGTCCCCTTCACCTTGAGGATGGAGGGCGTAGGCGAGTTCTGGTTCACTTGCGCCTCTTCCTCGGCCACGACCCGCAGCAGGGTCGCTTCATGTGCCATCAGTTCGATCTCGAGCTGGGCGAGGCGGCGTGCGAAATGCGGATCGTCGATCAGGCGCCCTGCGCCGCTGCTGCCATTGCCGGCCGCAATGGCCCTGATGCGCGCGACCAGTCCCTTGCAACGGGGCACCACGGCGGAAAACGTCCGTTCCGCGCCGAGCAACTGCTTGGCATATGTCCAGCCCTTGTTTTCCTCGCCGATGCGATTTGCGACGGGTACCCGCACGTCTTCGAAGAAAACCTCGTTCAGAACGTGTCCGCCCTCGATCCCGATGATCGGGCGGATGGTAATGCCGGGCGACTTCAGATCGACCAGCAGGAACGAGATACCGGCCTGCTTCTTGCCCTCGGTCGAAGTACGGACAAGGCAGAACACCCAGTCGCAGTATTGCGCCTCCGAGGTCCAGATCTTCTGGCCATTGACGATATAGTCATCACCGTCGCGCACCGCGCGCGTCTGCAGAGAAGCAAGGTCGGAACCGGCATTGGGTTCGGAGAAACCCTGCGCCCAGAAATGCTCTCCCGAACGAATCCGGGGCAGGAAGAATTCCTTCTGCGCATCGTTGCCGATGGCATAGATGATCGGGCCGACCAGATGAAACGCTTGCGGGTTCACTGCCGGGCAGCCGGCAAGATAGCATTCCTCGTCGAAGATATGCCGCTTGGTGATCGACCAGCCGGTGCCGCCATATTCGACAGGCCAGTTCAGCGCCGCCCAGCCGCGTTCATTCAACTTCGCGGTCCAGAATTCCACGTCGGGCTTGTGCGGGTGATAGCCGAGCAAAGTGCGCGCCGCCATTTCAGGCGGCAGTTCGGCGGCGATGAAGGCGCGGACCCGCCTGCGGAAATCCTCGTCGTCCAACGCATCCATCGCTTCGCTCGTCAGGGTTTCGGACATAGTTTCAGCGCCGCTTCCAAGTCAGTTTCAAAGTCGTTCGAGACCCGACCGCGGACAATTCCAGCCGGTCGCCATCGAACCGATAGTGTCGTTCCTGCACACCGCCGGCGAGCCCTTCGACAGAGGCCCCTTCGACCTGATGCGAGACGATGGCCTCTTCCTCGTTGACGGTGAAGCGGCCGAAATAGCCTGTGTAGGCGTCCATCGCGGTTTCACTGCGTCCCGGCTCGGCCAGGAGATGCACCGACATCATGCCCTCGCCGGTATAGGTCAACAAACCAGCCGGCCATTCGCCCAGTGGGTGGACGAGCGACCCGCCCTTCGTTTCGCTGGTGAAGCTCTCAAGCTGCCAGCTTCCGACAAGCCGATCAGATACTGCCATGGGCCGTCCCGGTCCGCTTTACCTCTTCCTCGGCAGCCTGCTCCGCCTTGCGGGCCTTGGCTTCCCGAACCATGACTTCGCGCGACAGCATCATCGCAAGGCTTTCCCGGTCGAGCGAGTCGCTGAATTTCTCAGTCATCGCGGCATTCAGATTGGCCTTGGCATAAGCTGCCGCCTTGCCGGGAAGCCCTGCAAGCTTCTGCGCCAGTTCCGTTACTTCCGCTTCCAGCGAATCGTCGTCATGGACCGCATCGACCAAGCCGAATTCCAGTGCCTCTTTCGCATTGCGCTTCGCGTCGATCAGGAACAGCTGGCGTGCCTTGGCCGTGCCCAGGATATGCGTCCAGAGCCAGCTTCCGCCGTAGTCGCCCGAGACCCCGCCAGGGGTGAATGCGGCGCGGAATACCGCCCGGCGTCCGGCATGGCGGAAATCGCAGGCCGCCGCGAGGCTCAACCCCGCACCGGCGCAGGCCCCGTTGATCATGGCGATCGTGGGTTTGGGCATCTCGTGCAACAGGCGAGACGCTTCGGCACTGCGGCGGACCCATTGCACGCGGCGCTCCAGGCTGGCGAGAGGACGTTGCCCCGGCCCGACCTCCGACACGCGCTCCTTGGCCGCCTGCCCGATGGCGCGCACGTCACCGCCGGCACAGAAACCCTTGCCGGCTCCGGTCAGAACGACGCACCGTACATGATCGTCATAGGCGACAGCCGTGAGCGCCTTGACCAGTTCGCGCATCAGATGAGTGTCGAGCGCATTCAGCACGTCCGGACGATTGAGCGTGAGGAAGCACACTTCCCCATCCATCCTCCTTTTCACCAGATCGTTCGACACGCGCTTACTCCCCCTCGACATTCAGGAAGATCGTATATTGAGTTACCTCAAACAGGCAAGCCCCTAATCACCCGATGCTTGGGCTGGATGCGCGACGGACCGTAGGCGCGCTTCGACTGGGCAAGTCCGGCAATACCCAGATCCTGCTCGAAGTTGAGCCATTGTGCGCCGCAGCGCGCAGCCCGGGCGGCATAACTGGCGAACATCCAGGGATAGGCGTGCGAATGGGCGCGCCGCCCCTTGGCGAAATGAACGATGCGGGCATTGCCCGAGACGCTGGCGAGCAGGAAGGCGACCGGCTTCCCCCCCGCCCTCACGAGTCCGCCTGCCAGTCCCAGCCAGCCGGCGCCGGCGATCGCTTCGCGGCATTCGGCAATATCGGTCTGTTCGGCCGTTCTGGTTATGTCGCGCGACCAGCCGTCCAACACTTCGAGCGCAGCATCGGCAAGGCCCTCGTGCCAGTCCTCGAAGGTCGGCGCATGTTCGATAGCATAGCTTCGCGCCTGCGAGCGCCGGGACTTTGCCGACGAAAGCGTCGCCATTGCCTCGGCACGGAACCAGTAGTCGCTGTCGGCATCGCGGTGAAGGACGTGCCGCCCCAATCGCCGAGCCAGATCCGGGCCGTCCTCACCGTAGGGATAGAGACAGTCGATCCCGCTTGCAAACAGGGCTTCGACCATGTCCCGATCGGGCGCGGACCCGGGCGCGGACAAGGGCGCGGACAAGGGCGCGGACAAGGGGAGGGCATGAACCCTTCCATCGTAGGTCCGCCCGCGGATATGCGGAACCGGATCGTCCATCCACCGATATTCATGCACGGCGCGAAACAGCCAAAGGTTCGCAAAGGCATATTCCGCCGGGCTGAACGCACCCGTTGGAAAAGTCGCGCGGATGCGCTCCGCATCGCTCTTTTCCAGCGGTCTTCCCGCCACTTTTCCTTCAACGCGCGCGATCAACACAATGGCATGTCACCATCCATGAGAAAGGAGGACGATGCAGTGAATCTCGGGCAATTGCGACTTCCTGACAAGGGTGCTGCACAGGAGTTCGGCACGAGGGTCCTCACAAGGGACCGCCCGATCCTTCTTATGCGGCTCGGCCCTTGGACCTGAATTCGGTCGGCGGGGGCGGTTCGGGCAACCGGACCGGTCCACTTTCACGCGACGGCACCAGGATAGTCGCCTCCGCCTTGATATTGTCGCTTCCGCGCTGGTTGGTTCCGCGCATCTGAATCTCGATCAGGGGGCCCAGGACATCGTCGATCCGTTTGTCGACGATCTCGCCGGTCAGCCATGTAACGTCGCCAACGTAATTGAAGCGGCGGAATTCGAACTTGATCCGGTGGATCCAGGCATCGTCGCCCGCGTAATTGGTCAGGTAATTGCTGATGTGGAACTGGCGGACCGGACCGATGTCGTACATCATGCGAACTCCGACCTGCTCGGCCATGTCCTTGTCCCAGTGTACGCGCTGCAGCGTATCCCACGCATTGAATTCGTCACGCGTATAGAAGCCGCGCAACTTCTTGCGATTTTCATAGGCCAACCGATTGGGCCAGTTGCCGTAGACCAGCCAGCCGGCCCCCATATGGACGTTGAACAGGTCGGTGATCGTAAGCGGGCCCTTCACCATCTTCGGCAATCGGGCGCCTACTTCCACATCCTCGAACCAAAGCGTGTCGGCGCCGCGGCGGTACTCCGCATCATAGGCCGCCTCGATCTCGGCCAGCTGCTCATCGGAATACCAGGCCGGTTCTTCCTTGGCGTATTTGGCCTTCTTGTCCGACTTCTTCTTGCGTTCGGCGTGAACGAACCAGTCCACACCGCTGACCACGACGCGGTCGTCGTCATCCCACAAGTCGAGTCCGTTGGTCACGATAACGGAACGGCCCGAGAATTCGGACTGCTTGTCGTCCACCGCCTTCACATAGCGCGAGCGATAGAGCTTCGTGCCCTCCTTGATCGGAGACCAATAGAAATTCTCGCCGCCAGAGTGGTAAAGCTGCACACCGCGCAGGGCCTTCTGCGTCGCCTTGGCTTCTTCCGGATCCATCACCGGGTTGCCGTTGAGGCCCATCGATTTCTCGAACGCAGGCGGCGCAATCACTCCCCCCCAGCGCGTACCTGCGGCATAGGC
This sequence comes from Novosphingobium pentaromativorans US6-1, assembly GCF_000767465.1. NCBI lineage: Bacteria > Pseudomonadati > Pseudomonadota > Alphaproteobacteria > Sphingomonadales > Sphingomonadaceae > Novosphingobium > Novosphingobium pentaromativorans. The sequence continues at coordinate 2,035,067 of NZ_CP009291.1, forward strand.
GGGATCGGTGAACAGCGGATTGTCGTCGCCTATGCAGATCGCGAAGCGGCGTACCGCGTCGTCCGTGCAGGTGATGTTCCACGGTTCATCGATCGCACCGGTGCGAAGCGTGGGATTCGGAAACCCGATGCGTCGACGCATGAGATCGACCGATTCATCGGTAATCGTGTTCCGGATAAGCCCATCGTCAGACATTCAGCTTCCTCAAAATCTTTCTTCTCCTGCACCGGCAGGCGGTACGCTCCGCCCAACTCCCGCAGGACCACAGACACAGTCTTATTTGAGATACCTATTTTAATCAAGAGGCCGTCCGCCATCGCTATCCGCGAAATTCACACGTGGCGCCCCGAGGGCAGGTGAAGCAATTCATATTGTGCCATTCCCCTTATTGAGATACAGGAATGCAAATGGAACATGAGAACGGGAGAAGGATGGCGCTGGTCACCGGTGCCAGCGGCGGCATAGGCTCCGCCTGCGCCCTGCGCCTGGGCCAAGATCACGCCCTGTTCCTGACGGATATCGACGAGGGCGGACTTCGAATCGCGGCCTCCCGCATGAAACAGGCAGGAATCGCGATTGCCGGCACCGCCGTCGCCGACCTCTCCGGGGACGGCGAAGCGCTCCGCATCGTTGCGCTCGCTCGCGGCTGCGGGCCATTGGCGAGCGTGCTTCATGCCGCCGGCCTGTCGCCGGCCATGGGCTCTGCAAGCGAGGTCTTGCGCGCAAACTGGCTGGCCACCGAAGCCTTGCTCGAAGCCCTGGAAACCTCTCTGGAGCCAGGGCTCACCGCCATAATCATCGCATCCATGGCGGGCCACCTGTGCCTGCCAGATAACGACATCGACGCCATTCTTCGCGCGCCGTGCAGCAGTAAGGCGATCGACAGCCTCGCCGCTGAGCTCGACCGGCTTGGCTCCGGCGACGCGGCGAAGGCATCAGCGCTGGCTTACAACCATTCCAAGCGGGCCAACCTGCTGACGGTCATGCGCCGCGCCGCGCCCTGGGGGATGCAAGGCGCGCGCATCGCCTCGATTTCTCCCGGCCTTGTCGACACGCGCATGGGCCGCCTGGAACTGGAGGCACAGCCGCAGGCGGCACAGATCCTTGCGATGACTCCGCTAGGCCTGGTCGATCCTAAGGACATCGCCGCGACAGCGGCCTTCCTCGCATCTGGCGATGCACGGATGCTCACAGGCTGCGACATCAGGGTCGATGGCGGAGCGACGGGCGTCCTGCTTTCCGGGCCAGCGGGGTAAACCATCCTAACGCGCTCGCAACGACGGCCATTACTGAGAGAGGGTATTGACGCAAATGGCAGACGAAACAGCAAAGGAACCGCGCGCGTCGGGGCCTGATGCGCTGGCCACCTATCGCGCCATCGCCGCCGAACTGACCGCGCCGGGCGCGCCCTTCGCGATCGTCCAGCCGGGCCTTGCCGCAACGCGCCGGATGATGGGCACGCATTCGAGCTTCTACGACATCATCGAGCAAAGCTGCGCACAAAACGCCGATTTCACCTTGCTCGATTTCGAAGGCGATCGACGCAGCTATGGCAAGGTCGACGACGATTCTCGGCGGATCGCTGCGGCCCTGAGGGATGTCTTCGGGATTGCGAAGGGCGATGTCGTCGGGCTGGTCATGCGCAATTGCCCGCATTGGTTTTCCACCTTTTTCGCGATCCAGCGGATCGGCGCGGTCGCTGCGCTGCTGAACAGCCGCAACAAGGGTCCCGACATCGCCGCTGCCGCCCAGGATGTGGGCGCAAGGTTGATCGTTGCCGACGAACGCTGCGCCGGACGGCTGGAGGGTAAAACCGGCACACCCGTCATCGGGCCGGACGTTCTCGATACCTACCGCGCCGGATACGCTCCCGACCCGGCGGACACGCGCGCCGCCGAAGATGAACCGGCGATGGTCCTGTTCACGTCCGGCACCACCGGGCGCGCCAAGGGGGCCACAATCAGCCACCGCAACCTATGCACCTGCGCGCGCCAGCTCGCCTACATGAACGAACTGGGCCTGACCATCGCGGCGCGCAATCGCGGCATTCCGCTTGACGTGATCAAGCAGCACACCCCGCGCCATGCCCCGCTGCTCATCGTGCCCATGTTCCACATCTCGGGCATCACCCAGATGATCACGACGCTCCAGGACGGCGGGCTGCTGGCCGGCATGCGCCGCTGGGACCCGGCCAATGCGATGGACCTGATCGAACGGGCCAAGGTGACCCAGGTCTCGGGCCCCAGCCTGGTCATGGCGGACCTGCTTGCCCTGCCCCGCGCGAAGGAACGCATGGCTTCCGTCTCGAGCCTGGTGGTATCCGGTCAGGCGAGCCCCATTGCGCTTACCGAACGCATGCGCCGGGACTTTCCCCGCGCCTCCCAGGCGGCCGGTTGGGGCATGACCGAATTGACCGGCACTGCGGCAAGTTGCTCGGGAGCGGTCTTTGCCGAGCATCCCGGCAAGGTCGGCGTTCCTCTCCCGCTCGCGGAAATCGCCATCCGAGCGCCCGATGGATCGGATCGCCCGGTCGGCGAAGTGGGCGAGATCGCGGTGCGCGGACCCACGGTGATGACGGGATACTGGGGCCTTCCCGAGGCGAACGAGGCCAGTTTCGACGGGGAGTGGTTCCTCACCGGCGACCTGGGCATGTTCGACGGGAGTGGCCTGCTGTCCATCGTCGACCGCGCAAAGGACATGGTGATCAGCGCAGGCGAGAACATCTATTGCGCGGAAGTGGAGCGCGTGCTCGCCATGATCGAGGATCATCAGGAAGTCGCGCTGTTCGGCGTTGCGGACGAGCGGCTGGGCGAACGCGCCATTGCCGCGATGGTCTTTGCCCCGGATTGCCCCGAAGGACCGGGCCTCGACGCCATTCGCGCCCATGCCAGTGCGCATCTCGCCGATTACAAGGTGCCGACCGAGATCGTGTTCGACCTCGGTCCGCTGCCGCGCAACAGCACCGGAAAAGTGGACAAGGCCGCGCTGCGCAAGCGTTACGAGGCGCGCGCCCGGACCCCTGCGGCCTGAAGAGGAACGATTGATGCCAAGACCCAAGGATATCGGCGTTATCGACCTGATGATGGGAATCCCCACGTCGGGCGACAACAAGGAAATGTACGAATTCCTCAAGCCCCTGCTGATGGACGAGCAGAGCCGCAAGATGTTCTCGATGCCTGCGCAATACATGTTCAAGGACATCCCCCAGTCCGGCGACGAGGAGGACAAGGTCGCCTGGGTCGTCGGCCAGATGGACGCGCACGGGGTGGAGCGCGCGATGACCGGGATTTCATCCGGCAACACCGACCGGGCCGAGGCGATACGCCGCTTTCCCGGCCGTTTCCTGCTCAGTTACGAATGCAACCCTAACCTCGGCATGGAGGAAGTGCGCAAGATTCGCCAGCTGAAGCGCGAACAGGGCATCGTCGCGGTCACCTGCTTTCCCGCCGGCATCAACCCCCAGGTGCCAATCAACGACAAGCGACTCTATCCGATCTACGCCGCCTGCGTCGAGGAAGGGCTACCGTTCTTCTGCACGACCGGCGTTTGCGGACCGCGCATTCCCAGCATGTGCCAGAAAACCGAACTGATCGAGGAAGTCGTCTGGTTCTTCCCGGAACTGAAATTCGTCATGCGGCACGGTGCCGAGCCATGGGAAGACCTGGCGGTCAAGCTGATGCTGAAATATCCGAACCTGTATTACAGCACCTCGGCCTTTGCGCCCAAGCACTACCCCAAGGCGATCGTCGATTTCGCGAACAAGCGCGGGTCGGACAAGATCCTCTATGCCGGGTATTTCCCGATGGGCCTCAGCCTCGAACGGATCATGCAGGAACTGGATGACGTGCCCTTGCGCGACGAGGTGTGGCCCAAGTTCCTGCGCGGCAATGCACTGAAGCTGTTCGGGCTGGAGGATGCCCGGTGACGGAAATGCCTGCCGATCCCGACGCCTTCCGAACGGCGGTTCGCGCCTGGCTGGAAGAAAACTGCCCGCCCGGTGCGCGCGGCCTTGCCCAGACCCCCGCCAACAGTGTCTGGGGCGGGCGCAATCCCACCTTTCCCAGCGAAGACCAGCGCATCTGGATGGAGCGCATGGCCGAACGCGGCTGGACCGTGCCCGAATGGCCCACAGAATATGGCGGCGGCGGCCTGAACAAGCGGCAGGCCGCAATCCTCGCTCAGGAAATGCAGCGCATCAAGGCGCACTCACCGCTTGCCAGCCTTGGCATCTGGATGCTTGGCCCGGCCCTGCTGGAGTTCGGCACCGAACAGCAGAAAAAGAAATACCTGCCCGATATCGCGAGGGGCAAGATCCGGTGGGCGCAAGGCTATTCGGAACCGGGAGCCGGATCCGACCTGGCCAGCGTGCAGACCCGCGGCGAACTGAAAGACGGCCAATGGGTGGTGAACGGCCAGAAGATCTGGACCACCAATGGCGACAAGTGCGACATGATCTTCGCGCTGGTGCGTACCGAGCCCGAGGCGCCCAAGCATCTGGGCATCAGCCTCCTGCTTATCGACATGGACCAGCCCGGCGTCACCACCCGGCCTATCGAACTGCTCAATGGCGACGCGCATTTCACCGCGACGTTCTTCGACGATGCGACGAGCGATGCCGACAATATCGTGGGCGAACGCGGCCAGGGCTGGAGCGTGGCCAAATTCCTGCTGGGCCACGAACGCGCAATGATCGGCTCTTCCTCTGCCGGCGGGCTGAACGAATCGCTTCCGGATGCAGTGCGCAGGACGCTGGGTGTCGAAGCCCTGCGCGAAGATCCCGCACTGCGTCACGAAATCGCGAAGAACCTGATCGGAAGCTGGGTCCTGGACATCGCGATGGAGCGCCTGGGCGACCAGGCCCGCGCCCGCGCCATGAATCCGCATACCCCTTCGGTTCTGAAACTGATCGGCACCGAACTCAATTACCGGCGCAGCGAGCTGATGACGGCGCTGAACGGAATCGAGCGCATGACCCTGGGCGACAGCGATACGCGTCACTGGCTGGCGGCTCCGGCCAACTGCATCGCTGGCGGCTCCAACGAGATCCAGCTCAACATCCTTGCCAAGCGTGCACTCGAACTGCCGGAGCAAAAATGATGGCCCTGGTGCCGACCGAAGCCGAAACAATGCTGGCCGACGCGGCCAGAGGTCTGCTGGACCGTTCCGCCCCCGTCAGCGCCTTCCGGGCGCTGCGCGACAGCGGCGATCCGCTGAAATACAGCCGCGATCTGCTGGCAAAACTGGCGCAAAATGGGCTGGTCGCCGCCAACATCGCCGAAGAGGACGGCGGCGTCGGCATGGGAGCCTGTGCAGCGGGCATCATCGCCGAGCAGGCAGCCCACACACTTGCGGCCGCACCCCTGCTGAGCGCGTCGCTCGCCGCCGAACTGATCGGGCGGCTTGGCAGCGAAGAGCAGCGGCGCGACCTGCTGGGCGCGATCATGGCAGGTGAACTCGTGGTGGCCGTCGCATTGGACGAGGCGGTGCGCCACGATCCGGCAAAGCTGGCAACGGTGGCCGCCGGTGCCGGCGATGCCTGCACGCTGACGGGCCGGAAGACGGCCGTGATCGATGCCGTGGGCGCCAACCGCCTGCTGGTTTCCGCCCGAGCCGGCGACACGGTACGCCTGTTCCTTGTCGATCCCGCGACGCAAGGCTGCACGATCAGCGCGATCGACACGATCGACGGGCGCAACATCGGCGTGGTCGCACTCGACGGCGCCGCCGGCCTCCCGGTCGGCGAGGATGCCGGCGATGCGATTGCCGCCACGCTGGATCTGGGCCGCGCGCTGCTCGGCGCGGAGCTGCTGGGCCTCGCCGATCACGCCTTCGATGCAACCGTCGCATACCTGAAGGAGCGCGAGCAGTTCGGTCGCAAGATCGGCACCTACCAAGCGCTCCAACATCGCACCGCGCGCCTCTATGCGCGGCTCGATCTGGCTCGCGGCGTAGTGCTGAAGGCGCTGCGCGCGATCGACGAAGCCGCGGCGGAGGCAAGCCTTCTCGCCAGCCTTTCGAAAGCGGTGATGACCGAGCTGTGCAGGGACGTGATGGTGGAAGCGGTGCAGATGCACGGCGGCATCGGCGTCACCGATGAATTCGATATCGGCCTCTACTACAAGCGCGCGCGCGTATCCGGCGAACTGCTCGGCGATGACAGGTTCCACGTCGAACGGCTCGCCCGGCTCAAGTGGGAAATCTGATGGCTTTGTCGATGCCGCTGCCATTCGCTGTTGCGCCCTGTTGCGCAATTAAGGTATTTCAATAGCCAGCACCTCGAGATGCATTAGAATAGGGATGCCGAACGCCATGACGCCTGAATCCAAAGACAACGCTTCCGCACAACGCACAGCGACCGACGCCTATCTGCCCGAAATGTCGGGTGAGGAACTGATCGCCTGGCGCATGGCGGAAATGACGGACCGGCCCGATCCCGATGCGCGCAACATGCAGGACGAGTTTGCGATGGGCTGGTACTGCGTGGCCTATTCGGACGAACTGGCGGTCGGCGAGGTCAAGCCGATCCGCTATTTCGGTCAGGACCTGGCCCTGTGGCGCGGCGAGGATGGCGAGGCTCGCGTGATCGACGCCTACTGTGCGCATTACGGTGCGAACATGGCGGTGGGCGGCAAAGTGCACGGCAACCTGCTGGAATGCCCTTTCCACGCCTGGCGATGGGATGAAACGGGCGCCTGCAAGGAAATCCCCTATTCGCGCGCGGTTCCGCCCAAGGCCAAGAAGGCGGATTGCGTTCCCGCCTGGCCAACGGCCGAAGTGAACGGCATGGTCATGGTCTGGTACCATTCCGAACGTGCCGAGCCCCAGTGGCAGCCGGTCAGGTTCGAGGACGCTTACAACGACGATTGGACAGAGTTTCGCAAGTACGAATGGCACGTCTATTCCGCGCTGGAAAACATCGCCGACAATGCGGTCGACGTAAGCCACTTCAAATACGTGCACGGCGCCATGACCGTTCCGGAATACGAGTTCGAGTTCGATGGCATCGCGCGCAAGATCACCTCGCATCTGACGATGCAAACTCCGCGCGGCGAGGTGGCCGGCAAGATCGAATCGGTGAACTACGGCCCCGGCCAGGGCTTTGTGCGCTTTTCGGGCATCACGGATACCATCATGTTCAGCGCGACATGTCCGGTCGAGCGCGACAAGACGCACAATCGCATGGCCTTCAGCCAACCCAAGGCGAATGTCGACGGTCCAATGGCAGGGCTGACCCGCGCCATCATCAAGAACATCACGCGCCAGTTCGATCAGGACAAGGTGATCCTCGATCGTCACATCCGCGTGGAACCACCGATGGTCTGCGAAGGCGACGGCCCCTTCGGACGCAACCGCATCTATTATAGCCAGTTCTATCCCAGCCGGAACAAGGACAGGCCAGCGGCCGCCTGATCGCCGTCAGCAGGGAGAAAGACCTTGGCGCGGGCGCCGGAGACATTGCAGGCGCTGCTGGACAGGCAGGCCATCACGGACAGGATCCACGACTACGCCCGTTCGATGGACCGTCTGGATGGCCCCTTGGGCAAGTCCTGTTTCCACGAGGATGCCATCGCCGATTACGGCGAACAGATGTTCGTCGGCGGCGGCCATGAATTCGTCGACATGTGCATGAAAGTGCACCCCGCGTTCGCGGCGCACGCGCACCAGTTTTCGAACATCCGCATCTGGCTGGACGGACCCGACAAGGCGCGAAGCGAGACTTATTGCGATGTGACCCTTCGCCGCATCGGCGAAGACGGAACCCCTTACGACATCCGCAATCTTGGCCGCTACGTCGACAATTGGGAAAAGCGCGAGGGCGAATGGCGCATTGCCAGGCGCCGGTACCTTGTGGATATGGATCAGAGCGGACCCAATGCCGGCACATTCGAAACCACCGGCAAGCGCGACCGCACGGATCCAAGCTATTTCGGCCAATAAGTGCAAGACGGGGACAGCATCATGCCCACTCGCCGATGCGCGAGGCCGCAGCGGAGCTCCGCAAGAAAAAAATCGCCCCGCCCGCCGCTCTCAAGGCCGGGCGCCGCTCGGCCTAGCCAGGCGCGTGCTGGCGGCCGCGGACCAGTTTACCCGGCAGCGCGCCGGTCGGCTTGCCATCACGATAGGTGACCTGCCCTGAAAGGATCGTGGCGCGATAACCCGAGGCGTCCTGGAGCAGGCGCTTTCCGCCAGCGGGCAGGTCGCATTCGGCATAAGGCAGATGCAGTTCCAGCCGCTGGAGGTCGATGACGTTGAGATCTGCCTTGCAGCCTGCGCGCAGAATGCCGCGATCCTGCAGTCCCACCACCGATGCAGGCTTGCTGGTCAATTCACGCACGGCGTCCTGCAGCGCGATCCGTCCCGTCTTGCGATCGCGCACCCAATGGATAAGCACGCTCGTTGGATAGCTTGCATCGCAGATCAGCGCGTAATGCGCGCCGCCATCGCCAAGGCCCAGCACAGTGCCCTCATGGCCGATCAGCGCCCCCACGCTATCCAGATTTCCCGCGACATAATTGCCCATTGCAACCAATAGCATTGCCCCGCCGTCATCCTCGAGCAGAAGGTCATAGGCTTCTTCCTCGGGGCTGACACCGCGCGCAGCGGCGCGGTCCGCCACGCTTTCGGATGCATCGGGCTCGTATTTGAAGCCCGGCGTCATCGGGAACATATTGGCGAAATTGCGTGCCTGCCGGGCCAGCGGAAAACGAGCGATGTCGGGCTGCTGCGCAATCAAGGTCGCGCGCAGGGCCGGATCGCGCATCCGCGCTGCCCTCTCGCTTGCCGACAGCGGGACAAGGGGCTCGAAGGCGTCGCAGAAGCGGAACGGGTTCCACGAAAGGTCAAGGCCCACCACCATGCCGATCGGCCGCGGAAAGATCTGCGCCATGAGATCGGCCCCCCGCGCGCGCCGCCGCTCGAGCATCTCGGCAATTCCCGGCGTTGACGTGGTGCCGGTAAAAGTCACGGTGATCTCGTGGTGAGTTGCAATCCGCGCCATCAGATCGAGCTCGTCGCTTACATCCGGATTCTCGTAGTTGGGGACGAGCTGCAGCACACCGCCGCCGGCATCGACGATCCCTGCGGCAAGTGCATGCAGTTCCTCCTCGCCTGCGTTGAAGCTGGGAATCAGCTCGCCATCGGCCGTACGGTGGAAATACAGGCGCGATGTCGCGCAGCCCAGCGCGCCCGCATCGATGGCACGGGCGGCAAGGGCCCGCATCTGCGAAAGATCGCTCTCGCTCGCGGGTTCGCGCGCAATCCCGCGTTCGCCCATCACGTAAACCCGCAAGGGGGAATGCGGCAGATAGGCGGCAATGTCGCAGTCGTGCGGCCGCGCGTCCACGGCATCTAGGAAGTCCTCGAAACTTTCCCAGGACCAGTCCAGCCCTTCGGCCATCACGACGCCGGGAATGTCTTCCACACCTTCCATCAGGCCAATCAGGGCATCGTGGTCGCCCGGCCGGCATGGCGCAAAGCCGACGCCGCAATTGCCGATGACGACCGTGGTGACGCCATGGTCGGTGCTGGGCCGCAAGCGATCGGCCCATATTGCCTGGCCGTCGTAATGGGTGTGAATGTCGACGAAACCCGGCGTGACGATACAGCCCTGCGCGTCGAGGGTTTCAGCACCGCTCGCATCGATGGCCGAAACGTCCCCGACGGCGATGATTCGCCCGTCCGCGACGGCCACATCACCGACTTGCGGTGCGGCTCCGGTACCATCGACCAGCAAGCCACCGGTCACGAGCATGTCGGCTTTCATCACCATCGTCCTTTCCGAACATCTTCCCATCCGTCCCGCCAGACGCGGGCTTCATTATGCAGCCAGCTTCAGCCGGCGTTGCGCCCCGGCGCCGGGACCCGAGAGCCAGGGGCTCTCTTGCGGACTTTACACCGGCTTGGGCCGGACCTCATGCAGATTGCCGAAGAGGCGCACCGTCGCTGACAGCACGAGCGCGCCCAGCAGGATTGCCGAGAAGATCAGGAAGGTCAGCCGATAATCGCCGCTTACGTCGTACGTCACACCGGCGAGATAGATCGCCCCTGCCGAAGAGAGTGAAATGGCGGGCGCCACCAGCCCTTCGGTAGTGCCCAGCGAATGGGCGCCGAAGACGTCTGCAAGCAGCGCCGAGTACATCGGGAAGAACCCGCCGATCGCCATTCCCGCCATGAGGCTCGAAGCGGCAAGGCCTGCAAAACCGGCATCGACCGTCAGGCTCAGCGTGAAGCACATGATGATCGCGATGGCCACGGTAATCAGTGTGATGCGCTGGAACCGGTCGGCCACGATGGCCAGCACCGTCTTGCCGAAGATGCCTGAAATGCCGAGCATCGAAAGCAGAGTGGTTGCCTGCACCAGCGATATCCCCCGCCCGGTGGCCAGCGGCACAAGGCTTGCAATGCTGGCCTGAACCACCGCCAGCGTCGCGGAGACGATGGCGGCAAGCATCCAGAATACCGGGCTCGAGGCAATTTGCCTGAGCGTCAGGGGATGTCCGATTTCGCCTTTGTCGTGAAGGTCGGCCTCGGGCACCGGCACTGCCTTGCCCAGCGGTTCGTGCTCTCCTTCGGCGGGCCTGTCGACCAGGCCGGCTGCGATCAGCAGCATCGCGGCGCCCACGAAGATACCCTGAATCAACAGGGCCTCGCGCCAACCGAACTCCTCGATCAACATGGCGATGAGCGGTGCGACGATGACGCTTGCAGCGGATTGGCCGAATGCGACGATGGTCATCGCCCGGCCGCGATGCACCTTGAACCAGCGCGCCACGAGGACGTAGCTGGCAACCGCTCCCGCGCCAGCAAGGCCCAGCGAGAGGGGAAGCACCAGAAGAACCGCCTTGGCCCAGAGCGCGTCCCCGAAGCCCAGCCCGATCAGCCCGGCGCCCAGCGCCAGACCGCAGAAGGCCACGACCGTCCTGACTTTCACGAAATCGAGGATTCGCCCGATGACCGGGGCCAACAAGGCAGAGCCGATGTGCTGGAAGACAATGCCGACATTGGCCGTCTCACGTGCAAGTCCAAGCTCCTTCGATACGGGTGTAAGGTAAATGCTGTACCCATAAACCACCGAGCCTACGCTCAGCATGACCATGACGATGCCCATGGCAACCATGGTCCAACCCCGGTACCACTTGAAGAGCCCGGCCTTCATGCGATGCACCCGTTGCGCCGAGTCGCGTTCCTGTCCTTGTCTGGCATTGCTCTCTCCTTAAGCCTTTGCGGCGCAACGGGGCTCATGCCTCTTATCCAAAGCTTTTCCCGCGGCGGCTTGCCTTCACCCCATCTATCCGAATAGAGGTATCTCAAACAAGCATAATCGGACCGAAGGATGCCAATGGACCTGAATCGGGAATTCGAAGGCCGAACCGCGTTTGTCACGGGTGCCGCCAGCGGCATCGGCAGGGAGACGGCGCGCCTGTTCGCGCATCGCGGCGCCAGGGTCGCCTGCGTGGACATCGTCCTGCCCGGCTGCGCCGAGACCGTGAGCGAAATCGAGCGATCGGGCGGAGAGGCCCTGTCGATCGAGGCCGACCTGTCGCGCCCCGAAGGCGCCCGCCATGCCATGAAGGCCGCGCTGGCGAGGTTCGGCCGAATCGATCACGCCTTCAACAATGCCGGCGTCGTCGGCAGCCACGAGGATCCCTTCGACGAGCAGCGCGTGGAGCATACCATCGCGGTCAACCTGCTGGGCGTCCACTGGTGCATCAAGCACCAGGTGCCGGCCATGATCCGGCAAGGCGGCGGGACCATCGTCAACACCGCATCGATTGCCGGGATATCAGGCGCCGTGGGCGCGCTGGACTACACAGCCGCGAAACACGGCGTGGTCGGCCTGACCGGTGCAGTGGCGCGCAGATTCGGCCCACAGGGCGTGCGTTGCAACGCGGTCTGTCCCGGAATCATCCAGACCGCCATGGCGGACGAGGTCGAAGGCGACGACGCGAAGCGCGAGGCGATCTTCGCGCGACTGAGCCCGATCACCGGAAAGCTGGGCACCCCGCGCGACATTGCCGAGGCGGTGCTGTTCCTTTCCAGCGAAAGGGCCGGCTTCATTCACGGAGTCGCATTGCCGGTCGATGGCGGTTTTACAATCTGATCACTTGCTGCGGCGAAAGGCGGGACACATCCCATGCTTGAAACGGTACTGAAGAACATTCGCGTCCTGGATTTCGGACGCTTCATCGCCGCTCCGTGGTGCGGGGCGATTCTGGCGGACATGGGGGCCGACGTTATCCGCGTGGAGAAGAAATCGGGCGGCGAGGATCGATTCGTGCAGCCGGTTTCCACCACCGGCGACGGCGCGACCTTCTTGCAATGCAACCGCAACAAGCGCTCCGTCACGCTCGACACCACGACCGAGGCCGGACGCGAAATACTGCGCGATCTGGTGAAGGGCGCAGACGTGGTGCTGGTCAACATGCCCGACGCGGCGCTTGAGGCGAACGGACTGGATTACGAGGCCCTCAAGGCGATCAAGCCCGACATCGTCTTTGCCAATGCGACGGGCTTCGGTCGCGGCGGCCCTTACAGCAAGCGCGTGGCGTTCGACGGCATCGGACAGGTCATGTCGGGCGGCGTCTTTCGATCTGGTACGCCCGATCAGCCGATGCGATCGGTTGTCCCCTATGTCGATTTCGGGACCGCCATGGCGCTGACCATCGGGATTGCCATGGCTTTGTATCACCGCGCGGCGACCGGAAGGGGACAGGCAGTGGAAGCCTCGCTGCTCCCGGTGGCCTTGATGATGACGGATGGCATGATCATCGACCAGGCGATCAACCAGCAGAATCGCGGCCGCGTAGGCAATGCCGGCACGGCTGCCGCCCCATGCGATCTTTTCAAGGTCACCGACGGCTGGATCCTGGTACAGATCGCCGGCCAGCCGATGTTCAAGCGCTGGTGCCGACTGGTCGATGCACTCGACTGGTTCGAGGACCCGCGCTTTGCTGACGATGACAGGCGCGCTGCCAACGGCAAGGTGCTCAATGCCAGGATGCAGGCCTGGTGCGCGGACATGTCGCTGGAAGAAGCGACCGCGAGGCTTGAGGAAGCGCGCATCCCGGTCGGCCCGCTGTTCTCGCCGCAGGATGTCCTGGACGATCCCCATATTGCGCAGATGGGCTTTCTCAACCAGATGGAATACCCGGGATTGCCGCGCCCCGCACCGGTGATCGAGACTCCTTTCCGCTTGTCGGAAACGCCCGGATCGCTCTATCGGCGCGCACCGCTTCTGGGCGAGCACACCGAAGAAGTGCTGGCCGAACTCGGCATAAGCGGCGAACAGCTGGCCCGGCTGCGCGAAGAACAGATCATCTGAAGCTCCGGCCTGTCCGGATCGACCGGCGAAAGTCGCCAGGTCCGCACAGGCCGGAGGCCATCCGGGCGCACCCGGCGGGAAGTCAGGCCGTTTTCGTGCCTTCCAGGCCCATGTTACCGAACATCCCGGCCTTGACATGGCCACTGATCTTGCCGCCCTCGACGGTTGCATCGCCCTCGAGCTTCATCGGCATCGGCACCGTCATGTTCACCGTCCAGGTGAGGCGATTGCCGTCGATCCTGCCGTCTTCAACCTCGAGCGAGCCAGTCGCGCTCACCATCGTTCCGGTAAAGGTTCCTCCGTCGGAACCGGGAATTACGGTCAACGTGCCCTTCTGGTCGCCCATCGGGCTCTTCGTGATGCATTCGTAGGTTCCGGCAAGCTCGCTCATGGCTATCCCTTTCTATTCAGGTACATCAAGAGCTTGCTTCAAGACGCCCGGCATCGCAAGACACGATCTCTTCACGCTCCCGCGCGGCGACCGGAAAATCCACTCGTGCGGCCCGATCGCAGGTGAGTCCTGAATGCCATGCAGAATGAAGCTCGGCTCCATTCTGCGCACTTTTACTATACTTCCCGCTACACTACACGCTTTACCTTCGCCCGCGTTAGAGCATAGGGTGAAAGCAAGAGATACACGAGCAGGGAAGGGCGGACATCGGCGGAACGGATGCAAAAGCATTTTCTAGGATTCAGGTACCGCATCAATGCAGGTACCGCAAATTGTTCGGATCCGTCGACTCGCAGCGATGCAAGCGGTCGCGGCTGATTTGCACGGCGTGGTCTCCCTCGCCATCGGGCATGACCATCGCATTTGCGCCAGAATCGCGCCGGTGCCGCGCCGAAGGCTGGTGCACACGTTCGCCAACGGCGTTGAAGACGCTTTTGCATACCCGGCACGATCCGTGCCGACGCTGAAGGATCGAAGAACGGCAAGACCGTTGCGTTCGAGTGGCCCTGGCCGCCGAACGAAAGTTTGGAGTGGACACGAGTGAGTGAAGTCAAAAGCAAGCCCCGCAAGATCGGAGGCGCCTCGCTTGTCGATGAGGCCGCCAAGAAATTGCGCATTCTCGCGCTTTCCCGGGAGCATGGGGAGTTCCTAGGCTCCGAGGAAGAGATGATCGAACGGCTTCAGGTCAGCCGCCCGACCCTGCGGCAGGCATCGGCCCGGGTCGTGCAGGAGAACCTGGTCTCGATCAAGCGCGGCGTGGGCGGCGGCTATTTCGCGTCGCGCCCCGGTTCGCTGAGCGTCAGCCGGATGGCAGCGCTCTACCTGATGAGCCGCAATGCCGGCCTGTCCGAAACGACGGCGGCCATGAAGCCGATCCGCGCCGAGCTTGCCATGCGCGCTGCCGCCTGCACGGATGCAGAGCTGCGGGCCAAGCTTCGCAATTTCATCGAGCAACAGACCGCGGCCTTGTCAGCGTACACCGACTCGGACGAAGACAGCCAAGGCTATCGCGAGTTCCTGCGCAGTGAGCGCGAATTCGGTCAGATTCTCGGTGCGATGAGCCAGAATTCGGTGTTGATCCTGCTGCTCGAAATTCTCTACGATTTTTCCTCGCAACTGCGCCGTGGACAGGACGTGCTGATCGACCGTCCCGACCGCGTTCGCACTTATCGCGAGCTGCGCCTGAAGCTGGCAAATACAATCCTCGAGGGCGATGTCGAGATGGCGGAACTGGCAAGCCATCGCTGCTCGACCACGATCGATGAATGGATGGACGAGGGCCTGAAGAACACCATGTTTACCGATACGGTCCTCCACGATGACTAAGCGCGCAGCGATCGAGGCCCTGTGTGACGACCTGCTGGCGGAGTGCCGCGAGCTGGATCGATTCGTCTCTGCCCTGTCCGACGAGGACTGGACGGCCGTTACGCCGTTCTTCGCCTGGACGGTGCGCGACCAGATACTGCACTTGCATCAGGTGGACCGCTTCGGCCTCGTCTCGCTGGCCGGTGCGGACGACTTCCGCGCGCTTGTCACCGAAGTGCGGGCAAGGCAGGCGGAAGGGCTCGAGCTGTCGGAGCAGGTGCGCCGGGAATTTGCCGGGTCCAGCCATGCCAAAGTCCTGGAAACCTGGCGACAGGGCTATGAACGCATTTGCGCAGAGCTGCGCGCGGCGGCAGATGGATACCGCATCGCCTGGTTCGGCCCCGAAATGGGCATCGCCTCCTTTGCCACCGCCCGGCTCATGGAAGTCTGGGCACACGGGCAGGACATCTATGACCTGTTCGGCGTGAAGCGCGAGCCCACCGACCGCATCCGCCATATTTGCGAAATAGGTGTCCGCACCTTCGGTTGGTCGTTTCGCAACCGCGGGCTTGAGGTGCCGAAGCGGCCCCAGGTCATGCTCGTTGCCCCTTCCGGCGAGGAACTGCGCTGGGATGGCGAAAGCGACGAAGTGGTGAGCGGCCCCGCCCTGGACTTCGCGATGGTCGTAACCCAGCGGCGTTCGCCGCAAGACACCCGCCTCGTCGCCAGCGGTCCCGCTGCAAGCCAGTGGCTGGACATTGCGCAATGCTTCGCGGGTCCGCCGCAGACGCCGGCGGCAACCGGTTCCCGCCCCCCGATTTGACGGGCGCGGGCCGCATTCAAGAACATCAATTGGAGAAAGAATGTGACTCAGGATTTTGAGGGCTTGAACGTGCTTGTCACCGGTGCGGCATCGGGACTGGGCCGTGCGACAGCGCTGGAGTTTGCAGGTCGCGGTGCGTCCCTGACCCTGGTCGACGTGAACGCGGAAGGCCTCGACGAAACCCGCAAGGCCTGCGAAGCCAAGGGCGCGAAGGCAATCACGGTTCCTACCGATCTTTCCGACGCCGAAGCCTGCATGGCGCCGGTTCCGGCCGCGATAGACGCCTTCGGGAGGCTCGATGCCCTGATCAACGTGGCCGGAATGCTGGTCTTCAACCATTTCCCCGACACCACGGTGGCCCAATTCGACAAGGTCTTTGCCATCAATGTCCGCGCTCCGTTCCTGCTCATCCAGTCAGCGCTTCCCCATTTGCTGGAAAGCGAGGGCGCGGTGGTCAATGTCGCATCGGCTTCCGGAGTGATGGGCCACGCCTATACCACCGCCTACGGCGCGACGAAGGGCGCGGTCATCGCGATGACCAAGAACCTGGCCACCGAATACTGGAAATCGCCGTTGCGCATCAATGCCGTAGCGCCCGGAGCGATGATGACGCCGATGGCAAGCGCGACGAAGATGGACGAGACCTACGACATGCAACTGATCGCCAAGGGCATCGGCGCGCGGGAAATCGCCAGGCCCGAGGATCTGTGCGAGATTATCGCCTACCTCGCTTCGCCGCGGAACAAGCGCGTGCACGGGCAGGTCTATTCGATCGACCAGGGCGTGACCGCCTGATCACACCTTCGCGCATGCCTTGATGACATTGCCGATGCGAAGGCCGAGCAGATGAGGCTTGATCGCGTCGGCAATTCCTGTATCTCAATAAGGGGAACAGGATGAGACATGTCACGACAACTTCACTCCATCATTGCTCAGGCCCTCGCCGGTGACGGCGAAAAGGTCGCCCTAAGCTACAAAGGCCGCGACATTCGCTGGTCTTATCTGCGCAAGTTCGCCGAAGAGCTAGAGGACCTGCTGCAGCAGGCTGGGCTTGGCGAAGCGCAGCAGATCGGCTTCGTGCCGCGCAACCGGCCAGCTTTCGCGGCAGCGATGCTGGCGTTGCTGGCCGGTCGCCGCACTATCGTCATGGCCTATGCCTTCCAGTCTCCCGAAGCGATCGCCGCGGACCTCAGAAAGCTGAACCTGCCCGCCGTGATCGCGGACGAGCAGGACTGGACAGAGGAAACGCTGGCCGCCCTTTCTCCCGGCGCACTGGCCATTTCGCTTGCATCCGATCTGGATGCGGACGAGCCGGTGAAACTGATCGCCGGAGACCTCAAGGCCGACCGTTCGGGTACGGCGCAGCCGACCGCAGAACCCATGGTCGAGATGCTGACCAGCGGCACGACCGGCGCGCCCAAGCGCTCGCCCATGCGATTCTCCACGATCGAGACGGCAGTCCTGGCGCAAGGCGTGCTCGAACAGGTCGGCACGGACAATGAGGAAGGCGATCCGGGTACGGTCAATTTCCCCCTCAGCAATATCTCGGGCATCTATTCCTACCTGCCTTATGCGGTGTCGCGCCGCCTGGTGCTGTTTCAGGAAAAGTTCAATCTGGATGACTGGCTGGCCTTCGTCGACCGCCATCAGCCGACTACGGTAGTCATCCCTCCGGCAGGCGTGCGCATGCTGCTGGACCGAAAGGACGTGCCTGACGATGCGCTGAAAAGCGTGAAGTACGTGCAGGTCGGCACGGCTGCGGTCGACGTAGATTCGCACAAGGCATTCGAAAAGCGATTCGGCGTGGCGATCCTGCTGTCCTATGGCGCGACCGAATTCTGCGGCGCGGCCACGACGATGACGGCTGCGCAGTACGAGCAGTTCGGCGAAGCGAAATTCGGCAGCGTCGGCAAGCCGACCGGACAGAACATCGTCAGGATCGTCGATCCCGAAACGCGTGCTCAGCTGCCCGCAGGCGAAACCGGCCTGATCGAAGTCAAGATTCCCATGCTGGGCGACGATTTCATCCGCACGACCGACCTGGGCATGCTGGACGAGGACGGGTTCCTGTTCCATCGCGGCCGTAACGACGGTGTGATCGTGCGGGGCGGCTTCAAGATCATGCCCGGCACGATCGAAAGCGTCATCAACCGCATCGAAGGCGTGGCCGTGAGCAGCGTGGTGGGTGCCCCTAACCGGCGGCTGGGCGAAGTGCCCGTTGCCCTGATCGAGATGCAGCCGGGCCACGAACCGCTGCCTGCGGCCGAAGTGGAAAAGGCGATTCGCGCTGCACTTCCGGCCACCAACGTGCCGGTGGCCTATCTTTTCCCGACTGAATTGCCGCGCACCCCTTCGCTGAAGATCGATCTGAAGACGGTGAAGAAAATGGCTGCCGATGCGGTCGATGAAGGAGCGAAGGTGTGAACCTTTCCCTTTCCGAAGACCAGACCATCCTAGCCGACGAATTCCGCAAGTTCTTTGCCAGCGAAAGCGCGATGGAGCGTGTACGCGCCGCCGAAGAGAAGATGGGCGGCTTCGATCCGGAATTGTGGCGCTCGCTCGGCGAGATGGGCGCGCTTGCCATGCGCATCCCCGGCGAAGACGGCTTCGGGTTGTTCGAGGCCGGGCTGGTGGCCTTCGAAGCCGGTCGGCAATTGGCCAGCGGCCCTCTGGTGGAAGCCATCCTCGCGGCAAGGCTGCTTGCGCAACTTGGGGGACCTGAGGACCTCATCGCCCTGGCCTCTACCGGCGAGGCCGTCGTGACGCTGGCGCTGCACGAGGCCGCCGTCGGCGCGCAGATCGTTCCGGGCGGCGCGGTGGCCGACGCCATCCTCGTGCTGTCGGGCGACGAGGTCCGCCTTGTTCGCGAGATTGTCGGAAAGGCTCCCGACAATCTCGGCGGTCAGCCGCTTGCGCCCATCGACCTGTCCGACAAGGGCGAAATCCTTGCATCGGACGGCGATGCACGCGCGGCATTTCTTGCCGGGCTTGAGGAATGGAAGATCCTCACCGCCGCCTGGATGGCAGGCGCCGGGCTTCGCGCCCTTGAGCTGGCGGGAGAATACGCCAAGGAACGCGAGCAATTCGGCCGCGCCATTGCCACTTTCCAGGCCGTTGCCCATCCACTGGCCGACATGGCCGCGGAAATGACCGGAGCCGACCTGGCCTGGCGCTGGGCCGTTGCTGAAGTCGCTCAGGGCGGCGGCAAGGCGGCAGCCGCCGCGCCAATGGCATTCTGGTTTGCCGCACAGGCCTCTTCACAGGCCGTGTACCGGGCCCAGCATACATTCGGCGGATATGGCCTCGCGCTCGAATACGATATCCAGCTCTATGTCCGCCGCGCGCGGGCAGCCGCCGCGATCCTTGGCGATCCGCGCGATCAGTTGATCACGGCCGGCCGCCGCTTGTGGCTGGACGAAACCGCAGCCCTGCCCGAAACCGGCCACCCGGGCATCGAATTCGGTTACGGCGAAGCGGCAGAGGCTTTCGCGCAGGAAACCCGAGAATTCTTTCAGCGCGAACTGACCGACGAATATCGCGCGAACGCACATTTCTCCTATGACGGCCACGATTGGGACCTGAACCGGAAAATGGGCGAAGCGCGCCTCCTGTTTCCCAGCTGGCCCGAGGAATTCGGCGGGCGCGGTCTTGACGATCTCGCCACCGCCGCCGCGCTGCAGGTGTGGGAAGACGAAGGCGTCACCTCCCACTCGCAATATGTCTCGAACCTTGTCGGCCATTCGCTCATCCATTTCGGATCGGACGAAGTGAAGCGCGACATCGTGCCGCGCCTCGCCAAGGGCGAAATCATCTCGTGCCTCGGCTTCTCGGAACCCCATTCTGGCAGTGACGTCTTCGCAGCCAAGACGCGAGCCCGAAAGGACGGCGACGACTGGATCATCGACGGGCAGAAGATGTGGACGAGCGGCGCCAACCTGGCCCACCACGCCTTCCTGCTCGCGCGCACCGATCCCGACGCGCCCAAGCACAAGGGCATGACCGTGTTTCTCGTGCCGCTCGACGATCCGGGCGTGGAAATTCATCCCGTCCACACCTTCCAGGACGAGCGGACCAATGCGACGTTTTATGAAAACGTGCGCGTTCCCGATTCCTATCGCATCGGCCCGGTCAATGGCGGGCTGCAGGTGATGGGCTTCGCCCTGATGATCGAGCAAGGCGGCGGCGGTTTCGTCGGGCCGCATCGCCACGCAGTGGAATCCGCCGTCGAATGGGCGCGCGAAGCCAGCCGCAGCGGCCGCAAGGCGATCGAGAACCCGCGCGTGCTCGAACGCATCGCCGCGGCGGCGACGCGCAACACGGTTTCCTACCTACTGTACTGGCGCGCCTTATGGCTGAAGACCCAGGGCACAGACCGCGCGGCCGGACCGATGAGCAAGCTCTACGGCTCGGAAGCGCTTCTCAAGGACGCGGTCGACCTGTTCGAACTCGCAGCTCCCGACACTCTGCTGCGCGGCAAGCATGGCGCACGGCGGCTTGAACATGAAATGCGGCACGCATCCGTTACCACGGTCTATGGCGGCACCAGCGAGGTCCACCGCAGCCAGGTGGCGGAAGCCTTCTTCGGCCTGCCGAAAAGCCGCTGAGGACACGACACAATGCGCCTGATAGAAGACCCCAAACTTGACCGCTTCCGGGCTGAATGCCGCGACTGGCTGCAGGACAACGTCCCCACGGCCAAGCGACCGCCCGACGGGCTTGCCCTGCGCGAATACGATCTGGCCTGGCAACGCACCCAGTACGAAGGGGGCTGGGCCGGTGTTTCCTGGCCAAAGGAATATGGCGGGCGCGGCCTGTCGGTGCTGGAACAGCTGATCTGGCACGAGGAATACGCCCGCGCCGGCGCTCCGCCATCGGCTTCGATGTTCGTCGCGCTCAGCCATGCCGGGCCCACTTTGATCGTTCAGGGCTCCGACGAACAGAAGCAGCGCTATCTGCCCAAGATCCTCAAGGGCGAGGAAAACTGGTGTCAGGGCTTCTCCGAACCGGGCGCGGGATCGGACCTCGCCTCGCTCAAGACGCGCGGCGTAGTCGACGGCGATCATCTCGTCGTCACGGGCACGAAGATCTGGACCAGCTATGCCGAGGGCGCCAACCGGCAGGAACTGCTCGTGCGGACCGATCCCGAGCAGCCGCGCCATCGCGGGCTAACGTGGATCGTGTGCGACATGGACTTGCCCGGCATCGACATCCGCCCGATCACCGCCATGTCAGGCGTAACCCATTTCGCGCAGGTCTTCTACGACGAGGTCCGCATCCCGCTTGCCAACGTGGTAGGCGAGATCAACAAGGGCTGGGCCATCGCGATGACCACGCTGGGCTTCGAACGCGGCACCGGCACCATTGCCCACCAGATCGAGCTGGCCAATGGGGTCGAACGCCTGATCGAGGTAGCTGGCGAAACGACTGACCCGGAAACCGGACGCTCCCTGCTGGACGACGATGCCGTTGCCGCCAGGCTGGCGGGGCTTCGGGCAGAAGTGATGGCGCTGCGTTCGCTGACCGTTGCCTCGGTTTCGCGCGGAATGCGCGAAGAGGTTCCGGGCGCGGAAGGCAATATCCCCGCTCTCTATTTCGGAGAGCTGACCCGGCGCGTGAACGGCGCGGCGCTCGAAATACTGGGCCCCGCGGCACTGGCGCGCGACGGCGAGCATAACTGGCCGCTGCATTACCTGGAATCGTTCAAGTGGGCGATCGGCGGAGGCACATCGGAAATTCGCCGCAACGTGATCGGCGAACGCGTGCTTGGCCTGCCCCGTGGACCCCGAGCCATATGAGCCGCGACATGATAATCGACCTTCACCCGACAGAAGACCAGCAGATGATTGCCGACTCCATCGGCGCGATGCTGGCCGATACGCTTCCGGTCTCGCGCCTGCGCGAGAAGGATGCCTGGGCCGCCGCACCCGAAGTGGCGATGTGGAAGGACTTTGCCGAACTCGGCCTTTTCGCAATGGCCCTGCCGGAGGATGAGGGCGGTGCCGGCTATGGCCTTTGCGAAGAACTGGTCGCAGCGCGCGAACTGGGCCGCGTCCTGGCATCGCCATCGCTGCTTGCGCAGATTGCCGCAGTCCATCTTGCCTCGGGCGACGACCGCGCCGCGCTCGTGTCCGGAGACAAGCGGGCCGCTTTCGCAACTCCCGGTGTGGATGGCGCGCTCTACCTCTATGACGGAGTCGGAGCCGACTTTGTCGTCGTGCTCGACAGCGGCGTTTCGCTGCACAAGGCAGATGGGTTCGACTGGTCCGAGGCGGTCGCGATGGACGAGACGGTCTCGATCAGGCGCGCGTCCCCGGCCCCCGCGCCCGGGAACCGCGACGCCATGGCGGACCGGGTTTCGCTGCTGATCAGCGCAGCACTGGCAGGCATGGCGCAAGCGGCAACCGAACTTGCCGTCGAATATGCCGGTCAACGCGAACAGTTCGGCCAACCCATCGGGTCTTTCCAGGCGATCAAGCACGCGCTGGCCGACATGCGGGTGCGCGCCGATGCGGCAGATTCACAATCGCGCGTGGCCGCCGTGGCCTTTGGCCTGGGCGGGAACGACCGGCGCGAAGTGGCCGCTGCGCGCTGGCTGGCCGGCAATGCGGCCTTGGAAAACGCCAGGGCAGGCATCCAGGTACACGGCGGCATGGGTTTCACCGCCGAGTGCGACGCACATCTGTTCCTGAAGCGCGCCCACCTGTTCGCAAGTCTGGGCAGCAGCCGTCGAGGCGAGGAGCGCAGGCTGATCGCTTCAGCCTGACGGCTGGAACGAGAACGGCCGCAAGAACGGTATCGGCTCGGCCGCGACGGATCAGTTCCGTTCGGGCAGGTTCGGGTTATCCTCGGCCACAATCGCCGGGGTGACCATCCAGCCCCCGTCGGCCATGATCGTCTGCCCGGTCACGAAGCTGGCCTGCGGTGAAAGCACCCAGGCCAGCGCCTGTGCAACTTCATCCACCGTACCGAAGCGCCCCGCCGGCAGCTTCATGTGGAACAGTGCCTCCATCTGCGGCGACGCGGTGATGCGCGCCGTGGCGATCGGGCCGGGCGCAATGCAATTTACCCGGATCCCCAGGCGGCCCCATTCGAGCGCCATCGACCTGGCCAGCGAGACCATGCCCCCTTTCGCAGCGCCATAGGCGGCATGGCGCGCGGCGCCCTGTTCGCTGGCGATGGACCCGACGAAGGCCATTGCACCGCCGACGCCGCCATCGCGCATCACGCGTGCCATCGTGCGGCCGATCAGGAACATCGGTCGCAGGTTCAGCGCGAGCTGTGCGTCCCACATGGCGGTGTCCATGTCGATCAGGTCGCACCAGTCGGCCACGCCGATGACACTGGCGCACAAGGTCGGCACGCCGAACGCCTTCCCGGCTTGCGCGACAGCAGCCTCGACGGCACTTTCATCGCGCACATCGACCTCGACCGCGAGAGCTTCGGCACCGGTTTCGCCGAGCGCTTCGCATAGCCGTCTCGCTGCGTCGCCATCCCGATCCGCCACCACGACCCGCGCGCCGTGTGCTGCAAGCAGGCGCGCGGTCGCCTCTCCGATACCGGCGCCGCCGCCCCAGATGACGGCGCTTTGCCCCTCGATCCCGAGTGTCGTTGCCATTGTCATGTGTTTCCCGATGCAAAAGCCGGGGCAGCATCGGCCCAGATGGCGCTGCAAGCTTCGACGAGCGAATCGGCTTCAGCCAGCAATTGCGCCCCCCTGACAGGCTCGTGCGGATAGCTCACGCCGATGTTGTAAAGCACGCGCCGGTGGCGGTCGAAGATCGGCACCGAAAGCATCCGCACGCTGTACTCACCGTCCGGGTGGATTTCCGGCGGTTGGTATAGGCCGTTGTCCATCGCCGCGAGCAGCATGGCCAGGCTCGCCTGCGCACCGGCCCCTTCCTCCACGTCGGCAAGATGACGGGTGAAGGCGCCATGTTCGGCCGAGCGAAGCGAAACCAGAAACCCGCGGTGGCGCAGAAGCTGCAGCGCACGCTCGTGCCCCTCGCGCGCGGATTGCGACACGACCTGGCCCTGCACCTGGTCCCGGGGCGCGCACCATGCCGCGATATCCTCCTCGTCCGACCAGGCGATGAACAATCCGCCCAAAGGTGCGCGCAGTGGAACGCGCTGCCCGACGCGAAGGCTGGTGCTCATCCCCGCCTGCACGGCGAACCGCGCCACACCGATGATGTCGCTGCCAGCCCGGGCAGTCAGCAAAGTCTCACGCCCGCTGCGCGCCGCCCAGGCGGATGCCACCTGCCGCGCCTGTTCAAGCAGCGGATCGTGCCGTGCCGCCGCCTCTCCGATCGCCACCAGTGCCGGGGCGAGTCGGTAGGTCTTGCGTTCCGGATCGCGCAACAGATAGCCGCGCTGCATCATCACGTTCAGGATCGCATGCAGCGAGGAAGCATTCGTCCCGGTGAACCGCATGATATCCGACAGGGTGAATTTTTCCGCAGGCTGAGCCGCCATCAGGTCGATGATCTCAAGCGCTCTCAATGCGGATAGGGCGGGCCTGCTCATGCCCAAAAGAATGGATTCGGCCCATCAATTTTGCAACATCGAAATGATTTTCAGCATTGCAAAATTGATGGGCCGAATCCATGATAGAGGTACAGGATTTCAGAGAGAGGCGACCTCGTGAAGGACCGGGACTTCATCATGCGCGGGCTGGAGGCGGCCGACCTCGACGCCGTGAAGATCACGCTGTTCCATCACACGGGCGAGCGAACTCTGGCCGAACTCCCGGTTGCGGCAAGAATGAACGGCGACCAGAAGGTCGCGCTGATGACGAGGGCCGCCGACTGGCTGCTGGAGAACGCCTCTGCCCAACGCGCGCGCGCACCTTCTCCCGCCGAGATGCGCGCGATGATGGAAATGGCAACGGGTTCGCCCATCGGCGACAAGGAATTCGAGGCAAGGCACGAGATCGCCGGCCTCGGCGACTTTCCCTACATGGCGAAGTGGGACGGCGATCCGCCCAGCATACCCCCCGGTTTCAAGGTGGCCATCGTCGGCAGCGGCTTTGCCGGCGTGAGCATGGGCGTGCAGTTGGACCTGCTCGGCATCGACTACGTGGTGCTGGAACGGCGCTGCGAAGCGGGCGGCGTGTGGAGCATCAACACCTACCCCGATGTGCGGGTCGATACGATGTCGGTCACGTATGAATTCGCCTTCGATCGGGAGTTTCACTGGAACGAATATTTCGCCCGCGGCGCAACCGTGCGCGAGCATGTCGAAAGGGTAAGCCGCAAGTTCGGCGTGCATGGCAGGACGCTGTTCGAGCATGACGTGAAGGAAGCCCGCTGGAATCCCGACACCAGCGAATGGACCCTCACCGTCGCCACGCCCGGCGGCGAAAGGACCATGACAGTCAACGCTATCGTATCGTGCAGCGGCTTGTTCGCCACGCCCCGGATCGTCGATTTCGAAGGCAAGGAAGACTTCGCCGGCGATATCGTCCACACCGCCGAATGGCCCAAGGATCTCGACTACAAGGACCGCCGGGTCGCGACCATCGGCAATGGGTCCACCGGCGTCCAGATCCTGGGCGAGCTGGCAAACGCAGCCCGGCATGTCGACGTGTTCCAGCGCACGCCGCAATGGATCACCCCGCGTGCCGGCTATGGCAAGCCGATCGAGGACGAGCATCTCTGGCTGATCCGCAATTTCCCCGGCTATCGCAACTGGTGGCGCTTTACGGCAACCGCGCCGCTGTTCGACACGCACAAGCTGATGCTGCCCGATCCCGAATGGCAGGCCAGGGGCGGCATCGTGAACGAAGGCAACGATGCGATGCGCGCGATGCTGCAGGCCTATATCGCCGAGCAGGTGAACGGCGACCGGCACCTGATCGCGCAGTTGACTCCCGACTATGCGCCGCTGTCGCGCCGGCCGGTCGTCGACAACGGCTGGTACAAGGCGCTGACGCGCGACAATGTCGATCTGGTCACGACGCCCATCCGGCGCCTTGTGCCCGGCGGCATCGAGACCGTCGATGGCAGGGTGCGCGAATGCGACCTGATCGTCACTTGCACCGGCTATGCCGTATCCAGGTATCTCTGGCCTACGCGCTACAAGGGGGATCGCGGCCAGGATCTGCACGATGAATGGGACTCCGGCGACGGGCCGCGTGCCTACCTTGGGCTGATGCATCCGGGCTTTCCCAATCTTTTCACCGTCTACGGCCCCAATTCGCAACCGATCTCGGGCGGGCCGCAGCAACCGGTTTGGTTCGCGACATGGGGATCCTTCGCCGCCAGGATGCTCATGCGCATGCTGCGCGAAGGCAAGCCGCAGGTGGAAGTGACCCGCCAGGCCCATGACGACTATAATCGCAGACTGGACGCGCAGGCCGCCACCTTGCTGCAGACGAGCGAGCTGGGCGGCGCGGACAGGAACTATTACCTCAATGCCGATCAGGGTGGGCGGCTTCAGGTCAACGCGCCCTGGTACGCACCGGACTATCATCGCATGTTGACCCGGATCGATTGGGATGCGGTAAGATTTGCCGGCGAGCCGACAGAAGCACAGGCCATGACGGGAGCGGCATGATGGACCAACTGGAACTTGAAGGCGGCTGCGCGGTCGTCACCGGCGCGGGTTCGGGCATCGGGCGCGCCCTGGCGCTGGAAGCGGCGCGCCGCGGCCTGAATGTCGCCTTGTCCGATATCGCCCCCGAAGCGCTGGCCGAAACCCTTGCCATGGTCGAGGCTGCAGGCGGTAGCGGCATGGCCCGGACGCTGGACGTGCGCGATGCGCAAGGCCTGGAACTGTTCGCGCGGGACGTCGAGAACGCCTTCGGCTCACCTGCCCTTGTCTTCGCCAATGCGGGCGTGCTCAAGTACGGCAGCACGATCCGCCCCGACCTCTCCGTCTGGCGGCGCACGGTAGAGGTCAATGTGCTGGGTCCGGTCAACACGGTCCATGCTTTCCTGGGCAGGATGGTCGATGCGGCAAGGCCTGCCCAGTTCGTGATTACCGGATCGATGGGAAGCCTCGTTTCGGTGCCCGAACTGGCATCCTACACCGCATCGAAACATGCGATGTGGGCGCTTGCCGACAGCCTGGCGATCGAACTGGCCGATCAGGACGCCGTCGGGGTCTCGCTGCTATGCCCGCCGCGTGTCGATACGCCGATCCTGAATGAAAGCGAGGCGCGCATACGCTCGGCGCAAGGCGAGGAGGCGGCAAGGAGCTTGCGCCGTTCGGCCATGACGCCTGCAGAAGTCGCCAGCTGTGCATTCGACGGAGCCATCGCGCGGCGGCTTTACATCACCCAGCAGATCGAAGGCATTGCCCCCCTGCTTCGCCAGCGGATCGCAAAGCTGATTGACCTGTGACCGCCTGCGAACAGGCTCGCCAACCGACCTTCGCTGCTGCATGATTGACCGGATGTCCGAAAAGAACCCGAAAAACGCCGAGACTTCGCCATTCAAGGTGCCCTTCTTCCGGACGCTTTGGGTGACCATGCTGATTTCAGCCTTCGGGACCAACATCCAGGGGGTTGGCGCGGCATGGCTGATGACCGAGCTTTCCGGTTCGGCGTCGATGGTCGCGCTCGTGCAGACTTCGATGGTGCTGCCTCTCATGCTGTTTTCTCTGCTGGCGGGCGCGCTGGCCGACGGTTTCGAGCGGCGCACGGTGATGATCGCCGCCCAGCTTTCGATGCTGGTCGCTTCGCTCGGGCTGATCGCCTGCGCCGTGCTCGACTTGCTGACCCCATCGATCCTGCTCGCCTTCACCTTCATTATCGGCAGCGGCATGGCATTCAATGCGCCGGCCTCGCAGGCAGCCATCGGCGAGATAGTTCCCCGCCCTGCACTTCCCGGGGCGGTCGCCTACATGTCCATGACGTTCAACATCGGACGCTCGCTCGGCCCGGCGCTTGGCGGCATCATCGTTGGCGCATTGGGCGCGGTTGGCGCCTTTGCCTTCAACGCCTTCACCTACCTTCCGCTGACTGCCGTCCTGCTTCGCTGGAAGCCCCCAGAAACCGACACGTCCCTGCCGCGCGAACGCATCTTTCACGCCATGGCCGCGGGCATCCACTACACCCGCATGTCACCCGACATCCTGCGAGTGATACCGCGCGCAGCCCTGTTCGGGTTCGGCGTTGCGGCCGTTTCGGGTCTCATGCCGGTCATTGCCCGTGAAGAGCTTGGCGGCGGACCGCTTACCTACGGCCTGCTGCTGGGCGCCTACGGCATCGGCTCTGTCGCCGCGGGATTCGTCGTGCGACCGCTACTCGAACGCCTGGGCAGCGAGAAGGTGGTTCTGCTCGCGTCGCTGTGCGCGATGGCCGGCACGACAACCATCGCCTTCAGCCCCTATATCGCCTTGTCGATGCTGGCCCTCACGTTCGTGGGGATCGGCTGGGTGCTGGCGCTTTCCAGCTGCAACACCGTGGTCCAGCTGGCAGCTCCGCGCTGGGTGGTGGCGCGCACGCTGTCGATCTACCAGATGGGGGCGTTCGGCGCGATGGCGATCGGTGCAGCCACGTTCGGCACGCTGGCCGATCACATCGGCGTTCCCTACGCCCTGCTGGCAGCTGCGGGGGTTCACCTTGCCTCTATCCTGATCGGCCGCGTCCTGCCGATCGTCGATGTCGAACGCGATCTCGACCCGCACGACTGGAACGAACCAGACCTTGCCCTGCCGATCGAGGGCCGCAGCGGCCCCATCGTGATCAGCATCGCCTACGAAATCGACAGGGACGACGTTCCGCGTTTCCTCGCCCTCATGACCGAACGCCGGCGAGTTCGGCGCAGGGACGGCGCGCACGGCTGGACCTTGATGCGCGATCTCAATGCGCCGGATCGCTGGGTCGAGCGTTACGATGTTGCAACTTGGCACGACTATATCCGCCACAACAAGCGACACACCGTGGCCGATACCGAGAACTGGAGCGAGATCCTCGCCCTGCATCGTGGGGACGGGCGGCCTCGCGTGACCCGGTTGATCGAGCGACAGACCGCCAATCTGCCCGGCGCCCGCCTGCCTTCGGCACGCGAAATGAGTGGAATCGCCCAGCCCTAGTCCTCGTCGGCCCCGATCTGCGTCCTGGGGCCCTTCGGCCTTGGACCCTGTCGGCCCTCATCGACGTCCGGACTCGGCGGCGCAAAGGCAAATGAACCGCGCCGTCGCGGGAGGCGGCCCTACAATGATATCAAATTCGGGCTTGCCTGATATGCCTGGCGCCGGGTAAAGGTATCTCAATTGGATCTTACGGAGAGCGAGTATAGTGACGGCCACCGACAGCACAAAGCTTCAACGCCTCGAGGAACTCAAGAAGCGCTATGCTGCGGAACGCGACAAGCGTCTGCGCGATGACGGCAACGACCAGTATCGCGGGTTTGAGGAAATCCAGCGCCAGTTCGACAAGGACCCCTTCGCGGACCCGGCTTTCACCCGCGATGCGGTGGAGGAAGAGTGCGAGGTCGCCATTGTCGGCGCCGGTCTTTCCGGACTGATGACGGCCGCGCGGCTGACCGAGCAGGGCATCACTTCGATGCGCATCATCGACAAGGCAGGAGACTTCGGCGGAACCTGGTACTGGAACCGCTATCCCGGCGCGGCCTGCGACATCGAATCGTACATCTACATGCCGTTCCTTGAAGAGACCGGTTACATCCCGACCGAGAAGTACGCCAAGGCACCCGAGATTTTCGAGCACTGCCAGCGGATCGCCAGGCATTACGACCTTTACCCCCACGCCCTGTTCCAGACCCTGGTCAACGAACTGCGCTGGGACGATCGAGAAAACCGCTGGCTGGTCACCACCAATCGTGGCGACCGGATCAAGGCCCGCTTCATCGCGATCGCGGGCGGGATCATGCACAAGGCCAAGCTGCCCGGCATCCCCGGCGTAGAGAAGTTCAAGGGTCACTCTTTCCACACCACGCGCTGGGACTATGGCTATACCGGCGGCGGTCCGCGCCAGCTGATGGACAAGCTGGCCGACAAGAAGGTCGCCATCATCGGCACCGGCGCCACCGCGATCCAGGCGGTCCCCCGCCTCGCCGAATGCGCCGGGGAACTCTTCGTCGTGCAGCGCACGCCCTCGGCCGTCGGCCCGCGCGGCAACAAGGCCACCGATCCCGACTGGGCGCAATCGCTCGAGCCGGGCTGGCAGGCGAAACGCATGGAGAACTTCACCAAGATCGTCTCGAGCGAGGAGGTCTCCTGCGACATGGTGCAGGACGGCTGGACCGAGATCTTCCGGAACATCCCGCAGGCCTATTCGGTATCCACCGAAGAACAGCAGCTGGCCGACATGGAACAGATGGACAAGATCCGTGCCCGCGTCGACGAGCTTATCGCAGATCCGCAGACGGCCGAGGGGCTCAAGCCCTGGTACAACATGATGTGCAAGCGGCCGTGCTTCCACGACGAATACCTCCAGGCCTTCAATCGCGACAACGTCACCCTGGTCGATACCAAGGGCGCCGGCGTCGACGAGATCGACGAAACCGGGCTGATCGTCGATGGCAAGCACTACGATGTCGACTGCATCATCTATTCGACCGGTTTCGAAATCTCCTCCAGCTACGTGCGCCGCCTCGGCTTCGAGATCTACGGCCATGACGGTCAGGCCATGTCGGAAGACTGGGCCCGCCCCGAAGGCGCGCATACCATGCACGGCATTTTCACCCGCGGCTTTCCGAATATGCTGATGTTCAGCCTGGTGCAGGGCGGCTATTCGGTGAACTTCGTGCACATGCTTTCAGAGCTGGCCATCCACGTCGCGTGGATCATCAAGACCTGCAAGGACAAAGGCATCGACGTCATCGAGGCGACGGCCGAGGCCGAAGGCGAATGGTGGCAGGAAATCATGAAGTATCTCATGACTTCGGCCGAATTTCGCGCAAACTGCACGCCAAGCTACATGAATGCCGAAGGCAAACGCGATATCTCCATGGTCAAGCTGACGACCTACAACGGCGGCCTGATGGCCTATGTCGACATCCTGCGTAAATGGCGCGAAGCCGGCGATCTTCCGGGGCTTGAAACCCGCACGAGCGAAAACGTCGCCTGATCCGCGATACCGGCAGAAGATCACGCCAGATACAGGAGAGCCACATTGGCTATAGATTTCGACAAGGCGGCCGAGCGGCTGCGCAACTGGGGCCGCTGGGGCGAGGACGACCAGCGCGGCACCATCAACCACGTGGGTCCCGAAGCGCTGAAGCGTGCAGCGGCCGAAGTGGTTTCGGGCAAGTTGATCAGCCTTGGTCTTGAGTTCAGCCAAGACGGGCCGCAGATCCCCGAGATCACAAAGCGTCCCAACCCGCAACTGCTGGCCAGCGATCTCGACCAGATCTTCAATCCGGCCAATCCGCGTTCGCGTTTCAATGACGACGTGATCGTCATGCCGCTGCAGTCGGCCACCCAGTGGGACGCGCTGAGCCATGTCCACTACGACGGCGAGATGTACAACGGCTGCAAGGCAAGCGAATGCCTGACGGCGCGCGGCACAAAGAAGAACGGGGTGCACCATCTCGGCTCCCCGGGCATCATGTCGCGCGGCGTTCTGCTCGACATCGCCCGCCTGCACGGGGTGGATGAGCTTCCCGCCGACCACAAGATCAGCCCCGACGAGTTGAACCGGGCCTGCGAGAAGTTCGGCGTCACTGTCGAGGCGGGCGACATCGTAGTCGTTCGCACGGGCCATCTGCGCACTTTCACGGTACGCAAGGACAAGACGAAAGTGGCGGGCTTCCAGGCCGGCCTTGGCGCCGAGTGCGCGGAATGGCTGTACGACAAGTCCGCCGCCGCTGTGGCGGCCGATAATATCGCGGTCGAGTTTCTCGGCATGGAAAGCCTGACCCAGGAAGTCGTGCTCCCTTTCCACATGCTCGCCATCCGCGACATGGGGATGCCGCTGGGTGAACTGTTCGACCTCGAGGCCCTGTCGCAGGATTGTGCCGCAGACGGGCGCTACTCGTTCCTGCTGTCGGCTCCTCCGCTCAAGGTGACCGGCGCGTTCGGCTCACCGATCAATCCGATCGTTCTGAAATAGTCCGGGATACCGGCGCTGCCGGCATGCCGCATGATGCAAGACGGGCTGGCGCTACCGGCGCCGGCCCGCGCCATAGATATACCTTTACGGCCAACTGCTGACAGGGATCGCAGCGGCCCAGCGATGGAAACGGGAGGACAGGATGAGCCTGACGGGCAAGACGGTTTTCATCAGCGGCGGCAGCCGGGGCATTGGCCTTGCCATCGCGAAACGCGCAGCTGCAGACGGCGCCAATATCGTGGTCGCGGCCAAGACGGCGGAACCGCATCGCTACCTGCCCGGCACGATCCATTCCGCAGCGGAAGAAATCGAGGCGGCCGGCGGCAAGGCCCTGCCCCTGGTTCTGGACGTACGCGATCCCGATGCGATCGAAGCAGCGATGGCGCGGGCAGCTGACCGTTTCGGCGGCATCGACATCGTGATCAACAACGCTTCGGCCATCTTCAAGACGCCCGTCGAAGAGACCGAGGTCAAGCGCTATGACCTGATGATGGACGTCAATGTCCGGGGCACTTTCTTCACCAGCAAGGCCGCTGCCCCCTACCTTCTCAAGTCCGGCAATCCGCATGTGCTGACCATGGCTCCGCCGATCAACCTCGATCCGAAGTGGTTCGCCGGCCATGTCGCCTACACCATGTCGAAATACGGCATGGCGATGACCGTTCTGGGCATGGCCGAAGAGTTTCGCGGCGCGGGCATTGCGTTCAATGCCCTGTGGCCCCGCTACGGCATCGCAACCGCCGCGATCGAGTATGCCGCCGCCGATGCCGAAGCCTTGCGTCATTGCCGGACGCCAGAGATCATGGCGGATGCCGCCTATGCGATCCTCAACAGGCCTTCGCGCGAATGCACCGGCAACTTCTTCATCGACGATACTCTGCTGGCCAGCGAGGGCGTGACGGACTTCTCACCCTACCGCATCGATCCCGCCGTCCCGCTGCGCGAAGGCATGTTCCTGATCGAGAGCAACGCACCGCCGCCGGGGGCCTGAGCGCCTTTGCAGCGCCCGGCCCCGGCTGCACGGATCAGTTGAGCTCTGCTGCCATGAGAAATTTGATGTCGAAAGGCGCCAGTTCGTCGGTGTAGCCACTGCGGACCTTGTTCGCCCATGCCGGATCGGCGATTGCAGCCCGCCCGACGCTGAACAGATCGAAGTCTCCGCGCTCGAACATTTCAAGCAGGCGCACGAGATTGCCGGTGGAGGTTTCCGCACCTTCGACATAGCCCGAAAACAGATCGTTGCTCAGGGTAATCGACCCCACCGTAGAGGTCAGTTTGCCGGTCAGCTTCTTGGCCCAGCCCGCAAGATTCATATCGCTGCCTTCGAATTCCGGTTCCCAGAACCGGCGTGTGGAGCAGTCGAAGACGTCGACCCCAGCATCGGCCAGGGGCTGCAGAAAACGCTCAAGTTCCTGCGGCGTTTCAGCCAGGCGGGCGGTGAAATCCTGTTGCTTCCACTGCGACAGGCGGAACGAGATCGGGAAATCGGGCGAAGTCGCGGCCCGGCACGCCTCGACAATACGGATCGCCGTTCGCGAGCGCGTTACCAGATCATCGCCCCCGTAGTCGTCGCTCCGCAGGTTGGTCACGTCCCAGAAGAACTGGTCGATGAAATATCCATGCGCACCATGAATCTGGATGCCGTCGCAACCGAGCCTGTACGCGGTTGCGGCAGCTTCGCCGAAAGCATGGATCGCCCGCTCGATCTCTTCACCTTGCGCTGCACGACCGATCTGCTCGTCGCGTCGCAGCAAGCCGGATGGACTGATTGCGTCCATGACATCGAAATCGTCGGTCGGCAGAGGCATCAACCCGACGTGCCAGAGCTGCGGCCAGATACAGCCGCCCGCTGCGTGCACTCCGTCGATGACCTTGCTCCAGCCAGCAAGGGCCTCCTGCCCGTAGAAGCGCGGAACATTGGGCGAAAAGCCTGCCTGCGGATCGGGAACATACGTGCCTTCTGTCACCACCAGGCCGGTCCCGCCTTCGACGCGGCGCCGGTAATAGGCGGCCACCTTGTCATCCGGCACCCCACCGGGCGACATGTTGCGCGTCATCGGTGCCATCGCAATGCGATTGGGCAGTGTGGTCGAACCGATCGTCAGCGGTTCGAAAAAGGGTGCAAAATCCACTCCGGAAGCCGACTGCCCCTTCAGGCTTGCGTCGTGCCTGTCGGTGTCGATCCCCTGAAGCATTTTATCCCTGTAGCTTGCAACGCCATCGTTGCGATCTTCGTGTTCCATGGAATTTCTCCCATTCAGTCCTTGATCGACGCCGGATAATGCCGCGTCAGGAAATCGATGATGGCGAACGTGAAGGGGCTGTTCGCGTCGCCAGCCACCATATGCCCCGCACCGACCACCTCCTCGGTCTCCACATGCGGGACCAGATCGCGAAAGTGGGCGATCGACTCCTCGTCGATCACTGTGCTGTGCTCTCCCCGAACCAGCATGACCGGCAGCCGCAGGCGCGCGGCGGGTTCGTCGATCGAGATCCGCGTCTGCGGTACCTCTTGCTTGGCGCTTCCCGTCATGAAGCTGGGATCCCAATGCCAGTAGAACCGGCCATCGATCTCGCGCAGGTTCTTGCGAAGGCCTGAGACGTCCTTGGGCCTTGGCCTGTCCGTCATGTATTTGGACACAGCATCCGCCGCTTCCTCTACCGAAGCGAAGCCGTCCGTGTTCGCAGCCATGAAATCGCGGATCTGATGCGCGCCCTCCTGCTTGATCTTGGCTGCGATGTCGACAAGCACCAGCGCCGACGCAGGCGGCGGGTCGTCACTGCCCAGGGCAACGATCGCGGTCAGCCCGCCCAGCGATGCGCCGATGACCGCGGGCGCGGGCCCCGGCTGGAGCGAGGCGATAACCGCCTTCAGGTCGATAGCGAAGGCTTCGAGGCTGTAGTGATCGGTCCAGTCGCTGTCACCATGCCCGCGCGCATCCACGCTAATCGCGCGATAGCCCAATCCGGCCAAGGTATGCGCGGTCCTGGACCAGGAATGGCGGGTCTGACCGCCGCCATGCAGGAGGATGACAGAGGGCCCTTCGCCAATCGTGTTATAGGTCAGGCTGACCCCTTCCGGCGTGCAGATATTGCCTGTCTCTGAGATCATGCCGCAATCACCTCTCGACGCTTCACCGGTAACGAATCCCGCATTTCCGGTCGTTGCGTGCATCTCACCACCAAAGTCCTCCCAAACTTCCGATCCAGTAATTAAGATACCTCTATGTGAGGCCGGAAGCAAGGCAAGAGACCGGTTGGCCCGCTGGAAGCACACCACCCAGGGCAGTCAAGGCCTGGCCCACAAACGACGAAGCCCTCGGCGTTTGTGCACTGGGGGCTTAGGCCGTGCACGGTTGGTTGCGGATGCTCGCAACGGACGGTGTGCCATAAAAGCCATCATCGAAATCTGAGTGAATTGAAGACAGGCATTCGCGGAGTGCGCGGAAAGTCTCCTTTCGAGTGCACGCTGGTCGAGACTCCCGACCGATTGGCCGGTGATCTTGGGTTGGGTAACGACCGCCGTGTTGGACTTTGCTGCCATTCTTGGCGGGCTCATGCACCGACTGCCTTTTGCCGGTTCCCGAAATTAGCGCTTACAGCCATCCGAAGCTGCTCGACTGCAGGGAGCAAAATGGCGCAAGTTCGGCTGCCAGCCAAAGGCTCGAAGCACAAAAAGAGTTCGAGTCGATCAGATGCCGGTTTTCGCCAACGCACGAGCGATCTCCAACGACCTCCGAATAAGAGGCATCCGTTTTCGCTCCGACCGAACCGCCAAGTAGCCCTTCACTTCGATGAGCGAGGACGTCGTATCCAGGGGCAGAACGCGGATGCGGCTGTCCGGCGGACACTCCTTTTCGAACATCAGGCTCATGCCGAGGCCTTGCGCGACGGCCTCGCGGATCATTTCGCGCGTGTGAAGCTGCATGGTCTGTCCCGGCGCGATGCCGACGTCGGCAAGCAGGCGGTTCATCGTCGACAGCGTGCGCGAGGTTGCCTCGCGCACCATCACGATCTCGTCGGCGATCCGCTCCAGCGGCATGATGCCTGATCCATCGTCTGGCCAGGAAGAGGGCACGATGGCAACGAGCCGGTCCTTGTAGAGCGGCGCATAAGTGTAGTCGCTTTCGACCGCGGGCTCGCAGATGATGCCGATGTCGACCTGTGCCTTCAGCAGCAGTTCGTTGGTCTGCAGGGCGTTGGCGATGGTGACGCGGAAATGCGCGTTGGGCACCGCAGCCTTGAAGGCAGCCATGAATTCGGCGGCGTAAGGGGGCGAGTCAGTACCGAGGCGCAGGAGCGCGCCGCTGTCGATTTCGTCCTCGCCGAGCAACGCGCCGATCTCGTCGGCGATCCCGAACAGGCGCTCCGCCTTTTCGTAAAGCGCGCGGCCTGCCGTGGTCAGTGTCAGAGGGGGGCGCAAGCCTTCGATCAGCTTGACCTTGTAGCGTTCCTCCAGCGCCTTGAGTTGCTTGGACAATGTCGGCTGCGAAATATTCAGCCGCCGCGCGGCCTTGCTGACGCTGCGCTCCGAAGCAACGGCATAAAACGAACGCAGGTGGAGGAAATTGACGCTCATGAACCCTCGTGGACGAAGCCGGGGAAGCGCCGTCTATGGTCGCCATTCACCGGATGCATTGGCCTTGGACGGGCGCTCGGCCCAATCTGCCTGTGACGCATGATTGTTACAGGACGGTCACAGTAAGCCATGTCAGGCATTATCGGAAAATTCGACGTCGCGGTCGTGGGCCGCGGCATCGTGGGGCTGGCCCATGCCCTCGCCGCCGCACGGTGCGGCAAATCGGTGCTGGTGGTCGACCGCAACGCCCGCGCCACTGGGGCAAGCATCCGCAACTTCGGGTTCGTGACCGTCACCGGGCAAGAACGCCATGACATGTGGCCGCTCGCACGCCGCGCCCGCGAGGTCTGGACGCAAGTCGCTCCGCGCGCCGGGATCGCCATCCATCAGGAAGGGCTTGCCCTGCCGGTCCGCCGCAAGGCCGCCGTATCGGTGCTCGAAGCGTTCATGCAGACCGAGATGGGCGAACAGTGCCGTCTCGTCTCCGACGCACAGCTGCGCCGCATCGACCCCGCCACGCCGTTCGCCGCGTGCGAGGCCGCACTGCTCAGCCCGCACGAATTGCGGGTCGAAGCGCGCGAGGCGGTGCCGCTGCTGGCGGCCTGGCTGGAACGCGAGATGGGGGTCACCTTCGCGCCGCCCGCCAGCGTCATCGCCTGCGAGCAGGGCCGCGCGGTCACCGCCGATGGCGAATACCATGCCGAAGCGATCTTCGTGTGCCCCGGCGACGACCTGAACGCGCTGTTTCCCCGCGTCATAGCCGAGCACGCGGTGACGCGTTGCAAACTGCAGATGATGCGCCTCGCCGCCCCCGGCTTCCGCCTGCCGCGCCCGGTGATGAGCGACCTCGGCCTCGCCCGCTACGAAGGCTATGCGGCGCTGCCCGAGGCGCAGCCGCTGATCGCGCAGCTTCGCGCGGAGCAGGGCGCGCACCTCGAGGCCGGGGTCCATCTGATCGTCGCCCAGTCGGCGGACGGCTCGCTCGTCGTGGGAGACAGCCACGATTACGGCGATGCCCCCGATCCCTTCCATCACGAGGCGGTCGATCGCCTTGTCCTCGACGAGTTCGAGGCCGTGCTCGGCCCGGCCCCGCAGGCCATCGAACGCTGGGTGGGCGTCTATGCCTCGTCGCCGGAACAGAACTGGTTCAGCCGCACCGTCGCCGATGGCGTCCATGTCACAGTGGTGACGTGCGGCGCGGGCATGTCCACCGCCTTCGCCATCGGCGAGCGCGTGGTCACCGGCGCGCTGAATGCCCCCATCAAGGAGATTGCATGATGACCGATACCCGCTCGCCGATCGCCGCCGTGCTGTTCGATTGGGCCGGCACGATGATCGACTTCGGCTCACGCGCGCCGGTTATGGCGATGGCGCGCGTCTTCGACGAGGCCGGCGTTGCGGTCGAGGAACCGGTGGTGCGCCGCTACATGGGCAAGGCCAAGCGCGAGCACGTCGTCGCCATTCTGAGCGAGCCGGAAATCGCCGTGCGCTGGCGAGAGGCCAAAGGTGCGGAATGGACCGAGGCCGACGTTGACGCCCTGATGCTCCGGCTCGAGCCCGCCATGCAGGAATGCGCCGCGCTATGCCGCGAACTGATCCCGGGGGCGGTCGAAAACTTCGAAATGCTGCGTGCGCGCGGCATTCGGGTGGGATCGACCACCGGCTACACCCGCACGATGATGGCCGACATCATCCCCGCTGCCGCCCAGCAGGGCTATGCGCCCGAAGTGATCGTCTGCGCCGGCGAGACCGCGCAAGGCCGTCCTGCACCGTTGATGCTGTGGAAGGCCATGGTCGAGATGGGCGTGTGGCCTGCCGAGGCCTGCATTGCGGTCGACGATGCGCCGGTTGGCATCGAAGCCGGCCGACACGCGGGTATGTGGAGCGTCGGCCTCGCAGGCTCGGGCAACGGCGTCGGTCTCGACCATGCCGCCTTCACCGCGCTTTCAGCCGCTGCGAAGGCCGAGCGCATGAGCGCGGTCGTCGCGGAGTTCGCAGCGGCCGGGGCAGATTTCGTGATCGAGAGCGTGGCCGACCTCGACCTTGCCGTCGCGGCGGCAAGCCGGGCCATCGCGCAAGGGTCGAAGCCCGGCGCCGAGCCTGCGCGTTTCCTTGGCGGAACGACCGCGTGAACCCGCTTGCGGCGGCTCAGGTGGCGCCGGGCATGCCCGCTTCGCGGCGCATCCCGCCGCTGCGCGAATGGCTGGCGCAGGGCCATCCCTGGGCACTGGCGCTCTATGCAGGGCTTGCCAGCTTCGCCGCATATTCGGCGATGTACGCCTTCCGCAAGCCGTTCACCGCCGCAACCTATGCCGACGTGGCCGGCTGGGAGGGCGTGATCGATTTCAAGATCGCGCTGGTGATCGCCCAGGTCGCGGGATACGCGGTCTCGAAGATCATCGGCGTCAAGATCGTCT
The DNA here is from genome assembly GCF_000767465.1 of Novosphingobium pentaromativorans US6-1. NCBI lineage: Bacteria > Pseudomonadati > Pseudomonadota > Alphaproteobacteria > Sphingomonadales > Sphingomonadaceae > Novosphingobium > Novosphingobium pentaromativorans. The sequence goes on from NZ_CP009291.1 coordinate 2,073,984, forward strand.
CCGAAATGGTCGCGGCACGGCGGGGCGTGGCCATCGTCGGCCTTATTGGCCTGGCATGGGTCGCGTTGGTGCTCTTCGCCGTGCTGCCGATCGCATGGAAAGTGGCCGCACTGTTCCTCAACGGCCTGCCGCTTGGCATGATCTGGGGCATCGTCTTCGGCTATGTCGAGGGGCGGCGAACGAGCGAAGTCATCGCGGCGGTACTCTGCGCCAGCTTCATCGTCGCCTCGGGTGTAGTGAAGTCGGCGGGCGTTTGGCTGATGACGCACTTGCAGATAGGCGAGTTCTGGATGCCCGCTGCCACCGGCGCGCTGTTCTTTCCGCTGCTGATCCTCGCCGTCATCGGCCTTGCCCAACTGCCGCCACCGAGCGCGGAGGAACAGGCGGAGCGCATGGCCCGTCCGCCAATGGCGGCCGAGGCCCGCCGCGCCTTCCTGCGCGAATACGGTCCCGGCGTGGCAGTGCTCGTCTTCGCCTACGTCCTGTTCACTGCTCTGCGCGACTTGCGTGACAACTTCGCCGCCGAAATCTGGACCGAACTGGGCTACGCGGGCGTCTCCGAAGTCTTTTCCGCCAGCGAGATCCCGGTCGCGGTGGTGACGCTGGCGATCCTGGCGAGCCTGGTGCTGGTCCGCGACAACCGGCGGGCCCTGGTCGCGATCCATGCCATCGTCATGGCGGGGGCCGTGCTGATCGGCGGCTCCACGCTCGCTTTCCAGTTCGGTGCGCTGGGACCGCTGCCATGGATGATCCTGTCGGGCCTTGGCCTCTACCTCGGCTATGCACCGTTCAATGCGATGCTGTTCGATCGCCTCGTCGCCGCGACCCGTCGGGCGGGCACGGCGGGCTTCCTGATCTATGTCGCCGATGCCTCGGGCTATGTCGGGAGCGTGACACTGACGCTGCTTCGCAACATGCCGGGGATTTCGATGGACTGGCTGCATTTCTTCATCTGGTTGGCTTACGCCACAGCGGGCATATGCCTGTCGATGGCGACAATTTCTCTGGTATATTTTATGAATAAATTTGATAAATGACAATTTGATCGACAATATTCTTTAAATATACACACCTCGCCCATGCAATTGAGCGGGGTTTTCTTCGTAATTAGAACTCCATTTTATTCGTCTATTGCTGCGATGCACCCAATGAATTGGTCGAGATCGACAATGCCATGTCAGAGCCATTTCAGGAAAGCGGCAACGGAGGTGATCGGCCGCTCACGAATGGGGAAGCACAAATGACCAGGTTCGCTCTCATGACCGCCACCAGCCTCGGGGCTATGCTCATCGCCACGACCGCGCAGGCACAGCAGATGTCGCCTGACGCGCAGGCCATGCCCTCGGGCGAAATCGTCGTCACCGGCACGATCGTCGCCAGCGAGATGAAATCGATCGCCGAGCAGCGCAAGGCAGACAATATCGTCAACGTCCTCACGGCGGACGGCATCGGCCGCCTGCCCGATCGCAACGCCGCCGAAGCCGTGCAGCGCCTGCCCGGCGTCGCCATCGAGCGCGACCAGGGCGAAGGCCGCTTCGTCGCGGTGCGCGGCCTGCCCTCGCAGTGGAACTCCACGCTCATCAACGGCAACCGCCTGCCCACCGCCGAGGAAGAGACCACCAGCCGGGCCACCGCCTTCGACTTCTTCCCGAGCGAGTTGATCGACCAGGTCGTCGTCGCCAAGGCCGTGACGCCCGACATGGAAGGCGATGCCATCGGCGGCTCGGTGAACTTCATCACCAGGACCGCCCCCGAGACGCGCACGCTGCAGGTGTCGGCAGGCGCCAATTACAGCGAAAAGGCGGACAAGGCAGGGTTCCTGGCGAGCGCGCTCTATGGCGACCGCATCGGCAAGTTCGGCTTCGTGCTTTCCGGCACGTACTACAAGCGCCACTGGGCCACCGACAACTACGAACCGCGCCGGGGCGGCGACGGCATCGGCATCACCCGCCTCGAACTGCGCGACTATACCGGCGTGCGCGAGACGACCGGCCTGAACGCGGCGATGGAATATGCCTTCGACGACGGCGGCAAGCTCTACGCGCGCGGGATCTACGGGTCGCTGAGCGATGACGAGACGCATTACAAGCACCGCATGAACTTCGCCTCGAACCGCGTCGAGGTGCAGCACATCTTCAACACTCTGATCACCGAACTGGCGGGCGGCGAAGTGGGCGGCATCCACATGCTCGGCGGCGATGGCGCAAAGTTCGAATGGAAGGCCGCGCACTACGAGAACCTGTTCCGTTATGGCGACACGCCCGACAGCCGGGACAACAGCTATTTCGTGGTCCGCTTCGACCAGCGCAACGTCGGCTATCAGGGACTCGAGAACCGGGGCTCTGGTAACCTTGCCTACAACGAGATCGACGGCGGCACCGATCCGGCCGATGCAATTTCCAACCATCTGCCGTCCGACTTCGCGATGAACCCCTCGCTCACCCGCCTTTCCAACGTGGAACTCTACCGCATCCGCGTGAAGGAGACGGACCGCGTGGTGCTGCAGGGCGATCTCACCGTTCCTGCGGGCGACAGTCTGACCCTGAAGCTTGGCGGCAAGTACCGCGACAAGCTGCGCGATGCCACGTTCGAAGACCTCTTCTACACCTGGAACCCGGCGGCAGGGCCCGTGCCGACATTGGCCGACTTCGCGCTGATGAACCAGCCAGGTCGCAGCGGCTACCTGGATGAACTGGCGATCGGCAAGCAGTACTCCGGCCAGTTCTCGCAAGTGGTCAGCGAGAAGGACATTGTCGCGTGGTATCTCGCCAACCGAGACAACCTCGTGCTCGACGAGGCCGGTTCGGCGACTCTGGCGAACGGCGGCGCATTGGGGCGCACCTTCCGCCTCTACGAAAAGCAGGCGGCAGGCTACGTCATGGGGACCTGGCAGCCCAGCGATGCACTGACCGTGCTGGGCGGCGTTCGCCTCGAATACACGAAAACTACCGTTGATGGGCAAGTGCTGGTCAACGGAGTGCTGGAAAAGGCGCGCAGTTCCAACGATTATCTCGCGGTGCTGCCCTCGCTCCACCTGACCTACCATCTCGATGGCGACACCAACCTGCGCGCCGCCGTCACCCGCACCTTCGCACGGCCCGACTTCGGAGACCTCGCTCCCGGCGGCGCATTCAGCGAGGCAGACCTTGAATTCTCGGGCGGCAACCCGGACCTCAAGCCGACTTACTCGTGGAACGCCGACCTGCTGTTCGAGCGCTATTTCGGCAACGACGGCGTCATCTCGGCGGGCGCCTTCTTCAAGCGCATTTCCAACCCGATCTACGACACCCGCCGCGTCGGCACCTATCGCGGCATCGACGGCGTAACCTTCCTCACCCCCGGCAACGGCGCCGCGGGCGACCTATACGGCTTCGAGATCAACGCGCAGCGCCGCCTGAGCTTCCTGCCGGGGCTGCTTTCGAACCTGGGCGTCAATGCCAACTACACGCTGATCCGCTCCACCTTCTCGCTGCCCGACGGGCGCGAGGTCCGGGTGCCGCGGCAGGCGAACAACCTTGCGAACGTGGCAGTCTATTTCGACGACGGCCGCTTCTCGACCCGCCTCGCGATGAACTACAAGGGTGCCTACATCGAAGAATACGGCAGCGATGCCGAAAGCGACAGCTACTACGGCGCCTACACCAGCCTCGACCTCACGGCGAACTGGAACCTGACCGATCATGTCACCCTGTTCGGCGAGGCGAGCAACCTCACGAACCAGAAGCTGCACTATTATCTGGGCGAAAAGGCGCGCCCGCTCCAGGTCGAATACTACGGTCGCCGCTTCATGCTGGGCGTCAAGGCCAGCCTGTTCTGAGATCGCAATCCGGTCGGAACCTTCACCTTGATTGGAAGCAAATGCCAGAAGCTGGCTCATCGTCGTCGACGGTGAGCCAGCTTCGAAGATGTGAAATATTGCCATGGTGACCGACGAACTTCGGTGGCAGACATCTACGATGCGCGCCGGCTCTAGCTGTCAGCTGACATGCCCGTCAGAATGTCTTGGATGGCTAGATGCCGTGAGCTGCGGCGTGAGTGCTGCATCCGCGATGCATTCCCGCATCCCAAGAGTGAAAAGACCCTCAGGGGCTGGCGTGACCCTGGCGGTAGTGATCAAACTTGAATGAGAGACAGGGCAAGCGGGGGGGGGGCAGCAATCCGCACAACGGTTGCCAGGCCCAGCCCTCGCTCTTTCACGATGATAAGTTACTTATATCAGAAATTTAATTGAAGTTTGGCGCCCTGCCCGGCCGCTCGCGACGGCTCCGGATCATTCCCACTCGATCGTGCCGGGCGGCTTGGAGGTGTAGTCGTAAACCACGCGGTTGATGCCCTTCACCTCGTTGATGATGCGCGTGGCGACGCGGCTGAGGAAGGCGGCATCGAAGGGGTAGATGTCGGCGGTCATGCCGTCGGTCGAAGTGACCGCGCGCAGGGCGCAGACGCTGTCATAGGTGCGGCCGTCGCCCATGACGCCAACGGTCTTGACCGGCAGCAGCACCGCGAAAGCCTGCCAGATCGCATCGTAGAGGCCGGCATTGCGGATCTCCTCGAGGTAGATCGCATCGGCCTTGCGCAGGATATCGGCCTTGTCGCGGCTGACTTCGCCGGGAATGCGGATGGCCAGACCCGGTCCGGGGAACGGGTGGCGGCCCACGAAGATGTCGGGCAGGCCCAGTTCGCGGCCCAGCTCGCGCACTTCGTCCTTGAACAGTTCGCGCAGCGGTTCGACCAGCTTCATGTCCATGCGCTCGGGCAGGCCGCCGACGTTGTGATGGCTCTTGATCGTGACCGAGGGACCGCCGGTGAACGAAACCGATTCGATCACGTCGGGATAGAGGGTGCCCTGGGCTAGGAACTCGGCGCCGCCGATCTTCTTCGCCTCGTCCTCGAAGACGTCGATGAAGGTCTTGCCGATGAACTTGCGCTTCTTTTCGGGGTCGGTGACGCCCTCCAGCCCCTTGAGGAACAGGGTCGAGGCGTCGACGTGGACGAGCGGGATATTGTAGTGGCCGCGGAACAGCGACACGACCTGCTCGGCCTCGCCCATGCGCATCAGGCCATGATCGACGAAAACGCAAGTGAGCTGGTCGCCGATCGCCTCATGGATGAGGACGGCGGCCACGGCGGAATCGACGCCGCCCGAAAGGCCGCAGATCACGCGCTTGTCGCCGACCTGCTCGCGGATTTCATCGATCTTGGTCTTGCGGAATTCGGCCATCGTCCAGTCGCCGGCCATGCCGCAGACGTGGCGCACGAAGTTCTTGAGCAGTTTGCCGCCATCGGGCGTGTGAACCACTTCAGGGTGGAACTGCATCGCATAGATGCGCTTCTCGTCGTTGGCGATCACCGCGAAAGGTGCGCCGGGGCTGGACGCGACGGGGCGGAAGCCCGGGGCAAGGCTGGTCACCTTGTCGCCATGGCTCATCCAGACCTGGTGCTTTTCGCCCACGTTCCAGAGGCCGTCGAACAGGGCGCACTCATCCCCGATCTCGATGAAGGCGCGGCCGAACTCACCCGAATCGCCGGCAAGCACTTCGCCGCCCATCTGGTGCATGAGCGACTGCTGGCCATAGCAAATGCCGAGCATCGGGCGGCCGCTTTCCAGAATGCAATCGGGAATGCGCGGACCGTTGTCATCGAGCACGGAAGCCGGCGAACCCGACAGGACGATGCCCACCGGATCGAGGCGCTTGAAGGCTTCCTCGGCCATCGAGAACGGTGCGATTTCGGAATAGACCCCCGCCTCGCGCACACGGCGTGCGATCAGCTGGGTAACCTGGCTGCCGAAATCGACGATGAGTACGGAATCTGACGAGGGGATGTTCATGGCTGGCCCCTAATGCGAGCCGCAGCGAGTGTCCAGATGGCAGTCGCGCGCGAAAAGCTCCGCATTCGCCCAAATCCGCAACTTGAGTTGCAAAACTTGCAATCTCTATTCCGGAAATAGAGATTGAGATTCAAGGGGCGAGAGACTAAATGCTGCACATGCGAAGGGAACGGGGCGAACCCGTCTCTTATCGAATGCAGGAGTAGAAACAGATGACCATCGTAGAACGGACTGTCGGCCTCGCCGCGGCATTTGGAATCAGTGCCCTGGCGTTCGCTGTGACCCTCGTCTGAGGCCAAAGTGATCCCAACCGGAAGGGCGGTCCCGAGGGGCCGCCCTTTTGCATTGCACCTGCACAATATGGTGCCCGGACGGCCTGTGGCCGGACCCGATGACACTCCCTGACGGGACCCATTTTCAGGCAATTGCAGAGCGCGCAAGAACACGCATGCAGGATTCGCCAACCCGGCCACCGCATGCCCCTGCCTGGCCGAACACCCACGCCGATACCGGCCAAACCGATTCGCTGCAGAGCGCAGCCGGCCGCCCGGTCGCAACAGTGCGGCGCATGGCCGCCAACTCTTGTGGAAAAGCGCCCCTCCCATGCCGCTTTTGCTTGGGTTTGCCGGGGCCAATGCCTATAGACTCGCCATGGCTAGCGAACCCGAAAACGGCAAGAACACCAACTCCTACGGCGCAGACTCGATCAAGGTCCTCAAGGGCCTCGACGCAGTGCGCAAGCGCCCCGGCATGTACATCGGCGACACCGACGACGGCTCGGGTCTCCATCACATGGTTTTCGAGGTTTCCGACAACGCGATCGACGAGGCCCTGGCCGGGCACTGCGATCTCGTCCTCATCGAGCTGAACCCCGATGGCTCGGTCTCGGTCGAGGACAACGGCCGCGGTATTCCCACCGACATTCATGCCGAGGAAGGCGTTTCGGCGGCCGAGGTCATCATGACCCAGCTCCACGCCGGCGGCAAGTTCGAGAACACCTCGGACGACAATGCCTACAAGGTTTCCGGCGGTCTGCACGGCGTCGGCGTCTCGGTGGTCAATGCCCTGTCCGAATGGCTGGAGCTCACCGTCTGGCGCGACGGCAAGGAGCACTGGATGAAGTTCGCCCATGGCGACGCCGTCTCCCCGCTGGAAGTGCGCGGGCCCGCTCCAGAAGGCAAGAAGGGCACGCGCGTGACCTTCCTTGCTTCCACCGACACGTTCAAGAACGTGACCGAATTCGACTTCGAGAAGCTGGAGCACCGCTACCGCGAACTCGCGTTCCTCAATTCGGGCGTACGTATCAAGCTGCGCGACCGCCGCCATGAGGAAATCGTCGAGCACGACCTGTTCTACGAAGGCGGCATCGGTGCATTCGTGCAGTTCCTCGACCGCAACAAGCAGGCGTTGATGCCCGATCCTATCGCCATTTCGGCGGACAAGGACGGCATCGGCATGGAAGTCGCGCTCGAATGGAACGATTCCTATTACGAGAACGTATTGTGCTTCACCAACAACATCCCGCAGCGTGACGGCGGCACCCATCTCGCAGCTTTCCGCGCCGCGCTGACCCGCACGCTCAACGGCTATGCCGAACGCTCGGGGCTCCTCAAGAAGGAAAAGGTCTCGCTTTCGGGCGACGACATGCGCGAAGGCCTGACCGCGATCGTTTCGGTGAAGCTGCCCGATCCCAAGTTCTCCTCGCAGACGAAGGACAAGCTGGTCAGCTCCGAAGTGCGTCAGCCGCTCGAGGCGCTGATGAGCGAGAAGATGAGCGAGTGGCTGGAGGAAAACCCCGCCACTGCCAAGACCATCGTCCAGAAGGTGATCGACGCCGCCGCCGCCCGCGAAGCGGCGCGCCGTGCCCGCGAACTGACCCGCCGCAAGGGCGCGATGGACATCGCCAGCCTGCCCGGCAAGCTGGCCGACTGCCAGGAACGCGATCCGTCCAAATGCGAACTGTTCCTGGTCGAGGGTGATTCCGCCGGCGGTTCGGCCAAGCAGGGCCGCGACCGCAAGACCCAGGCGATCCTCCCGCTCAAGGGCAAGATCCTCAACGTCGAGCGCGCGCGCTTCGACCGCATCATTTCCTCCAAGGAAGTGGGCACGCTGATCCAGGCCATGGGCACCGGCATCCGCGACGACTTCAACCTCGAAAAGCTGCGCTACCACAAGATCGTCATCATGACCGACGCCGACGTCGACGGCGCGCATATCCGCACCCTGCTGCTGACGTTCTTCCATCGCCAGATGCCCGAGATCATCCGCGCCGGGCACCTCTTCATCGCCCAGCCGCCGCTCTACAAGGTCGCCAAGGGCCGCAGCGAAGTCTACCTCAAGGACAATGCCGCGCTCGACCGCTACCTCGTCGAAGGCGGACTCAACGGCCGCGTGCTGGAAACGGCGGGCGGCGCTCGCAGTGGGCCGGACCTCGAATCGCTGGTCGAACATGCCATCCGCATGCGCAACCTGATGGCCTTCGTGCCGCGCCGCTATGACACCAACATCATCGAGGCCCTGGCCCTTGCCGGCGTGCTCGCGCCCGACCTGACGAGCGACGCACGCGAGGCAGCCATGACGCGCGCGGCGGCCTGGCTCGATCGCGGCGACACCGAAGCTCGCTGGACCGTGAGCATGAGCCCCGAGGGCAATCTCGAGGTGGAGCGCCTGTGGCGCGGCGTCACCGATCACCACAAGATCGAGGCTGCCTTCCTCACCAGCGCCGAGGCCCGCAAGCTGGCCCGTCTCGCCGCCGAGAACGTCGACGTCTATGCCAATGCCGCCCGCCTCGTGCGCGCTACGGCCGTGGCCGAGACGGCCGAGCCCGAGGAGACGAACGACGACGAAGGCGAAACGAGCGCAGCGCGTCCAGTGGTCGGCGAGGATGCCATCACCCGGCCGAGCGAACTGCTCGAGAAGGTGCTCAGCACAGGCCGCAAGGGTCTCTCGATCCAGCGCTACAAGGGTCTTGGCGAAATGAATGCGGAGCAGCTGTGGGAGACCACGCTCGATCCGGAGAACCGCGCCCTGCTGCAGGTCAAGGTCGAGGACGCGGACGTGACCGACGAGATCTTCACCCGTCTGATGGGCGACATCGTCGAACCGCGCCGCGAATTCATCCAGGAAAACGCGCTCAACGTCGCCAACCTCGACGTCTGAGGCCCGTGCGAGGGTGCGCAATGCGCGCCCTTCGACACATCGGAATCGATTGGGAACAGTCCGCCGCAAGGCGGTCTGCCTTTCCGGTGTTGCGCCGGGACGCATGCGACCATAAGTTGCGCCGATGCGTATTCTTCTTGCCGCAGTCCTCCTGGCCAGCACTGCACCGTTCAGCCCCGTCCTTGCGTCCGAGACGGCTAGCCCCGCTCCCATCCTGACGACGCCCGAGGCCAGGGACGTCTGGACCCATGCACAGCCGGAAGTGGCGCGCGTCACCCATGTCGCGCTCGACCTCGACGTCGACTTCGCCACCAGGACACTGGGCGGCACGGCGGTGCTTGACGTCCTGGCCGCGCCGGGCGCGACGCAGATCGTGCTGGATGTCGACGACCTCGATATCGCGTCCGTAACCGATGCCTCGGGCAAGGCGTTGAATTGGAAGGTAGGCGCCGACGATCCGGACCTCGGCTCCGCCATGACCGTCGATCTCGCCGGAGCCAGGCAGATCCGCATTGCCTACCGCACCAGGCAGGGTGCCAGCGCGCTGCAATGGCTTCCGCCGGAAATGACCGCGGGCAAGAACAAGCCCTACCTGTTCAGCCAGGGTCAGCCGATCAACAACCGCAGCTGGATCCCGACACAGGACAGCCCGGGCATCCGCCAAACCTGGGAAGCCTCGCTGACCGTCCCGGGCGATCTGGTCGCGGTGATGAGCGCGGAGAAGCTTTCGGGCGACAAGGGCGAGCGACTGCCTGACGGGCGCCGCCGCTTCCGCTTCCGCATGGACAAGCCGGTTCCGCCCTACCTCATCGCCTTCGCGGTGGGCGACATCCGGTTCAAGTCGCTCGGCCCGCGTTCGGGCGTCTGGGCGGAAGCGCCGATGCTCGACAAGGCGGCGAAGGAATTCGGCGACGTCGAGAAGATGATCGACGCGGCCTCCGCACTTTACGGTCCCTATCGCTGGGGCCGATACGACATGCTGGTGCTGCCGCCTGCCTTCCCCTTCGGCGGGATGGAAAACCCGATGCTCACGTTCCTGACGCCGACCATCATCACCGGCGACCGGTCGAACACCGACGTCGTGGCGCATGAGCTGGCGCATTCGTGGTCCGGCAATCTCGTCACCAATGCGACATGGTCGGACTCGTGGCTCAACGAGGGCTTCACGACCTATTTCGAGAACCGCATCATGGAATCGCTCTACGGGAAGGAGCGCGCCGCGATGTACGCCGATCTCGATTGGGACGGCTTGCTGCGCGACATCAAGGCGGCCGGGGGCGAGACCGCGGCGACCACCCGCCTGCACGGCGATCCGGGCGCGACGGCGGGCCAGCTCGACTACTTCAAGGGCTCGAATTTCCTGCGCATGATCGAATATACCGTGGGCCGTGAGCGTTGGGACGCCTACCTCACTTCCTATTTCGACCGTCACGCATTCCAGCCGCAGACGACCGCCGGGTTCCTGGCCGACTTGCGCGAACATCTGCTCAAGGACGATTGCGCACTCGAACTCAAGCTGCAGCTAGACCGCTGGGCCTATGCGGCGGGGCTGCCCGACAATGCGGTTCACATCAAAAGCGCGACGCTGGCGAAGATCGACGAAAAGCTGGCGGCCTACACGGCTGGCGGACCGGCAAGCGCAGTGCGGCCGCAGGGCTGGAGCACGCAGGAATGGCTGCGTTTCCTCAACGGCATTCCACGCGAACAGTCCCCCGCGCGCCTGAGGGAGCTGGACGAGACGCTTGGCCTGTCCGCCTCCACCAACGCCTATGTGCAGTCCGCATGGCTCGAACTCGCCATTGCCAACCGCTATGAGCCGGCGCTGCCGACACTGCGCCGCTACGTCGCGTCGATCGGGCGCGGGCTGCTGATCGCGCCGCTCTATCGCGGGTTGATGAAGCAAGGCGAATGGGGCGCGAAGATCGCGCGTGACGACTTTGCTGAAGCGAAGCCGACCTATCACCCTGCCACCGCCGATGCGATCGCGCGGATCATACAGGGTAATTGAACGCAGCTTCGTGACGAGGCGCAGTATATGGGCTAATACAGCCATCATGACTGCAATCCCATTCGGCGGGGCGGGGCGATGAACGGGTCGATCGGCGCTGCGCCTTCGGCCGCGGACTTCGATGCCCTGGCCCGCTCTGCCTTCGCGCGCATTCCCGAACCGTTTTCCCGGCACCTGGACGGCATTACCGTCCAGGTCGAGGAATTCGCCGACGAGGAAACCCTCGAGGCGCTCGGCATGGACGACGCCTGGGAACTCACGGGCCTGTACCAGGGGCGACCCATGGACGAGGAAACGGTGTGGAGTGCAGGCGAACTGCCCTCGCGCATCACCCTCTACCGCCAGCCGCTACTGGCCGAATGGTGCGAAACCGGAGTCAGCCTCGAGGCGCTGGTGACCCACGTGGTGATCCACGAGGTTGGCCACCACTTCGGCCTGTCCGACGCGCAGATGCACGCGCTCGAAGGACAGGCGCACTAGCGGCTCGACGCCGCGCGGGCTGCAAGGCCCGCTAGGCGGCGACTTCCTCTACCGTTCGCTCGCTGGCTGCGTCGAGCAGGCGGCGTTCCAGCGCCTTGAGTCGGCTGGTCGCGGTCAGCTTCTCGCCCAGCAGGTCGGTGACGTAGAACGTGTCGGCCGCGCGCTCGCCATACGTGGCGACATGGGCCGAATAGACCATCAGCTTCGATTCGAAGAGGGCGTGGGCCAGCCGGTTGAGCAGGGCCGGACGATCCCTCGCATTGACCTCGACGACGGTGAAGCGGTTCGAGGCCTTGTTGTCGAAGATCACCCGCGGGCGCACCTCGAAGGCATCGGCGCGCGGCCGGGCATCGGGCTTGGCGACCAGTTGCGGCAGGATCTTGATCCGGTTGGCCAAGGCGTTCTCGATGGAGGTGCGCAGCCTTTCGAGCTGACTTTCCTCCATGAACGGCCGGCCCAGCGGGTCCTGCACCAGGAAGTTGTCGACCGCGCGCCCGGTGCGCGTGGTGTGGATGCGCGCATCGATGATGTTGCCGCCGGCCAGGTGAATGCCGCCCGCGATGCGATAGAACAGCCCCGGATGGTCCGAGGCGATGACGGTGACGAGCGTCGCGCCATGCGCCTGGTAGTATTCGGTATGGATCGAGAGCGCATGCCCCAGCGCCTCGGCCGCCTCGAGCTGGGCGAGGTTCTTGGCGATGACGTCCTCGCTCTCGGCGATCCAGTAGGAATCGACGAACTTGGCGCCGACTTTCTCGATAAGCGCGGCATTGGCCGGTTCCAGCGCCTCGACCGCGGCCTTCTTTGCGGCAATGCGCTTCTCGCGGCCGAATTCGGCGTGGCCGAGACGCAAGCGCTCCTCGGTGGCGGCATAGAGTTCGCCGATAAGCTGGCGTTTCCAGCTGTTCCAGGTTCCGGGGCCGACGGCGCGGATATCGACGATGGTCAGCATCGTCAGCTGGCGCAAGCGGTCGAGCGACTGCACGACCTGCACGAAATCGGTGATCGTCTTGGCGTCCGAGAGGTCGCGCTTGAAGGCAGTGGCCGAAAGCAGCAGGTGCTGGCGCACCAGCCAGCTCACCAGCTCCGTCTCATCCTCGTCGAGCCCGAAGCGCGGACACAGCTTGAGCGCGATCTCGGCGCCCAGCACTGAATGGTCCCCGCCCCGGCCCTTGGCGATATCATGCAGCAAGACCGAGGCATAGAGCGCGCGGCGTGAACGGACCTTGTGGACGATGTCGTGCGCCAGCGGGTGATCGTTCTTCAGCTCGCCCTTCTCGACCCGCGAGAGCAGGCCGATTGCCCGGATCGTATGCTCGTCCACCGTATAGTGGTGGTACATGTCGAACTGCATCTGCGCATTGACGCGTCCGAACTCTGTAACGAACCGGCCGAACACGCCGGCTTCGTTGAAGGCGCGCAAGGAGATTTCGGGATTGTTGCGACTGGTGAGCAGTTCCATGAACAGCTCGTTGGCGCGCTTGTCGCGGCGCACGTCTCCCTTGATCAACACGGCATCGCGCGAAATTAGCCGCATCGTCTCGGGATGGATTTCCAGGCCTTCCTTGTCGGCCAGCACGAAGATCTCGAGCATGCGCACCGGATCGCTTTCGAACCAGTCGTCGCTCGGCGCCTTGATGCGCCCGCCGAAGACCTTGTAGCCCTTGAGCGTGCGGGGCTTGGCGCGAAACCCGGCCAGCAGGCCGCGCGGCTGCTTGCGCGCGAACTGCTCGTCGAGCTGGGCGAGGAACACCCCGGTCAGGTTGCCGACGACTTTCGCCTGCAGGAAGAAGAAGTGCATGAAGCGCTCGACCGCGCTCTTGCCGGGCCGGTCGGCATAGTTCATCCGCGCCGCAACCTCGCGCTGCATGTCGAAGGTCAGGCGATCCTCGGCCCGCTTGGTGATCGTGTGCAGATGGCAGCGCACCGCCCAGAAGAAGTTCTCGGCGCGGCGGAACGCCTTGTATTCCTTGGACGTAAGCAAGCCGACCTGCACCAGTTCGGACGGGTCGCGCACCTTGTGGATGTACTTGCCGATCCAGTAAAGCGTGTGCAGGTCGCGCAGCGAGCCCTTGCCTTCCTTGACGTTGGGCTCGACCACGTAACGGCTGTCGCCCATGCGCTTGTGCCGTTCTTCGCGCTCGGCCAGCTTCTCCACCACGAACTGGCGTTCGGTGCCGGAAACCACATCGCTCCAGAAGCGTTGGCGCGCTTCCTCGTATAGGTCCTGGTCGCCCCAGACGTAGCGCCCTTCCAGCATCGCCGTTCGGATCGTCAGGTCCGAGCGGCTCATCTTCACCATCTCGTCGAGCGAGCGACTCGAGTGCCCGATCTTGAGGCCCAGGTCCCAGAGGAAATAGAGCATCGCCTCGATCACCTGCTCGCACCACGGCGTCTGCTTGATCGGGGTGAGGAAGGCGATGTCGACGTCCGAATGCGGCGCCATTTCACCGCGGCCATAGCCACCCACGGCCATGATCGTCAGGCGCTCCCCGCGCGAGCGGTTGCTGACCGGATAGACATTGTCGACCACGTGATCGTGAATCACCCGCATGAGCTGGTCGACCAGGAAGGCCTGCGCCTCGGCCACGTCGTGCCCGGCGGAAGGCTTGCTGGTCAGCCGTTCGGCAATTTCCGCGCGCCCCGAATCCAGCGCACCGCGCAGCACATCGACGATGGCACGGCGCGCCTTGGTGTGGCCGGACTCGTCGACGAGCTTGTCGATGGCGAGGACCAGGGCACGACGGTCGATGACGGAACGCGGAGAGGGAATGCGGATGACGCTCATATCTCTGGACTTCTAGACGCCGCGAGGCGCAAGGGAAACCCGCTCTCGCCATTCTTCGCATTCGCGCCGCACCGGCGGCATTTTCGCGATGAACCGGCAAAACCCGGCTATCTTCGCCCCTCCCTCTATGCCAGAAGGCCGCCAAGCAGCCGCCGGTCCCGGCGGACACGGTAACGCAAAAACACGAGGTCGAACGCTTGTCCCTGCTTACCCTTGCCGCTGCTGCCGCTCAGGCACACGAACCGATTCACTGGGTCGACCTGGGCCTGAAGAACTACCTTTTCCGGATCGGCAGCTTCGAGCTTCGCTGGTACTCGCTCGCCTATCTGGCCGGCATCGTGCTGGGCTACTGGCACCTCTCGCGCATGATCAAGTCACCGGGCGCGCCGCTGGCACAGCGCCATGCCGACGACCTGTTCTTCTACTGCACGCTCGGCATCATCCTGGGCGGCAGGCTGGGCTACGCCACGTTCTATACCGGCGGAAACACCGGCATTCCCAGCCTTTGGGCCCATCCTGCCGAACTGCTTTCGCTGTGGCACGGCGGGATGAGCTTCCACGGCGGCCTGATCGGCGTGCTGCTGGCGATGGCCTGGGTTTCCTGGCGCGGCGGACTGAATTTCGTGCGGGTGGCAGACTACCTTTCGGTATGTGTCCCCTTCGGCATGATGTTCGGGCGCCTGGCCAATTTCGTGAACGGCGAACTCTGGGGCCGCGTGGTCACCAATCCGAACCTGCCCTGGGCGATGGTCTTCCCCGATGCGCCGGACCAGCTCCCGCGCCACCCCAGCCAGCTTTACGAAGCCGGGCTGGAGGGCCTGCTGATGATCGTCATCATGCTCACCCTCTACTGGAAAACGCGCGCACGCTTCCGTCCCGGCCTGCTGGTGGGCGTATTTACCGTCGGCATCGGCTGCGCCCGTTTCTTCGTCGAGTTCTTCCGCGAACCCGATGCCCAGCTTGAGGACTTCGCGCGGGAAACCGGGCTTTCGATGGGTCAGTGGCTGACGATCCCGCTGATCCTGCTGGGCCTGTTCATGATCGCCCGCGCCATCGCCAAGCCGGCGCTTGCCAGCGGCAGGCCCGCCACCGCCTGATGGCCGGCATCGAGGACAACCGTGACCCGCTGGATGCGATATTCCGGCGGCTGATCGCCAATTACGGCCCGATCACGCTCATGCACTACATGGGCGAATCGAATGCGCGCTACTACTCGGGCAAGGACCCGCTGGGCAGTGCGGGCGACTTCATCACCGCGCCCGAAATCAGCCAGATGTTCGGCGAGCTCATCGGCCTGTGGCTGGCCGACATGTGGATACGCGCCGGACGCAGCGACAAGGTCCACTACGTCGAACTCGGCCCCGGCCGCGGCACGCTGGCGCGCGATGCGCTCAGGGCCATGAAGAAGTACGGCCTCGAACCCAAGGTTCACTTCGTCGAGAGTTCGGCCGCGCTCAAGGACATCCAGCTTGCCGCGGTGCCGCAGGCGCAGTGGCATCACGACATGTCCACCCTGCCTGCGCGCGGCCCGCTGCTGATCGTGGGCAACGAATTCCTCGATGCACTGCCGATCCGACAGCTGGTCAAGACCGCGCAGGGCTGGCGCGAGCGCATGGTCGGCCTCGACGCCGACGAACGCTTCATCCCGGTCGCGGGGGACAAGCCGATGGACGCCGCGATTCCAGAGGCGCGGCGCGAGGCCGAGGACGGCACCCTGATCGAGACCTGCCCGGGCGCGGCCTCGGTCACTTACGAGATTTCGGGCAGGCTGCTGGCGCAAGGCGGCGCAGCCCTGCTGATCGACTACGGATACGACGAGCCGCGCACCGGCTCGACCCTGCAGGCGCTGCGCGAACACAAGATGGTCGATCCCTTCGCCATGCCGGGCGAGGCCGACCTCACGGCGCATGTGGACTTTGCAGCCATGGCCAATGTCGTGCAGGCGCGCGGCGTGCGGCACCTCGGCACCGTCACGCAAGGCCACTGGCTGCGCGCGCTGGGGATCGAGGCGCGGGCGCAGAGCCTGGCCAGGGTCGCCCCGCAGCATGCAGAGGCGATACAGTCGGCGATGCACCGCCTGGTTGCCGAGGACCAGATGGGCTCGCTGTTCAAGGTCATGGGCATCGGTGCGCCGGAATGGCCGCTCGGCGCAGGGTTCTGACCGCGCCGAGACTGATATCGGTCAGTTCCTGCGTTCGATTGCCCGCTGCTCCTGCGGCACCTGCCGCACCGGAACCGCTCCGATCCACTGCTGGAAGGCATCGGTATCGACCATGCCCTTGCGGACATCCCTGCCACTGGTGAAAGTGACGAAGCCGTCGCCGCCCTCGGCCAGGAAGTTATTCACGGTCACACGGTAGTCGGCCTGCAGATCGAAAGGCTTGCCGCCGATCGTCAAGGTCCGCAGGCGCTCACCCGCAGGACGCCCCAAGTCGTAGGTAAAGTGCACGTTTGCGGAAGGAGCGAGTACCTGCTGGACTTTCGCCCGGCTCAGCCCGTCCTCGATCGCATCGCGCACTTGCGAGCCGGTCAACGTCATCGTCACCAGGGTATTGTTGAAGGGCTGGACCGCATAGATCTGCCCGAAGGTCACTTCTCCGCCCGCTCCCGGATCGATCGGCGCGCGGATGCCGAAGGGGTTGGTGAAGGCGATCTGCGCCCCGGCCTCACGGCTGGCGGCAAGCTGTGCATCGGCGATCAGGTTGCCCAGCGAACCGCCGGTCATGCCCTCGTTCGCCGCCTTCGAGGCCGGCCCCGACAAGCGCCCCACGGGCCGCGAGACTTGCGCCTGTGCATCCTCGACATAGCGCGCGACATAGGCGCTGACGTCGGCGCGCGGCCGGAACGCGGGATAGAGCGCCGTATTGGCGACGGCGCCGCGCCCGCTGGAATAGGCCTGCGACTGGACGATGACGTTGTGCGCCTTCTTGGCGAGAACGCGATGGCTTGCAGGGTCGATGGTAAGCGTGATGTCGGTCACCGCCTTGCCGTAGACATTCGCGCTCGTCAGCAGGATCGGCCGCGACGGATCGATTTCTCCGTAATTGCACACATAGGCCCAGTGGGTGTGGCCCGAGACGACGACGTCGACGCGCGGATCGATCCTGGCAAGGATCGGCAGGATGCCGCCGTTCAGCCCCTCGCAGCCATTGGGATCGGATTCGCCGGTCGTCTTGCCGCCCTGATGGATCAGCACGACGATGGCATCGGCCCCCGCTGCCTTGAGGCGAGGCACCTCTCGGTTGATCGCCTCGGCCTCGTCCCCGAAGATCAGTCCCCGGATCTGCTCTGGCGCGACCAGCGTGGGCACTTCGCGCAGCGAGAGGCCGATGAAACCGATTGTCACCTTGCTGGCGCCCGAACCGAAGGTCTTCATCCCCGTGGCAGGAAACAGCGTCGAACCGTCGGGCTTGTATGTGCTGGCCGCGAGATACCGGTAGCCTGCGCCCTTGAACTGTTCGAGCTGGCAAGGCTGGAGCCGCGTGTATTTCTCGCAGCCGCCATCCTGCAGGCGCTGCAGTTCATTCCAGCCGCGGTCGAATTCGTGGTTGCCGACCGCGTTGAACTCGAGCCCGATGCGGTTCATCACGCCGACCGCAGGCTCGTCGAGATGCAGCGAGGAGGCAAGCTGCGAAGCGCTGGTCAGGTCGCCGGCTGCCACGACCACATTGTTGGGATGCTCGGCCTTGAGCGAATCGACGGCCGAGGCGAGCCATGCCGCCCCGCCTGCCGGCACCGCGACCGTGCCGCCCTTCCCGTCCGGCGCCCCGACGGAAGCCTTCGGCGGCTCAAGCGCGCCGTGGAAATCGTTGATGGCGATGATCCCCACTTCAACGGGCGCGGCCGTCTGGTCTATCGCCTGGGGGGTAGTGCAGGCCGCCAGCAGACCAAGCAGGGCAAGGGAAAGTAAGCGTTTCATGGAAGCGGCTTATCTCGCCTGAACATGACGGCGGCAAGACGAAGACACGCGAACGGGGGCCACGATCGCGGCATCTCCGATTCTTTGCAGGCAGGGGTTGCAAGGCGCCCGATGCGCCCCCACCTGCTGCAGTGCAACATTCCCATGAGCAGGACCCTGCCATGAATGCCCATAGCCACGCGCCTGATGGCGACACGCAAACCGTACTCGTCCTGCAGGGAGGCGGCGCACTCGGCGCCTACCAGGCCGGCGTGTTCGAAGCTCTGGCCGAACACGGCGCGGCGCCGGACTGGATCGCGGGAATCTCGATCGGCGCGATCAATGCCGCGATCATCGCCGGAAATGCGCCCGAAGACCGCTTGCCGCAGCTGCGTCGTTTCTGGGACCTGGTCTCCTCGGAATTGCAATTCCATCTGGACGAGCGCATCGGCTTCGCCCGCCGCGCCTTCAACGAAGCCTCGGCCTTCCTTGCCGCGACCGTCGGCATTCCCGGCTTCTACAATCCGCGCCTGTTCCCGCCGCTCAACCCGGAATGGCCGGCGGAGCTCGATTCGCTCAGCTACTACGACACCGCGCCCTTGCGTGCGACCTTGCTCGAACTTGTCGATTTCGAGCGGATCAACCGCTGCGAGACCCATTTCAGCGTCGGTGCAGTGAACGTGCTCAATGGCAACTTCGCCTATTTCGACAATCGCGAACGCACGATCGGCCCGGAACACGTCATGGCCAGCGGCGCGCTTCCCCCCGGTTTCCCGCCGGTCCAGATCGACGGCGAATGGTACTGGGACGGCGGCCTCGTTTCCAACACCCCGCTGCAATACGTGCTCGACAACCGCAGCCAGTGCGAGATGACGGTGTTCCAGGTTGACCTGTTCAGCTCTCGCGGGGAAGAGCCGCGCACGATGGCCGACGTCGCCCAGCGCGAGAAGGACATCCGCTACTCCAGTCGCACCCGCCTCAACACCGACGTTTCACGCCGGCTTCATGCCTTGCGCGCGGCGGCGCATCGCCTGGCCGACCGGCTGCCCGAGGAGTTCCAGGACGACCCCGATCTTGCCGCGCTGCTTTCGTGCCGCCCGGCCGGGCCGGTTGCGGTGATGCACCTGATCAATCGCGGAAAACCATACGAATCCAATTCGAAGGACTACGAGTTCTCGCGCATGACGGTTAACGAGCACTGGGACGCGGGCAAGGCGGACGCGATCCACTCGCTCGATCATCCGGACTGGACGGGCCGCCGCCTGCGGCCCGATGAGATCATTACGTTCGACCTCGCCAGCGATTGCCGCTGAGCATCCGAAAGAGAGCAGGAGCAGGTATATGAAGCTGAAGGACAAGGTCTGCATCGTCACCGGCGCGGCGAGCGGGATCGGCAATGCCATCGCGCACCGCTACGCCGCCGAGGGCGGCAAGGTGGCGATTGCCGATCTCAACATCGATGCGGCAGAGAAGGCTGCTTCGGACATCCGCGAGAAGTTCTCCGTCGAGGCGATGGCCCTGGCCATGGACGTAACCAGCGAGGAACAGGTCAACGATGGCGTCGCCAAGGTCGTCGATGCCTGGGGCACGGTTGATGTCCTCGTGTCCAACGCGGGAATCCAGATCGTCAACCCGATCGAGGAATTCGCCTTCGCCGACTGGAAGAAGATGCTCGCCATTCACCTCGACGGCGCATTCCTGACTTCCAAGGCGGTGATCCCGCACATGTACCGGCAAAAGTCCGGCTCGATCATCTTCATGGGCTCGGTCCACTCCAAGGAAGCGAGCCCGCTCAAGTCCGCCTACGTCACCGCCAAGCATGGCCTGCTCGGCCTTTCGCGGGTGATCGCCAAGGAAGGCGGCAAGAAGGGCGTGCGCACCAACGTGATCTGCCCGGGCTTCGTGAAGACCCCGCTGGTCGACAAGCAGATCCCCGAACAGGCCAAGGAACTGGGCATTTCCGAAGAGGAAGTCGTCAGCAAGGTCATGCTCGGCCAGACCGTCGACACAGAGTTCACCACGGTCGAGGACATCGCCGAAGTGGCGCTGTTCTTCGCTGCCTTCGAAACCAATGCGCTCACCGGCCAGTCGCTGATCGCCAGCCACGGCTGGTGCATGGAATGAGGGCCTGACGCCGCCTTACAGGCCGATTTCCTCGCGGGGCGCTCAGCCCTGCGAGGCAGTCACTAGACGTTCAAGCGCCGCATCCCGCCCTATCAGGGGCAGCAGGGCGGCCATGTCCGGCCCATGCTCGCGCCCGGTCAGCGCCTGGCGCAGCGGCAGGAACAGCGCCTTGCCCTTGCGCCCGGTTGCATCCTTGAGCGCGCCGGTCAGCGCCTTCCAGGCATCGATCTGCCAGTCCATCGCCGCCAGCGTCTGCGCCGCCTGCGCAAGGTAGGCCTTCGCCTCGTCGTCGAATGCAGGCGCCTCGACCGGGCCGGTCACGACCTGCCACCAGTCCGCCGCCTCATGAACGTGCGAGAGGTTGGGCCGCACCGTTTCCCAGGCCGCGGCGTCCATGCCCTCCGGCAAGCGACCCGCGGCGGCCTCGTAAGGCATGACATGGACGATGGCGGCGTTGATGCGTTCCAGTTCCGCCTCGTCGAAGCGCGCAGGCGCTCGGCCGAAACGGGACAAGTCGAAACTTTCCGCGAGCGCCGGCCCGTCCAGCGCGGGATCGACCGGGTCCGAGGTCCCGAGACGCCCCAACAGGGCAACGACGGCCTGCGGCTCGATGCCCGCCTCGCGGAAATGCGCGACGCCCAGCGAGCCAAGCCGCTTGGACAGCTTGCCCTCGGTACCGACCAGCAGCGCCTCGTGCGCGAAACGCGGCGGCGCGGCGCCCAGTGCTTCGAACATCTGGACTTGGGCGGCGGTGTTCGACACGTGATCCTCACCGCGCAGGATGTCGGTCACGCCCATGTCAACGTCGTCGATGGCCGAAGGCAACATGTAGAGCCATGACCCATCGGCGCGGCGGATCACCGGGTCCGACATCTGCGCCGGATCGAAGTGCTGGGGACCGCGAATGCCGTCCTCCCACGCGATCGCGCTTTCGCGGTCGAGCAGGAAACGCCAGTGCGGCATTTCGCCCGCCGCGATTTTCGCCGCCTTTTCCTCTTCACCGAGGTTCAGCGCCGCCCGGTCATAGATCGGCGGCAACCCCCGGCCGAGCAGGACCTTGCGCTTGAGTTCCAGTTCCTGCGGACTTTCCCAGCAGGGATAGACCCGCCCTGCGGCTTTGAGCCGCTCGAACTCGCGCTCATAAAGCGCGAAGCGGGCAGACTGGCGCTCCTCGCCCTCCGGGTGGATCCCGAGCCAGGCGAGGTCGGCGCGAATCGCCTCGACGTACTCCTCGCGGCTGCGTGCGGCATCGGTATCGTCGATGCGCAGCACGAAGCGTCCTCCCGCCTGCTCGGCCAGCAGCCAGTTATGCAGCGCCGTGCGGATATTGCCGACATGCAGGTGCCCGGTGGGCGAAGGAGCGAAGCGCGTGGTGACCGTCATGGCCGCTGCGATTACGGCGCGCGGTGCGCGGCGTCAAAGGGACAGTTCGCTCTTGCCTTGGATCACCCGCCACTCGGCAGGAGAACGGCCGCCCCCTGGACTGTGCCGGCACGCAGCGCCGCCAGCGCCTCTGCCGCCTGGTCGAGCGGGAAGGTCTGGGTGGCGATGCGCAGGTCGGCGCGCTGCGCGGCTTCGAAGAAGCTCGTGCCATCCTCCCGGGTCAGGTTGGCGACCGAGAGGATGTGCCGTTCGCCCCACAGGTCGGCGTAAGGGAACGAAGGGATGTCGCTCATGTGGATGCCCGCGCACACGACCCGCCCGCCCTTGCGCACGGCCTTGAGCGCAAGCGGCACCAGTTCGCCCACCGGCGCGAAGATCAGGGCGGCGTCGAGTTCTTCCGGGGGCGCTTCGCTCGATCCACCGGCCCACACGCAGCCGAGCGAGCGGGCGAAGGTCTGGCCTTCGAGATCGTCATCGCGCGTGAAGGCGTGAACACGCCGTCCCTGCCACACCGCGATCTGGGCAAGGATATGCGCCGCCGCACCGAAACCGTAGAGCCCGATCACCGGGGCCTGCCCGGCAAGGCGCAGGGCCCGCCAGCCGATCAGGCCCGCACACAGGAGCGGGGCGGCCTCCACGTCGGAAAAGCGCTCGGGCAGCGCGAAGCAGAAATGGGCATCGGCTGTCACGTGGGTGGCATAGCCGCCGTCGCGCGTGGCGCCCGTGAACTGCGGCCGGTCGCACAGGTTCTCCTGCCCATCCCGGCAATAGCGGCAATCCCCGCAGCTATGACCGAGCCAGGGGATGCCGACCCTCTCACCGACGGCAAAGCCCGACACGCCCTCTCCCAGCGTGACGACGTGCCCGACGATCTCGTGCCCCGGAATGACCGGATAGTGCGCCGCGACTTCGCCATCGAGAACATGCAGGTCGGTGCGGCAGACACCACAGGCGGCGATCTTCACCAGCACTTCGCCCGGCCCGGGCTGCGGCACCGGCCTCTCCACGCGCCGCGGCGCCTGATGCGGACCGTCGATCTGCATCGCCGTCATCAAGTCCATCGCCGTTCCCTTCCTGCCTCGCCCGGTGGCCGGAACGGGATGTTTACGCCCTGGGGCCGGGAAACAGAAGCGCCGAGACGATTCTCAGGTCGACGAGCTGCCCGCTGTGCCCAGCGGCACGTCGCTGACTTCACCGCCGCTGCGGAAGGCGTGGGTGATCGGATAGCGACGGTCGCGGCCGAAATTGCGCGCGGTCAGCTTCACGCCCGGAGGTGCCTGGCGTCGCTTGTATTCGGCAAGGTGCAGCAGCCGTTCGACATGCTCGACCGTCGCGCGATCGAAACCTTCGGCAACCACCTGTTCCACGCTCTTGTCGTGCTCGACCAGGCCGAGGAGGATCGGGTCGAGCATGTCGTAAGGCGGCAGGCTGTCCGAATCGCGCTGGTTCGCCCGCAGCTCGGCCGTCGGCGGCTTGGTGAACATGCGTTCGGGAATCAGCGGGCCTTCGGGGCCAAGGCCAATCCGCGGCACGTGCCGGTTGCGCCAGCGCGAGATCGCGAAGACGGTCATCTTGTAGGCGTCCTTGAGCGGATTGTAGCCGCCCGCCATATCGCCGTAGATCGTGGCGTAGCCGACGCTCATCTCGCTCTTGTTGCCGGTGGTCATCAGCATCGGCCCGAACTTGTTGGACAGGGCCATGAGCGCGGTGCCGCGCACCCGCGACTGCAGGTTTTCTTCTGCCAGTCCGCGATTCGTGCCCTCGAAAACCTCGCCGAGCATGGCATCGAAACCGTCCACCGCGGAGCCGATCGGCATGACCGAATAGCGAATGCCCAGCGCCCTTGCGCAAGCCGCGGCATCGTCGAGGCTTTCCTGGCTGGTGAAGCGCGAAGGCATCATCACCCCCCAGACCCGCTCCGCCCCGAGCGCGTCGACGGCAATGGCGGCGCATGTCGCCGAATCGATTCCACCCGACAGACCCAGCACGACGCCCGGGAAGCCGTTGCGATTCACATAGTCGCGCAGCGCCAGGACCATGGCGCAGTAAATGTCTTCGGGATGGACGGCGAGCGTTTCCAGTTGTCCGCGATCGCAGCGCCAGCCCTGCGCCGTCTTGGTCCAGTTGGTCTGGACGACCTGCTCTTCCCAGTCGCGCAACTGGACGGCGAGGCCGCCGTCGCCATTGATGACGAAGCTCGCCCCGTCGAAGACCAGCTCGTCCTGCCCGCCGACGCGGTTGAGATAGGCGAGCGGCAGGCCGGTATCGACCGCGCGGCGCTTGGCCACGCCTTCGATGCGCAGCGCGTCCTTGTTGATCTCGTAAGGGCTGCCGTTCACGCAGATGAATATCTCGGCGCCGAAATCGGCCAGATGGCGGCAGACTTCGGGCCGCCAGATGTCCTCGCAGATCGGCACGCCGATCATCGTCCCGCGCAGGATCATCGGTTCGGGAAGCGGTCCGGGCTGGAACAGCCGCATCTCGTCGAAAGTGCCGTAGTTGGGCAGCTCATGCTTGAGGCGGACGGCAGCGACCTTGCCCTGGTCGAGCAGGGCAACCGCATTGTGCAGCGCTCCATCGAGAACGATAGCCGTGCCGACCAGCATCGCCGGCCCATCCGAGGCGCTCGCCCTGGCAAGCGTCTGCAGTTCGGCAGCGGCCCGCTCGATCAAGGAAGGCTTGAGAATGAGGTCCTCGGGCGGATAGCCGACGAGGTGCAGTTCGGGAAAGACGATCAGGTCGGACCCTGCGGCCTGCTTGCGCGCCGCCAATACGCCCTCTGCATTGCCCGGGATGTCCCCCACCGACTGGTTGAGCTGCGCGAGGGTGATCTTCAGCGTATCGGGCATAGGCGAAGTGATGCCCGCGCCTCAGGTGTCATGCAAGTAGAACGCAAATAAAAAACCCTCCCGGATGGGAGGGCTTTTCCCCGTCCGAAGACGAGATCTTCCGTTGGTCCCGCGGGATGCAGGCGGAAGGCAACTGGGGGCCGGCGAGCCGGATGGCTGGCGCCGAACCCCCGGCCGGATTACATCGCTTCGGTAGCTTCCTCGGTGGGAGCGTCCGTCGCGTCGCCGGTCATCATTTCACCGGGAACGGTTTCAACCGACTCGGTACCTTCGTCGGTCGGAGCTTCCGAACCGCAAGCTGCGAGAGCCAGAGCGGTAGCCGACGCGAACACGGCGTAAGCAATCTTCTTCATGCGAATCCCCTTGCATTGTTTGGCGCAGGCGCCAACGCTTGCAGGCAAGCCTGCAGCGCCATTCTTTAGACGAGGTTATGGTGCAACGCAAATAGGAAGTAGAGGGGGCAAAACCCGCTGAAATCCTAGGGGTTGCGTACATATAAAGATATCTTTATATGCTTTTCCATGCGGATCGACCCTCTCCTGCGGGCTCTTTCGGAGCCGACGCGCCTGCGCATCATGCGTCTTCTGGCGCACATGGAGCTTGCCGTGGGCGAGCTTGCCCAGGTGCTCGGGCAGAGCCAGCCGAGGGTCTCGCGCCACATCCGGATCCTGTGCGATGCCGGCCTTGCCGAGCGCCGCAAGGAAGGCAGCTGGGTCTTCCTGCGCAGCGCCGTGAGCGAGAACGGGGCCCCGCCGCTGGGTGCCGCCGCGGCCCGCCTTCTCGCCATTGCCGAGCGCGACGACGCGGCCTTTTCCGCACGCTGCGCCGAGGATCGCCGCCACCTCGCCGCGATTCGCGCCGCGCGCGAGGCAAGCGCCGAAGCCTACTTCGCCCGCCATGCGCAGGAGTGGGATACACTGCGCCAGCTCCATGGCGCCGACGAGCCGGTAGAGGCCGCGCTGCTTGGCAAGCTCGACGGCGAGAAAGCAGGCAAGCTGCTCGACATCGGCACCGGCACGGGACGCATGGCAGAGCTTCTCGCCGACCGCGCCAGCCACGTCACCGCGCTCGACAAGAGCCCGGAGATGTTGCGAATTGCGCGCGCCCGCTTGCAATCTTTGCCATCGGACAAGCTCGATCTGGTACAGGGGGACTTTACCGCCCTGCCCTTCGCCGAAGCGGCGTTCGATACCGTGCTGTTCCACCAGGTGCTGCACTTTGCTCAGGAACCCGGGACCGTACTGGCCGAAGCCGCACGGGTCACCCGCCCGGGCGGACGCATCGCCGTCGTCGATCTCGCCGCGCACGAGCGCGAAGAACTGCGTGAGCGCCACGCCCATGCGCGACTCGGCTTTTCGGACGAGCAGATGCTCGGCCTTCTTACCGACGCGGGCTTCGCGCCCGAATCGCCCGCGGCTCTGCCGGGGGATCCTCTCACCGTGAAAATCTGGACGGGACGCCGCAACTCAGGCACGGCGCCCGCGAACCAGGACAATGCTAAAGGAAAGGCCGCGCGCCCATGACCGCCGCAATCCGACCGGCTGACGCTCCCCTCTTCGGGGTGCAGCCGGGCGATATCTCCGTCTCGTTCGAATTCTTCCCGCCCAAGACGGAGAAGATGGAGACGCAGCTCTGGGAAGCGATCACCCAGCTTGCCCCGCTCAGCCCGAGCTTCGTCTCGGTCACTTACGGCGCGGGCGGTTCCACCCGTGAGCGGACCCATGCCACGGTTTCGCGAATCATCCGCGAAACCGACCTGGTGCCCGCCGCCCATCTTACCTGCGTTGCGGCAAGCAAGGCCCAGATCGACGAGATCGTCGACCGCTACTGGGAAGCGGGCGTGCGCCATATCGTCGCCCTGCGCGGCGATCCGCCGCCGGCCGACGGCAGCATCTTCGTGCCCCACCCGGAAGGCTACGCCAATGCCGCCGATCTGGTCGCCGGCATCAAGGCGCGCCACGAGTTCGACATCTCGGTCGCCGCCTATCCGGAAATCCACCCAGACGCGGCGAATGCAGAGGCGGATCTCGACAACCTCAAGCGCAAGCTGGATGCAGGCGCCTCGCGCGCGATCACCCAGTTCTTCTTCTCGACGGACGCCTATTTCCGCTTTCTCGACAAGGCGCTGGCCGCCGGGATCACTGCGCCGATCCTGCCCGGCATCATGCCGGTAACCAGCTTCGCCGCGATCCGCCGCATGTCGGGCAATACCGAGATCCCCGCCTGGCTCGAGGCCATGTTCGAAGGTCTCGACGATCGCCCCGGCCCGCGCGCCCTCGTCGCCGCGGTCGCCGCCGCCGACTTGTGCAAGCGCCTTTATGACGGCGGTGTGCGCGACTTTCACTTCTACACTCTCAACCGCGCCGAGCAGGCTTACGCGATCTGCCAGCTTCTCGGCCTGCGCCCCAAGGAGATCGGCTGATGTCGCCTCGCGAAACTTTCCTGGCCGAGGCTGCCAAGCGCATCCTCATTACCGACGGCGCCTTCGGCACCGAAATCCAGAACTGGAAGCTCGCCGAAGCGGACTACGCCGGTAACCTGGGCCTGAGCCACGAGCAGAAGGGCAACAACGACATCCTCGCGCTGTCCAAGCCCGAGGTGCCCGAGGCGATCCACCGCGCCTACTTCGAGGCAGGCGCGGACATTGCCGAGACCAACACCTTCTCGGCCAACCGCATCAGCCAGGCCGACTACGGCGCCGAGCATCTCGTGCGCGAGATCAACGTCGAATCGGCCCGCCTCGCCCGCAAGGTCGCCGACGAGTTCCAGGCCAAGGACGCCGCAAACGGTATTTCGCGCCCGCGCTTCGTGGCCGGCGCCATCGGCCCGACCAACAAGACCCTGTCGCTCAGCCCCGACGTCAACGACCCGGGATACCGCGAGATCGACTGGGACACGCTGGTCGACGTCTACAAGGAACAGGCCGCGGCGCTCATCGAAGGCGGAGCGGACTTCATCCTTATCGAGACGGTGTTCGACACGCTCAACGCCAAGGCCGGCATCATGGCGGTCAAGCAGCTCGAGGCCGAGCTGGGCCGCGAAGTGCCGATCATGCTGTCGATGACGCTGACCGACCTTTCGGGCCGCAACCTTTCCGGCCACACGGTCGAGGCGTTCTGGCACGCGGTGCGCCATGCCAGGCCGATCACGATCGGGCTCAACTGCTCGTTCGGCGCCACCCAGCTGCGCCCGCACGTCAAGACGCTGTCGGAAATCGCCGACACGCTTATCATGATCTATCCCAACGCCGGCCTGCCCAACGAACTGGGCGCCTACGACGAGATGCCCGACACGACCGCGGGCTTTGTCGGCGAGTGGGCCGTCGCGGGCCAGGTCAACGTGCTGGGCGGCTGCTGCGGCTCCACCCCGGCCCATATCGCGGCAATCGCGCAGCAGGTGAAGGGCGTGGCCCCGCGCAAGGTTCCCTCACTGGAACCGGTCACGCGGTTGGCAGGTCTCGAACCCTTCATCATGGCAGCTTGAAGTGGCAGGAACACAGGCCATGGACGACATACCCATCTGGCGCATCCGGCAGGCGGGCCCCGACGATGCGGAGGCCCTCTCGCTCATCGGTTCGGCGACGTTTCTCGAGAGTTTTGCGGGTATCGTCGACGGCAGCGGCATCGTCTCCCACTGCGTCCACCAGCACAGCGCCGAGACCTACCGCGCCTACCTGGCCAAGGGCGCCAAGGCTTGGCTGGCGGAAGTCGAACCGGGCCACGCCCCCGTCGGCTACGCCATGGTCTGCGCACCGGAACTGGAACTGGCGCAGGAGGGCGACCTCGAACTCAAGCGCATCTACATGCTCTCGCGCTACCAGGGCACGGTGCTTGCCAGCGCCCTGATGCAGGCGGTCGCAGCCGCGACCCCGGGCCATACGCGCCTCCTGCTCGGCGTGAAGGAAGACAACCACCGAGCCCTTTCGTTCTATGCCAAGCACGGCTTCGAGACGATCGGGACCCGCCGCTTCGATGTCGGCGGCAAGACTTATGACGACTTCGTACTGGCGCGCGTGCTGACGCCCGTTCCGGCACAGTGATTCAACGAGAAAAACAATGACCGCGACACCTTCATCTGCCCGTTTCGTCAATGTCGGCGAGCGCACCAACGTCACCGGATCGGCCAAGTTCAAGAAGCTGATCATGGCCGGCGACTATCCCGCCGCCGTCGAAGTGGCCCGCCAGCAGGTCGAGAACGGCGCGCAGGTGATCGACGTCAACATGGACGAGGGCCTGCTCGACGCCGTCGAGGCGATGACCACCTTCCTCAAGCTGATCGCCGCCGAGCCCGACATCGCGCGCGTGCCGGTGATGATCGACAGCTCGAAGTGGGAGGTGATCGAGGCCGGCCTCAAGTGCGTGTCCGGCAAGCCGATCGTCAACTCGATCAGCATGAAGGAAGGCGAGGCACCGTTCCTCGAACAGGCGCGCAAGTGCATGACCTACGGCGCCGCCGTAGTCGTCATGGCCTTCGACGAGACCGGCCAGGCCGACACCAGGCAGCGCAAGGTCGAGATCTGCAAGCGCGCCTACAAGCTGCTGACCGGCATCGGCTTCCCGCCCGAGGACATCATCTTCGATCCCAACGTCTTCGCCGTCGCCACCGGCATCGAGGAGCACGACCGCTACGCGCTCGACTTCATCGAGGCGGTGAAGGAAATCCGCGAGGCCTGCCCGCACGTGCATTTCTCGGGCGGCCTGTCGAACCTGTCGTTCAGCTTCCGCGGCAACGAGACGGTGCGCCGGGCAATGCACTCGGTGTTCCTCTACTATGCGATCCCGGCCGGGCTCGACATGGCAATCGTCAATGCCGGACAGCTCGACGTCTACGACCAGATCGACCCGGTGCTGCGCGACGCCTGCGAAGACGTGATCCTGATGCGCCGCGAGGATGCGACCGAGCGCCTCATCGAACTCGCCGAGAGCTTCAAGGGCCAGGACAAGGCCGCCGAAAAGGCCGCCGAGGAATGGCGCGGGTGGGAAGTGACCAAGCGGCTGGAGCACGCGCTGGTGAAGGGCATCGACGCCTATGTCGTCGGGGATACCGAGGAAGCGCGCCAGGCCGCGGCAGACCGTGGCGGGCGGCCGATCGAGGTGATCGAAGGGCCGCTGATGGACGGCATGAACGTCGTCGGCGACCTGTTCGGCTCGGGCAAGATGTTCCTGCCGCAGGTCGTCAAGTCCGCGCGCGTCATGAAAAAGGCCGTCGCCCACCTCATCCCCTTCATCGAGGCGGAGAAGGAAGAAGGCGCCAAGGCCAAGGGCCGCATCATCATGGCCACCGTCAAGGGCGACGTCCATGACATCGGCAAGAACATCGTCGGCGTCGTCCTGCAGTGCAACGGCTACGAAGTGATCGACCTGGGCGTCATGGTTCCCTGGTCGAAGATCCTCGAAAGCGCCAACGAGAACGATGCCGACATCATCGGCCTCTCCGGCCTCATCACCCCCTCGCTCGACGAGATGGTGACCGTGGCCGAGGAAATGCAGCGCGCGCAGATGAACATCCCGCTGCTGATCGGCGGGGCGACGACCAGCAAGGTCCACACCGCGCTGCGCATCGATCCGGCCTACGAAGGCCCGGTGATCCATGTGCTCGACGCCAGCCGCGCGGTCGGCGTCGCCTCGCAGCTGCTGTCGGACACGCAGGCCGAAGGCTTCAAGTCCTCGGTCGCCATCGACTACCAGAAAGTGCGCGAGGCACGCGAGGGCAAGGGCCAGTCGGACCTGCTGGCGCTGGCCGATGCCCGCGAGAACGCGTTCAAGCCCGACTTCGCCGACAAGGCCCCTGCCCCGGTGCAGCCCGGGCTGCACGTTTTCGAGGCATGGGACCTCGCCGATCTCGTCGAGACGTTCGACTGGACGCCTTTCTTCCGCGCCTGGGAACTGGCCGGTACCTACCCGGCGATCCTAAAGGACGAAGTGGTGGGCGAAAGCGCCCGCAACCTGTTCGCCGACGCCAAGGCGATGCTGGAAAAGATCGTCAGCGAGAAGTGGCTGACGGCCAAGGGCGTCTGCGCCTTCTGGCCGGCTCACCGCGAAGGTGACGACGTTCTGCTGGAAGACGGCACCCGCCTTCCCTTCCTGCGCCAGCAGTTCAAGAAATCGCGCAGCCGCGCCAACTTCTGCCTTTCGGACTTCATCGATACGCAGGACGACTGGCTCGGCGGCTTCGCGGTCGGCATCCACGGCATCGAACCGCACCTCGCACGCTTCCAGGCCGCACACGACGACTATTCGGACATCCTGCTCAAGGCGCTGGCCGACCGCTTCGCCGAAGCCTTCGCCGAACGCCTGCACAGCCACGTGCGCACCACCCTGTGGGGCTATGCGCCGGAAGAGCAGTTCACCAACGAAGCGCTGATCCGCGAGGAATATCGCGGTATCCGCCCGGCCCCCGGTTACCCGGCCTGCCCGGACCACTCGCTCAAGCCGATCCTGTTCGACCTGCTCAAGGCGCAGGACAATGCCGGAATCGTGCTGACCGAAAGCCAGGCGATGCTGCCGACCGCCGCGGTTTCGGGCTTCTACTTTGCCCATCCGGAAAGCCAGTATTTCGGCGTTGCGCGCATCGGCCGGGACCAGCTTGAGGACTACGCCGGACGGCGCGGGGTGGAGCTGGCGACGGCCGAACGCTGGCTGCGTCCCAACCTCGACTGAGCGACAACGCGCTCGCAAGCCGACAGGGCCCGCACGTTAACGGGTTCCGGGCCGCCCCCGCGCCCGGAACCCGCCCCCCACGACAGACCTGCCTACCGGCCGGCCTGCACCGGCCGGCGGCCGGGAACGGGAAAATGACCGGTCGCTGCGATCCAGCGCGGCATGCCTGCCGGGGCCGGGACAAGGGCGGCCTGGGTGGCCAGGCGGACGGCTCCGCCGATCATTCCGAAAATCTTTCCTGCAGTCGGTTCCATGTGCTTGTTCCCTCGCATGTGCAGCCCGCTTGCCGGGGCTGTCTTTCGATGAACCCACTATGGCGCCAGGCGGCGGGCGGGTCTGTGCGCGTCTGCACAGCGCTGCTGTGATTTATCCCACATGCCCCGGAATTGCCCCGGATCGAACCGGTTTGCGCATGTCCGGGCGCGAAATCTTCGCAGGCCGGACACCGCAACGGCGGAAAATTAACCCCCGGGCGGTTCCCAGGCCATGGCCGCGTCTGCCATAAGCCCCCCGTGCCTGTTGCCGACCTGCTTCCCGACGCACTCGATGCCCTTCACGCCACTTTCGGCTTCACCGCCTTTCGCGGCGTGCAGGAACATGTCGTCTCGCGCGTGCTGGCGGGCCAGTCGACGCTGGCGGTCATGCCCACCGGCGCGGGCAAGTCGCTGACCTACCAGCTTCCGGCGGTCATGCTGGAAGGCACTTGCGTGGTCGTCAGCCCGCTGATCGCCCTGATGCACGACCAGTTGCGTTCCGCCACGGCCAACGGCATCCGCGCCGCGACCCTCACCAGTGCCGATACCGACCGCGAAGTGACCATCGACCGGTTCCGCGAGGGCGAGCTGGACTTGCTCTACGTCGCCCCGGAACGCGCCAGCCAGCCGCATTTCCGCGAGCTGCTGTCCAAGGCGCGCGTCTCGCTCTTCGCCATCGACGAAGCGCACTGCGTTTCCGAATGGGGGCACGATTTCCGGCCAGACTACCGGCTGCTGCGCCCGCTGCTCGACGCATTTCCGCAAGTACCGCGCCTTGCCCTTACCGCGACCGCGGACCACCATACCCGCGCCGACATCCTCGCCCAGCTCGGCATTGCCGATGACGGCCTGATCGTCGCCGGGTTCGACCGGCCCAACATCCGCTATGCGATCCGCCCGCGCGAGAATGCCGCGCGCCAGCTCAAGACGCTGCTGGAAGAGAACCCCGGCCCCGGCATCATCTACGCCCCGACCCGCGCCCGCGTCGAGCAGCTGGCCGAGACCCTGGCCGCCACCGGTCGCCGGGTCCTGCCCTACCACGCCGGTCTTTCGCCAGAGATTCGCGCACGCAACCAGGCGGCCTTCGTTGCCAGCGAGGACATGGTGATGGTCGCCACGGTTGCCTTCGGCATGGGCATCGACAAGCCCGACGTGCGCTTCGTCGCCCATGCCGGCATCCCCAAGTCGATCGAGGGCTACTACCAGGAAACCGGACGCGCCGGGCGTGACGGCGACCCTTCCGTCGCGGTGATGTTCTGGGGGGCGGACGACTTCGCCCGCGCGCGCATCCGCTTGTCGGAAGTGGAAGAGCGCCGCCAGCAGTCCGAGCGCCAGCGGCTCGATTCGCTGGCAGGGCTGGTCGAAACCGCCCAATGCCGCCGCGCCGTCCTGCTCCGCCACTTCGGCGAGGACCCCGCGCCCACTTGCGGCAACTGCGACAATTGCCTTGAGCCCCCGGGCGTCGCCGACATGACCGAACTGGCGCGCAAGCTGCTTTCGGCCGTTTATCGCACCGGGCAGTCCTATGGCCTGGGTCACCTCGAAAAGGTGCTGACCGGCATCGCCGACGACCGCGTGCTCCAGCGCGGGCATGACCAGCTTTCGGTCTTCGGGATCATGACCGAGGACGAAAAGCCCCTGCTCAAGCCGCTGGCCCGCGCGCTGCAGGCCCGTGGCAGCCTGATCCCGACCGAACACGGTGGCCTCGCACTGGGCGGCGATGCGCGCGAAATCCTCAAGGGCGAGGCCAGCGTGCCGATTGTCCTGCCCCCCAAGCGCGAGCGCAAGCGGCGTGGCGGCGCAAGCAGCCGCGACACCGGCGCCAATCCCGTCGGCAATCCGCTGTTCGAAGCGCTTCGCGCGCTGCGCCGCGATCTCGCCGCAGAAGCAGGCGTGCCGCCCTACGTCATCTTCCACGATTCCACCTTGCGCGAGATGGCGACGGTCCAGCCCGCGTCGCTCGCCGCAATGGGCGAAATCGGCGGCATCGGTTCGCGCAAGCTCGACGCTTACGGCGATGCCTTCCTGGCGGTAATCCGACAGTTCTGAGAGGCTTCGACGGCGAACTTCCGGTTCAGGTTACGCTGCCGAGAATGCTCGGCGCGCTCCGACAGATGGATCCTGAAACGCGTTCAGGATGACAATCGAGACGATTGACGTGGCTTTGCCCCAGCCAGTTCCATCATCCCCGCGCAGGCGCGACCCCGGATCGGGTCCGGGGTAACGACGCCACCAGGCATTGCAGTAGGCTGCGCTGCGCCGCTCAGAGCGGGTTGTCGAGTTCGATGATCTCTTCGTCGCTGGTGCGCTGCGTGGTCTTGAGCTGGCGCGGCTGAGTGAAGCTGTCGAGCACCGGCTTGTCGCGACCGTAGATGTCGTTGAACTGCTTGAGTTCCCCGTCGATCGAGCGGGCGATGGTGAAGTAGGTCAGGTACACCGGGAAGGTGCGGGTCATCTCCACCTTGGTATATTCGCCCGAGCGCGAGATGTCGGCCGCTTCGGCTGCCGGCATCTTGGCACCGAGGATCGCCATGGTCATGCCCAACTCCACCGCGCGTTCGGTGCGGATGCAACCGTGGCTGAAAGCCCGGACGTCCTCATCGAAGTACTGCTTGGCAGGCGTGTCGTGCAGGTAGATCGCGTGCGGGTTGGGCATGTCGATCTTCATCAGGCCCAGCGAGTTGGTCGGTCCCGGCTGCTGGACGACGTAGATCGTCCCGTCAGCGCCCTTGGTCGCCTTGTAGCCGGCAGCCTTGGCCCAGCGCGGGTTGTTCAGGACTTTCTGGCCGAGGCCCTCGCCCTGCACGATCGATTGCGGGACCGTCCAGGTCGGGTTGAAGACGACCGCCGTCACTGTCTCGGCCAGCTGCGGGGTCGCAGTGCGCCCCGGCTTGCCGACGACCGTGCGGTAGGTGCGGATGATCTTGTTCCTGACCGTCAGGCGCAGCTGGAACTCGGGCACGTTGGTCAGCAGGTAGACATCGCCGAGGTCGCGGGCGAGCCAGCGCCAGCGGTCCATGTTGGCGAGGATCAGCGCGCGCTTGGCCTTGTTCGCCATCGGCGTTACCGCCAGTTCGGCCTTGAGGGCGGCATAGTCGGGCACCGTGGGCGCCAGCTTGTCGACCACGCCCGGGACGTCATGGTCGGACAGGGCCTGCGCCATGATCTGCGCGGTCGGCATGTCGTCCTGGTCGGGATCGACCGCGAACCACTGCACCCGCGCTTCCATCGGTGTACGCCCGTCGCGCAGGTCCTCGATCAGCCAGGCGAAGACCTTGCTCGCCAGGGCATCGAGCGCATCGCTTTCGCCGCCGGCAATGGCGGCCTTGAGTGCTGCTGGCTGGTAGTCGGCCGGAAGCAGGCCTTCCTTGCCGATATATTCGATCGTCGAGAGCAGCGCCTTGGCATCGGCCAGCGACCACGACATCACCGGTTCGGCCAGGAAGATCGGCTGCACGACCGGTTCGGACACCGTGCCGTTCGCGCCCGGCAACGGCTGCTGGCTGGCGGGATTGACCGGAGACTGCATCGGGATCGTCGCTGGAGCGGGCGATGTGGCCGGAGCAGTCGTCGCCGTCGCGGGCTTGGCCGCAGCCGGCTTGGGCAGGATGTCCTCGGGCATCTCGGTCTTGATGCGCTGCGCAAGCACGGGCTGCGCCGTCAGGCTTACCGCCATCGCCGTCGAAAGCGCCGTAAAGCCGAACCGCTTGAAACTCGTCATATTCTTCGAAACCTGCCCGATATTCTCTAGAACCAAGGAACTGCCGCAAGGAGCCGTTCACGAAGCGCTTACGGCCCCGATTTGCTCCCTCATAGCCTACTCTTCAAGGATTTGTCCTGAGCCTGCGATGAATTGCTTGCGCACAAATGAACCGGGCCCGACAGGAGGGGCCATGCAAGCGGATTCGAGCAAGCCGGTATCCACACTACTGCCTGTCCTGTCCGTCTGCACGGGAATTGCGGCGTTCAGCGCCATGGATGCGGCAATGAAAGGGGCCTCGATCGCCACCGGGGTCTTCACCGCACTGCTTTTTCGCAACATTTTCGGCACCCTGCTCGCACTACCGATCTGGTTTTTCGCGGGAAGGCCGCTGCCGAACCGCAAGGTCCTGCGCATCCATGCCCAGCGCGCCGCCATCGTTGCGGCCATGGCCGGGCTGTTCTTCTATGGCCTTGTGCGAATCCCGATGGCGGAAGCGATCGCCCTGTCATTCATCTCGCCGATCGTCGCGCTCTATTTCGCCTCGCTTCTGCTCGGCGAGAAAATCCGCCCGCGGGCCATAGTTGCCGCAGCGATGGGCGTCATCGGCGTACTGATCATCGCTGCCGGCCGACTGGGCGACGGCAGCTATTCGCCCGAAGCCGTCGAGGGTGTCGCCGCGATCCTCTGCTCGGCCCTGTTCTACGCCCTCAACCTGGTGTTCCAGCGCAAGCAGGCGCTGCTGGCCGGCCCGGTCGAGATCGCGCTGTTCCAGAATCTTATCGTCGCGATGATATTTTTGGCCTTTTCGCCCTGGCTGGCAGTGACGCCCGACGCCGCCAGCCTGCGCCTGACCCTGGCCGGAGCGGCCCTCGCGACGATGGCGATCCTGTTCCTGTCCTGGGGCTATGCCCGCGCGGAAGCCCAGGTTCTGGTTCCGATCGAGTACACCGGCTTCCTCTGGGCAGCCCTGTTCGGCTGGCTGCAATTCAGCGAGGAGGTGGGAATTGCGACAGTGGGCGGCGCACTTCTCATCGTCGTGGGATGTCTAATCGGCGCAAAAAACGCGAAAACCGGCCCTTAGTAGCAGGGCACGCCCCCTTGACCTGAGACCCGTGAGCGCGCATCCGCAGGGCAACGAATCCGCTTGTCGCACTGCAGCACGGCCCGCGATTCCCTCTGGGCCGCCCGATCAGGGAGGCAAGCTCCATAACCAAGGGGAAATTGCCTACCATGACCCAAGTCGGACAGGATACGCTCGGCACCCGCAGCACCATGACCGTCGGCGGCAAGCAGGTCGCCTACTATTCGCTGAAGAAAGCGTCCGAGAAGATCGGCGACGTTTCGCGTCTGCCCTTCTCGATGAAGGTCCTTCTCGAGAACCTGCTACGATTCGAGGACGGCGGCTTCACCGTCTCGACCGACGACATCCAGGCCATTGCCGACTGGCAGAAGAACCCGGTGACCGGCGAGGAAATCCAGTACCGCCCGGCCCGCGTTCTCCTGCAGGACTTCACCGGCGTTCCCTGCGTCGTCGACCTTGCCGCGATGCGCGACGCGATCGCCTCGCTGGGCGGCGATACCTCCAAGATCAACCCGCAGGTTCCCGTCAACCTCGTCATCGACCACTCGGTCATGGTCGACGAGTTCGGCCACCCCAAGGCGTTCGAGCAGAACGTCGAGATCGAATACCACCGCAACATGGAGCGCTACGACTTCCTCAAGTGGGGTTCCAAGTCGCTCTCCAACTTCTACGCGGTTCCCCCGGGCACCGGGATCTGCCACCAGGTGAACCTGGAGAACATCGCCAGGTCGGTGTGGACCAGCGAGGACCAGAACGGTGAAACGGTCGCCTACTTCGACACTTGCGTGGGCACCGACAGCCACACCACCATGGTCAATGGCCTTGGCGTGCTGGGCTGGGGCGTCGGCGGCATCGAGGCCGAAGCCGCGATGCTCGGCCAGCCGGTTTCGATGCTCATCCCCGAAGTCGTGGGCTTCAAGTTCACCGGCACACTGATGGAAGGGGTCACCGCCACCGACCTCGTGCTGACCTGCACCAACATGCTGCGCAAGCACGGCGTGGTCGGCAAGTTCGTCGAATACTACGGCGAGGGCCTCGCCTCGCTGAGCCTCGCCGACCGTGCCACGCTCGCCAACATGGCCCCGGAATACGGCGCGACCTGCGGCCTCTTCGGCATCGACGACAAGACCATCGACTACCTGCGCCTCACCGGCCGCGAAGAAGAGCAGATCGCCCTCGTCGAAGCCTATGCCAGGGAGCAGGGCTTCTGGATGGAGCCGGGTGCGCCCGAGCCGATCTTCTCCTCGACTCTCGAACTCGACCTGTCGACCGTCGTGCCCTCGCTTGCCGGCCCGAAGCGTCCGCAGGACAAGGTCATCCTCACCGAGGTCGACGACGTGTTCAACAAGGACATGGCCGAAACCTACAAGAAGGAGCGCCAGAGCGTTCCGGTCGAAGGCAAGGACTTCTCGATCACCGACGGCGACGTCATGATCGCGGCCATCACCAGCTGCACCAACACCTCGAACCCGAGCGTGCTGATTGCTGCCGGTCTCGTCGCCAAGAAAGCCGATGAGCTGGGCCTGAAGCCGAAGCCCTGGGTCAAGACCTCGCTGGCCCCGGGCTCGCAGGTCGTCACCGACTATCTCAACAAGGCCGGCCTCCAGTCGCACCTCGACAACATCGGCTTCAATCTCGTCGGCTACGGCTGCACCACCTGCATCGGCAATTCCGGCCCGCTGGCGGAACCGATCAGCAAGGCGATCAACGAAAACGGTCTCGTCGCTTCGGCGGTCATTTCGGGCAACCGCAACTTCGAAGGCCGCGTCAGCCCCGACGTGCGCGCCAACTTCCTCGCCTCGCCGCCGCTGGTCGTCGCCTACGCGCTGAAGGGCACGGTGGTCGAAGACTTCACCACCACCCCGATCGGTCAGGGCAAGGACGGCCAGGACGTGTTCCTCAAGGACATCTGGCCGACCAACCTCGAAGTCGCCGAAACCATGGCCGCATGCGTCGACCGCTCGATGTTCCAGGCCCGCTACGCGGACGTCTACAAGGGCGACGAGCACTGGCAGGCGATCAACGTCGTCGGTTCGGAAACCTACAACTGGCGCGCCGGTTCGACCTATGTCGCCAACCCGCCGTACTTCGAGGGCATGGAAATGACCCCGGCGCCGGTCAACGACATCATCGAGGCCAAGCCGCTGCTGATCCTCGGCGATTCGGTCACCACCGACCACATCTCGCCGGCCGGCTCGATCAAGGCAGACAGCCCCGCGGGCCAGTGGCTCATGGAGCACCAGGTCGCCAAGGCCGACTTCAACTCCTACGGCTCGCGCCGTGGCCACCACGAAGTGATGATGCGCGGCACCTTCGCCAACATCCGCATCCGCAACGAAATGGTTCCGGGTACCGAGGGCGGCATTTCGCGCTTCGGCGAGGAAGTGATGCCGGTCTACGATGTCGCGATGAAGTACAAGGAGCAGGGCACGCCGCTGGTGGTCGTCGCCGGCAAGGAATACGGCACCGGCTCCTCGCGCGACTGGGCGGCCAAGGGCACCAACCTGCTGGGCGTTCGCGCCGTCATCGTCGAGAGCTACGAGCGCATCCACCGCTCGAACCTGGTCGGCATGGGCGTGTTGCCGCTGCAGTTCAAGGACGGCGATACCCGCCAGAGCCTTGGCCTGACCGGTGACGATGCCTTCACCATCCGGGGCGTCGCCACCCTCAAGCCGCGCCAGGACGTCGAAGTCGAAGTGACCCGTCCGGACGGCTCGACCTTCACCTTCACTGCGCTGTGCCGCATCGATACCGCCAACGAACTCGAATACTTCAACAACGGCGGCATCCTGCAGTACGTGCTGCGCAAGCTGGCGGCCTGATCGCCCTTTCCTGACGGCTGAGACAATGCCCCGTCCCGCATCGCGCGGGGCGGGGTTTTTCTTTGAGCGCAATCCGCATCGAGGCTCGCTGGCGACGTCATCGCGCCAAGGTGATGCTCCCGCTTCCCAACCAGCGAATGTCACGCAGCGTGCGGCGCTCAAGCAAAAAGGGCGGCACCGAAGTGCCGCCCTTCCCCCCTTGGAACGGGTTTGCGCCGGCTATCGGCCGTCCGTCTTGCCCTTGGCGAGGCGACGCCGGCCAACGACTGTCGCGGCAGCCGCTCCGAACAGAATGAGCATCGGCGGCGCGGGCACGTCGTGCGGAGGAGGAGGAGGCGGAGGAGGCGGAGGCGGTCCGCCCGAAGTGGTCGAACCGCCCGACGACGAGGAACTGCTCGAGGAAGACGAACTGCTGGTCGAGGACGAGGAACCCGAGGAGGACGAGCTGCTGCTCGACGAAGAGGACGAGCCGCTTGAACCGCCGCTGGAGGTTGTGCCGCCTGACGAACTCGAAGATGAACTGGACGACGACGACGACGAACTCGACGAGGAGGACGACGAGGAGCTGGTCGAAACATTACCCGAGCTGGTCGATGTCGTCGAAGTCACACCTCCCGTGGTCGAAGTTACGCCGCCCGTGGTCGAGGTCACGCCGCCCGTGGTCGAGGTTACGCCGCCGCTCGAACTGGACGTCGAAGTGGAGCCGCCCGTCGTCGTGGAGGTCAGGCCGCCGGTCGAGGTCGAGGTCGATCCGCCGCTGGTCGTGGAACTGATCACGACGTTTCCTCCGCCGCCACCGCCGCCACCGAAGAAACCGCCGAAGAAGCCGCCGCCGAAACCGCCCAGCGGCCCGCCGCCGATCACCACCGGCACGCCGCCACCGCTGCCGCCGACCGGCGGCTGGGGGGCCGGCGGGATGTAAGGAGGCGGAAGCGGCACCATGGCCATTTCAGGCTGTTCGCAGCAGGTCCTCTTGATGATCTTGCGCACGCGCTTGGTTTCGCGCGGAAGTTCCCTCTTCACCACGCGCTTGACCGGCTTGGGCTGAGCGACCTTGGCCTGCTTGACCTTGCGGTACTGCACTTCCTTGGAAGGGGTTTCCGCCACGTGGACGGCGCCGCCCCCAATGATGGCGCAGCCTGCCGCGCAGGCAGACAATTTTGCAAGGGCCATCCGAACCGACATAAGCGAAGCTCTCTTTGTTCCGTTTGGTCTTTGCGGCTGCCTGAATGGCTAACCGACCAGTCCATCTGGCACAGAGAACACGCAGAAAGCTTAACGCGACAACGGCGTTAACCGTGAATCGGGCGTCCCGAAGCGGGAAACGCGGTTAATTAATCATCAAGCCCCAAGGCCTGTACCGAAACGGGACTGCCAGATGCCGATTCTGTAAACGTCTCCGACGCTTTTTCGAAGCTAGTCAGTCGATTGCTCCGAATCGAAAAGCCCGCCCTGCGGCCCTGCGGGCGGCGTCAATCCCAGATGCTTCCAGCCCAGATCGTTGAGGCAACGCCCGCGCGCTGTGCGCGCGACGAGGCCGAGCTGGATCAGATAGGGCTCGATCACCTCCTCGATCGTGTCGCGCGGCTCCGAGAGGCCCGCGGCCAGCGTCTCGACGCCAACCGGACCGCCCTTGTAGATGTCGGCGATCATGTGGAGGTAGCGCCGGTCCTGCGCATCGAGGCCGATCGAATCGACTTCGAGCCGGGTGAGCGCATCGTCGGCAATGGCGCGGGTAATGACATCGCTTCCCGCGACATGTGCGAAGTCGCGCACCCGGCGCATCAGCCGCCCGGCCACGCGCGGCGTTCCCCGCGAACGGCGGGCGATCTCGGTCGCCCCGCCCTTGTCCATGCCGATGCCCAGCAGTCCCGCGCCGCGCGTGACGACATGTTCAAGCTCGGGCACGGTGTAGAACTGCAGGCGCACGGGGATGCCGAAACGGTCGCGCAAGGGCGTCTGCAGCAGCCCCTGCCGGGTCGTCGCGCCGATCAGGGTGAAAGGCGGCAGGTCGATTCGCACCGAGCGCGCGGAAGGCCCCTCGCCGATGATGAGATCGAGGGCACGGTCCTCCATCGCCGGATAGAGCACTTCCTCTACCACCGGGTTTAGCCGGTGAATCTCGTCGATGAACAGGACGTCCCCCTGTTCCAGATTGGTCAGCAGCGCGGCGAGGTCGCCCGCTTTCGCGATCACCGGGCCGGAGGTGGCACGAAAGCCCACGCCCAGTTCGCGCGCGACGATCTGCGCCAGCGTGGTCTTGCCCAGCCCCGGAGGGCCGAAGAAGAGCACGTGATCCATCGCCTCGCGCCGCGACTTGGCAGACTCGATGAAGATGCGCAGGTTGTCCTTGGCGCCCGCCTGTCCGACGAACTCCTCAAGCGTCTTGGGACGCAGCGCCGCGTCGGCATCCTCGGGCTGACGGGACGAAGTGAGGATGGGGTTATCGGTCATGACCTGGCCGCTTGGGGTGGAATGGACCCTGAAACAAGTTCAGGGTGAGGTGCCGGGGTAATTCCTGAAGTCACCCCGCAGCCCTCTTGAGGGCCACGCGAACGATGGCGTTGAGGTCGGCGTCATCGCCCAGTTCGCCCATCGCATGAGCCACTGCGGCGCTGGCGATGGCGGGCTTGAAGCCGAGGTTCTGCAGCGCGGAGACCGCATCGGCGCTGACCGAACCTGCGGGCGCTGCTGACGTCGCCACACCCGGGGAGCCCGGCGCGGTCGGCATGCCGCCGGCCTTTTCCTTCAGCTCGTTGACGATCCGGCTTGCCAGTTTCGGCCCGACGCCATTGGCCCGAGCGACCATCGCGGCGTCACCGCCGGCGCAAGCGCGCTGCAGTTCCTCGGTGTTGAGGGCCGAGAGGATCGCAAGCGCCACCTTTGAACCGACGCCCTGCACGGCCGTCAGCAGGCGGAACCAGTTGCGCTCTGCCGCGCTGGCAAAGCCGATGAGGCGCTGGTCGGTTTCGGACACCTGCATTTCGGTATGGACGACCACCCTGTCGCCGCGAATGCCAAGATGCTCGAGCGTGCGGGCCGAGCAATGGACGAGGTATCCCACCCCGTTGACGTCGATGATCGCCCAGTCCGGGCCGGTATCGTCGAGCAGACCTGTAAGCTTGGCGATCATGGTTTGTTCCTATGGCACAAGGGCGAGTCGCGCCGCAAGCGCAAAGGCGGAAGAGCCGTGGATCACCCCCGACGCAATGCGGTGACAAGCCCGCCGGCGAGGACTAAGCATGGGTGCGATGGGGCAAGATCGGGCTGACCGGACATCGGGGCAGGAACGGGGGGAACGCGTGTCCCCGGGCTGGAAGCTGCTCGTCGTCCTCACCCTGATCGCAGCGCTGGCCCTGCGGGTGCGGGCGTTCTCGCTTTACGACATCGCCTACTCGGACGAACTGCTCCAGTATCTCGAGCAGGCCAACCGGTTCGTGACCGGTCATGGCGTAGTCCCCTGGGAATGGCGCGTGGGCCTGCGCAATGCGCTGATCCCGCAAGTGCTTGCCCTGCCCGTCTGGCTCGGCCACGCGCTTGGCCCCGGCACCATGCTGCCCGTCGCCATCGCCCGCGCGGCATTCCTGGCACTGAACCTGCTGGTCCTGCCCGCGGCCTATCGTCTTGGCGCCCTCCACTCGCGCGCCGCCGCACTGGTTGCGCTCTTCGCAGCGTCGGTCTGGTGGGAAAGCGTGCTTTTCAGCGAGTTGATGCTGGCCGAAAGTCTGGGCGCCGCGCTCATGCTGCCGGGCGCGGCCTTGCTCCTCGATCGGCGCACCTCGCGGCGCGCGCTCGTGCTGAGCGGGCTGCTGCTGGGCCTCGCCGTGCTGGTGCGCATGCAATACGCGGTTTTTGCCGGCGTTCTGGCGCTGGCCGCCCTGCGCGTGGACCGTGGGCGCTGGGTGCCTGTCATGCTCGGCGGACTGGCCGCGCTACTGGTCGGCGCGGCAAGTGACCTCGCCGCCGGATTGCCGCCGTTCGGCTGGGTCGTGGTCGGCATATCCAAGAACATCGGCGAAGGCATCGCCGCGCGCTTCGGCACTTCACCGCCGCTTGCCTACCTCGGGATGCTCCAGCAGCATCTCTGGCCGGTCTTCGCCCCGGCGCTGGTGGGAGCGGTGCTGGCCGGACGGCGCTATCGACCGCTCATGCTGGCAACACTGGCCAACCTGATCGTGCACAGCCTGATCGGCCACAAGGAATACCGCTTCGTCTGGCTGACGACGCTGACCATCGTCATCCTGTCCGCCATCGCCCTCGTGCGCCTTGCCGACTGGCTGACGAATCGGCGCGGACAGGAACCCGGGAGCTTGCGCAGCGCCGCCATTCTTTGCGGCGCCATCGCCCTGCTGTCCGCCTTTTCCGCCACCATGACCGGCGGAGCGAGTGCCTGGCGCGGCGGCGGCGCGATTCCCCGCCTGGCCGGATTGGCGGCACAGGACCCCAAGGTCTGCGGCATCGCCATCGCCTACGAGTTCAAGAGCCACGTTGTGCCTGCGCTGCTGCCCCGCCGCGTACCGCTGATGCTGGCGCCCGAAGGTGTCCTGTCCGGCAACCGGCCGCTCTCTCCGGGCCTTGCTGCGGCGGCCGACGCGCTGGTTCTC
Organism: Novosphingobium pentaromativorans US6-1; assembly: GCF_000767465.1. Classification (NCBI taxonomy): domain Bacteria; kingdom Pseudomonadati; phylum Pseudomonadota; class Alphaproteobacteria; order Sphingomonadales; family Sphingomonadaceae; genus Novosphingobium; species Novosphingobium pentaromativorans. The sequence goes on from NZ_CP009291.1 coordinate 2,117,626, forward strand.
AACGCGGACACGCCGGTGCCGCAGCAATACGAGCGCCGCGCCTGCCTGCCGCTTGCAGGGGACAGTCCTTGCCTATTCGTGCGCCCGGGCACCTGCACCCAAGATACTCGCGACAGCTATCAGCAGGCGATTGCCCGAAACGGCATGTAGGAACCGGCCCGCCGCCAGCGCTCAGCGGTGGCTGCCGAGCATATTGGCGTGGGTGATCGCCACGGCGAGAGCGTCGGAGGCGTCTTCGCCGGCCAGCTTAACGCCGGGCAGCAGCACCTTGAGCATGGCCTGGATCTGCGCCTTCTCAGCCCCGCCAGTGCCGACGAGCGCCTTCTTGACGACCTTGGTCGAATATTCGGCGACGGGCATCCCGGCGCGCGCCAGCGAGAGCATGGCAACGCCGCGCGCCTGACCGAGCTTGAGCGTGGACTGCGGGTTCACGTTGACGAAGACTTCCTCCACCGCGCCCGCATCCGGCCGGTGGTGGAGAATCACATCGGTCAGGGCCGCGTCGAGTTCGACAAGGCGGTCGGCCATCGCCGCCTTGGCATCGGTGCGGATCTGCCCGTTGGCAACGTGGCTGAGCCTGCTGCCCGACTTGGCGACGATGCCCCAGCCAGTGCAGGTCAGGCCCGGATCGAGGCCGATGATGATCATGACGGCGGTGCGCCCGGGACCGGGCTTTCGGGCAGGACGCGATTATCCGCCCGGTGCCGGATCAACCCAGTTGTTCCATGACCTCGTCTGAGATCTCGTAGTTGCCCCAGACGGTCTGGACATCGTCGTCATCGTCCAGCGTGTCGACCAGCTTGAGCAGGGTCGAAGCGGTATCGGCGTCGACGTCGACCTTGATGTTGGGCTTCCACGCCAGCTTGACGCCTTCGGCCTCGCCCAGCGCCTTTTCCAGTTCGCGGGCGACTTCGTGCAGGTCCTCCACCGCAGTCCAGACCGAGTGACTTTCCTCGTCGCTTTCGACGTCCTGCGCACCGGCCTCGATCGCGGCTTCGAGGACCTTGTCCTCATCGCCCACCGAACCGGGGTACTCGATCAGGCCGAGACGTTCGAAGCCGTGGGAAACCGCGCCGCTGGCACCGAGGTTGCCGCCGTTCTTGGAGAAGGCGGTGCGTACGTTGGTGGCCGTGCGGTTGCGATTGTCGGTCAGCGCCTCGACGATGAGGGCGACGCCGCCGGGGCCGTAACCTTCGTAGCGCACTTCCTCGTAGTTCTCGCCATCGTTCTTGCTGGCCTTGTCGATCGCGCGCTGGATGTTGTCCTTGGGCATCGACTGCGCCTTGGCCGCGTTGACGGCGGCGCGAAGGCGCGGATTCATGTCCGGATCGGGCATGCCCATCTTGGCTGCGACGGTGATTTCGCGCGAAAGCTTGGAGAACATCGCCGAGCGCTTTTTGTCCTGCGCCCCCTTGCGATGCATGATGTTCTTAAACTTGGAATGGCCTGCCATGGGTCCGCCCGTTATTTCGTTATGGATCGCCGGAACCGGTTCCCGGCGGGAAAGATCGCGCGCCCTTACAACAGGCGCATGGCCAAGGGCAACCGCCCCCGATGCCCTCAGACGACGACGGCCGTGCCCGAGCAGCTGACCATCAGCATCGATCCGCTTTGCCCGATCACCTCGTAGTCGAGGTCGACGCCGACCACGGCATTGCCGCCCAGCTTCACGGCCTCCGCTTCCATTTCCGCCAGCGCTTCCTTGCGGGCGCGCTGCAGCACCTGCTCGTACTTGCCCGAGCGGCCGCCGACGATGTCGGTGATCGAGGCGAAGAGATCGCGGAAGATGTTCGCGCCGACGATGACCTCGCCGGTGACGATGCCCAGGTAGTGCTGGACGGGACGGCCTTCGACGGCAGGCGTGGTCGTGACGATCATTCGGCTCTCTCCTCGGCCTTGGGCTTGTTGCGCATGCCTAGCGCAAGCCGGGGCCGAGGTCAGCCTCGATCGTCACTTTCCCGCTGCGCGGCAGCTGCCGCGCAGGCCGATCAGTCGATGCCGAGCGCGGCCTTGTAGGTATCGAGAATCATGTCCATCTCGCGGCGGTCGTCGGGCTTCATCTTCCGCAGGCGCACGATCTGGCGCATGATCTTGACGTCGTAACCCACGGCCTTCGCCTCGTTGTAGACGTCGCGGATATCGTCCGAGATGCCCTTCTTTTCCTCTTCGAGGCGCTCGACGCGCTCGATCAGCAGGCGCAGGCGATCGTCGGTGGTTTCGGCCATTGGGTGTCAGCTCCGGAAACTGGGATGGTGAATCGATTGGTCGGGGCTGATAGCCGCAGCCGGAGATTCGGGCAAAGCCGGACCTGTGGAAATTGCAGGCGCCGAGTAAAGCCCGCGCGCGAGCGGCCTGCCGCCCGCGCACCAGCGTTCAGTGCGATCCGCCGTTCTTCTTCAGGCTTTCCTCCATCCGGGCGAGCTGTTCGGGCGTCGCCTCGGTCTGGTACTTGTCCTTCCATTCGGCGAAGGGCATGCCGTGGATCAGCGCACGCGCCTCGGCCTTGTCGCCTGCGAATCCCGCATCGCGGATCCAGTCGGCAAGGCAATTGCGGCAAAAGCCCGCAAGCCCCATCAAATCGATGTTTTGCGCATCGTGACGCTGCTGCAGATGGCGCACCAGACGGCGGAACGCTGCCGCCGCGATTGCGTCGTCAAGGTCTGCGATTTCGTATTCTTGGGTCATATCCCTACCATTCGTCCTTGGTTTGTAACCTGCCCTTTGCCATATGACCGGGCAACTTCGAAAGAGGCAGAAACGACTTGGCCAACCTCCCCAACCGTCGATCCCCGCATCACCGCGGCATCAAACGCGCACGCAAGGTCAAGATCCTGGCGACGCTCGGCCCCGCCAGCCGCGACAAGGAGACCATCGCCAAGCTGCTGAAAGCCGGGGCCGACGCCTTCCGCGTCAACATGAGCCACGGCGATCACGAAACCCACCGCGAGACCATCGCCAACATCCGCGCGGTCGAAAAGGACCTGATGCGCCCGGTCGCGGTCCTGTGCGACCTGCAGGGACCGAAACTGCGCGTCGGCCAGTTCGAGGGCGGCAAGGCCTTCATCCGCCACGGCGCGCACTTCACCCTCGATCGCAATCCCGAACCGGGCAACGACGAACGCGTCTGCCTGCCGCATCCCGAACTGTTCGGCCTGCTCGAAAAGGGCCAGCGCCTGCTGATCGACGACGGCAAGCTGCGCCTTGTCGTCCTGCGCGCCGAACCGGACGCGATCCTGTGCAGCGCCGAAGTCGGCGGGCAGATCTCGGACCGCAAGGGCGTGAACATTCCCGATGCCATCGTCCCGGTCCCGGCACTGACCGAGAAGGACCGGCGCGACCTCGCCTTCGCAGTCAAGGAAGGCGCCGACTGGATCGGCCTCTCCTTCGTCCAGCGCCCCGAAGACGTCGCCGAAGCGCGGCGCCTGATGGGCGGCCACGGCGCGCTGATGGCCAAGATCGAAAAGCCCGCCGCGGTGGAGAGCCTGAACGAGATCATCGAGCTGTCCGACGGCATCATGGTCGCGCGCGGCGATCTGGGCGTCGAACTCAATCCCGAGGAAGTGCCGCCGATCCAGAAGCGCATCATCGAAATCACGCGCGGTCACGGCAAGCCTGTCGTCGTCGCCACGCAGATGCTGGAATCGATGATCACCAGCCCCTCGCCGACCCGCGCGGAAGTTTCCGACGTTGCCAACGCGGTCTACGACGGCGCCGACGCGGTCATGCTCTCGGCAGAGACGGCAGCAGGCCAGTGGCCGGTAGAGGCAGTGACGATCATGGACCGCATCGCATCGCAGGTCGAAGGCGATTCGACCTACAACGCGCGCGTCCATCTTGCGCAGACGCCGCCCGATGCCACGACCGCCGACGCGCTTTCGGCTTCGTGCGCGACCATCGCCGACACGCTGCCGATCGAGGGAATCATCGTCTTCACCGGTTCGGGCGGCTCGGCCCGCCGCGTGGCCCGCGAACGCCCCGCCGCGCCGATGCTGGTGCTCACCCCCTCGCAGAAGACGGCCCGCCGCCTCGCCCTGCTGTGGGGGGCGCACACCGTCTCGACCCGGGACATCGGCAGCTTCGAGGAGATGATCGCCAAGGGCAAGCGCATGGCCCTGCGCCATGGCTTCGGCGCCGGCGGATCGCGCCTCGTCACCCTGGCGGGCGTACCTTTCGGCGTTCCCGGCTCGACCAACCTGCTGCATGTCGTGACCCTGACCGGCAACGAACTCGACACGCCCAAGTAAGCCTGACCCACACATGGCATTGCATACATTGTGGATCTACGCGGTCGCGGTCTTCCTGCTGAGCGCGACCCCGGGACCGAACATGCTCCACGTCCTCTCGCGCAGCGTCGAGCTGGGCATTAAGCGTACCGTGGCGACGATGGCCGGCTGCCTGCTCGGACTCGTCACCCTGCTGGCCGCTTCTGCGGTCGGCCTGGGCGCGCTGCTCCATGCGCTGCCGGGCGCCTTCACCACGCTTCGCGTCGCGGGCGCGGCTTACCTGCTGTTCCTGGCGGTCAAGGCATGGCGCGCGCCGGTTCGCGAGGACGAAACCGAAACCCAGGACCTGCGGCCCGAAGTTTCATGGCAGGCCCTGTTCCGTGGCGGCTACGCGATCTCGATCAGCAATCCCAAGGCGATCGTCTTTGCCGCCGCCTTCCTGCCGCAGTTCATCGACCCGGCCCTTGCGCAAGTGCCGCAGTTCGCGATTCTCGTCGGCGTCTTCGCGGTGATCGAGGCGTTCTGGTATTCGGTCTATGCGGGAAGCGGCCGCGCGCTCTCGCGCCACCTCAACCGCGCCGGCGTGAAGCGCGCGTTCAACCGGCTGACCGGCGGGCTGTTCGCCGGCTTCGGCCTGTCGCTGCTGGCCTTCCGCGCAACCTGAATCTGGTCCTCCCCCGCGAGGGGGAAGGCTTCACCGGTTCAGCCGCGCGCACCGAACAGGGCGCTGCCCACGCGTACGTGCGTTGCGCCGAGCATAACCGCGGTCTCAAAATCGTCGCTCATGCCCATGCTGAGCTGGTCCAGTCCATTCTCGGCGGCGATCTTGGCGAGCAGCGCGAAGAACGGCGCCGCCTCGATACCCAGCGGCGGCACGCACATCAGGCCGACGACCGGGATCTGCGCTTCGCGCGCGGAGGCCAGCAGCGCCGGCACTTCGGCAATCGCGCACCCGCCTTTCTGCTCCTCCTCGCCGATGTTCACCTGCACGAAGCACGGCACCTGCCGGCCCAGCTTGTCCATCGCCTTGCCGAGCGCCGACACCAGCGAGGGACGATCGAGCGAATGGATGCAGTCGAACAGCTGCACGGCGTCTTCCGCCTTGTTCGACTGCAGCTGCCCGACGAGGTGGAGCTGCACCCCTTCGTAGCGTTCGCGCAGCTCGGGCCACTTGGCCTGCGCTTCCTGCACCTTGTTCTCGCCGAAGACGCGCTGGCCTTCCTCGATCAGCGGAACGATCCGCTCGGCCGGGTGGGTCTTGGAAATGGCGATGAGCTCGACGGCCCCGGGCTTGCGGTGCGCAATCGTCGCGGCATGGGCGATCCTGGCCCGGACGGTCTGCAGGGGAGTAAGGTCTGGTTGATCCATGGGCCGCTGCTATAGCGATTGCGTGCCGATCCGCTACCCGCCTCTTTCCGTGAACCTGCCCGACATATGGCTAATCAGCGACGAGCGCATCGACGCGCAGCTACCTCAAGCTCTTTCACGGCTGCCGCGCGGGTCCGGCTTCGTCTTTCGCCATTACCACCTGCCGCCCGCCCACCGCCGCACCCGCTTCGAGGAGCTGGCGCGCATCGCCCGGCGGTACGGGCATGTCGTCGTGCTTTCCGGCACACCGCGCGAAGCCGGGCGATGGCAGGCCCACGGAGCCTACGGTGCGCCGCGAAGGCTTGCGGGCGGCCCCGCCACCTTGCGCCTCGCCACAGTCCATTCGCTGCGCGAACTGGCGCAGGCAAGCCGCACGCGCGCCGATGCCGTGCTGCTTTCGCCGGTCTTCCCGACCCGCTCGCATCCAGGCGCGAGCCACCTCGGGCAGGTGCGTTTTCACCTCATGGCTGCCCGCTCAGGCGTGCCGGTCATTGCCTTGGGCGGAATGAACGCCCATCGGGCACGCTCTGCCCGGATCGGGAAATGGGCCGCGATTCAGGGACTTGCAAAATCGCCCACAAAGTCGTTCCCGATCCATTCTTGACGGCGAGTCCCGCCGAAGCGCATTATCACGACCTGTAATCAGGGGAATTCCGAATGGCCACACGGCCCATGGCGCCCGGACGGCGCATCGCCAAGCCGGACTGGCGCGCAGTCTTGAGGCGCAGCCTGCGCCGCGCATCCGAACTGAGCGGTGCGGTGGTCCTGTTCGCGGCCATGGCGTTCCTCGCGCTGGCGCTGCTGAGCTATCACCAGACCGACCCATCCGCCTCGACCGCCGCGGGCGGCGACGTGCAGAACTGGATGGGGGCCGCCGGCGCATGGGTGGCCGAGCGCGCGCTGTTCTTCTTCGGGCCGGTTTCGGCGCTGTTCGTGCCCCTGCTCTATGTCTTCGCCCGCAAGCTGTGGCTGCTGGTCGAGGAAGACGACAACGAAATCGAGCATTCCAACCAGCGCTGGTGGCGGCCCGTGGGGATGCTCGCCTTCGCCATGATCCTGGTGGCAACGGTGCTCTCGCTGTGGATCGACGAGCCGGGCGGCACCCTGCCCGCATCCTGGGGCGGGATCACCGGCCTGCTCGGAGCCAAGGCGATCACGGCCATTGCCGGATTCGCGCCCGATGCCGTGGACGGATGGATCAAGCTGGCACTGGCGCTGGTCTTCCTGGCCTGCGGCATCGCGCTGATCGGCAAGGTCTTCGCGATCGACTGGGTGCGCCTGCTCACCCTGCCCGGCCGCATCGGCCAGGTTCGCGATGCCCTGCCCAAGCCTGCGAAGCGCACCGCCGCGCGTGAGGCGACTGGCGAAGCCGACGCGGAAGTCGAGACGGCCAAGCCCGAAGCGCCCGCCCCGCGCGCTGCCGCCCCGGCGCCGCTCAACGAACCGGCCCGCAAGGCTCCCCAGATCGTCGATCCGACGACACCCGCGCGCCCGGCGCAGCTGGGCACCGGCAGCCAGCAGAAGGACTTGTTCGACCAGTACCAGCTGCCACCGCTCGACATCCTCGCCGATCCACCGGCCAATGCCGGCCCGAAGATCGACAAGCTCAGCCTCGAGCGCAACGCGCGCCTGCTGGAAACCGTGCTCGACGACTTCAACGTCAAGGGCGAGATTACCGCCGTGCGCACCGGCCCGGTCGTCACCATGTACGAACTGGAACCGGCCCCGGGCATCAAGGCCAGCCGCGTGATCGGCCTGGCCGACGACATCGCCCGCAACATGTCGGCGATCTCCGCGCGCGTCTCCTCGATCCCGGGCCGCACGGTGATGGGCATCGAGCTTCCCAACGCCGACCGCCAGATGGTGTCCTTCAAGGAAATGGTCGGCTCGGAGAACTTCGCCCACCACAAGGGCATGCTGCCGATCATCCTGGGCAAGGACATCGCCGGCGAACCCGTCGTCGCCGATCTTGCCACGATGCCCCACCTGCTCGTTGCCGGCACCACCGGCTCGGGCAAGTCGGTCGGCCTCAACTGTATCCTGCTCTCGCTGCTCTACCGGATGACCCCGGCGCAATGCCGCCTGATCCTCGTCGACCCCAAGGTCCTCGAACTCAAGAGCTACGACGACATTCCGCACCTGCTCTCGCCGGTGGTCACCGAACCGCCCAAGGCGGTGCGTGCGCTCAAGTGGGCAGTCGAGGAAATGGAGCGCCGCTATCGCCAGATGAGCGAGATCTCGGTGCGCAATCTCGCCAGCTTCAACGAGAAGGTCCGCGCCGCCGCGGCCAAGGGCAAGCCGCTGGGCCGCCGCGTCCAGATCGGTTTCGACCCGGAAACCGGCGAGGAACTCTACGAGGAAAACCAGCTCGACTACGAAGTGCTGCCGCAGATCGTCCTGATCGTCGACGAGCTGGCCGACCTCATGGTCACCGTCGGCAAGGAAATCGAAGTGCTGATCCAGCGCCTCTCGCAAAAGAGCCGCGCGGCGGGCATTCACCTGATCATGGCCACGCAGCGTCCCTCGGTCGACGTCATCACCGGCGTCATCAAGGCCAACCTGCCCACGCGTATTTCCTTTGCCGTGACCAGCCGCATCGACAGCCGCACGATCCTGGGCGAACAGGGCGCCGAACAGCTGCTGGGCAAGGGCGACATGCTCTACAAGCCCAACACCGACCCGATCAAACGCGTCCACGGCCCCTTCGTCTCGGACGAGGAAGTCGAACATGTCGCCGACTTCTGGCGCACGCAGGGCAAGCCGGAATACATCGACGCCGTCACCGAAGAGCCCGAAGAAGGCAGCTTCGGCTTCGACGATCTCAACGCCACCGCCTCGGACAATCCCGAGGAGCGCAAGTACCTGCAGGTCTGCCAGCTCGTGTTCGAGAACCAGAAGGTTTCGGTCTCGTGGCTCCAGCGCCAGATGGGCGTAGGATACAACACCGCGGCCAAGTGGGTGGAGCGCATGGAGAACGACGGTTACGTCGGCCCGGCCAATCACGTCGGCCGCCGCGACATCTATCGCGACGAGAACGGCAACCCGCTGTAACTGCGAAGCGGGTCGGCCGCGGGGGTCTTGCCCCCTCGACAGGCCGGTTTGAGCGGGGCAGCTCAAGGCAGGCGGGGTGTGGTGACCGGGTGCCGCGCTGTAAAGCGTTCCGCCCGGGGCCCGCTCATCCCGCGCTTATGGAACCATACACCCCGGCACTCCGATCGGCCTTCCACCCGCGACAAACCACGCCTACCGCACGCCGAACGGCAAGTCGGCGCTAGATTCCCGGGCGCCGGCCACTACATAGACCCCAACCAGTTCTCACCCAACCTGCCGGAAAGACCCAGATGGAACAACATGCGCAGGACTTCCTGCTGAGGGACGGCTTCCTGCTGCTCGGCACTGCGCTGGTCTTCGTCCTGCTGTTCCGGCGGCTGGGCCTGGGCGCGACCCTGGGTTACCTGCTCGCCGGAGCGATCCTCGGGCCTTACGAGCTCGACCTGATCGGCGACCCCGAAAGCAAGATCGGCATTGCCGAGCTGGGCATCACCCTGCTGCTCTTCGTCGTCGGCCTCGAACTGGCACCCCGGCGACTGTGGCGCATGCGGCACGAAATCTTCGGGCTGGGCCTGCTGCAAGTCGCACTGTGCGGGCTTGCGGTTTCGGCGGTGATCCATGTCTTTGCCGGCTTCACCATCGAGGCCTCGCTGGCGCTGGGCCTGCCGCTCGGACTGTCATCGACGGCGCAGGTCCTGCCGATGCTGCAAAGCGCGGGCCGCCTGCACACCCCGTTCGGCGAGCGCGCCTTTGCAGTGCTGCTCTTCCAGGATCTCTCGATCATCCCGCTGATCACGATCATCGCGGCGATGAACCGCAATCCCAACCTGCCGGAAGGCCCTCCGGGCTGGCAGCTGGCGCTGCTGACGGTTGCCGCCATCGTCGGGCTGATCGCGGCGGGGCGTTTCGTCATCCGTCCGCTGTTCCGCCTGATCGGCAACCTCGGCGAGCGCGAGATGTTCGTCTTCGCCGCGCTGTTCACGGTGATTGCCTCGGCCGCGCTGATGCAGTGGCTTGGCCTTTCGACCGCACTGGGCGCCTTCATCGCCGGTGTCATGCTGGCCGACTCGCCCTATCGCCACGAACTGGAAGCGGACGTCGAGCCGTTCCGCTCGATCCTGCTGGGTCTGTTCTTCATGTCGGTTGGCATGATGCTCGACCTTTCCGCCATCGCCGAGCGGCCGCTGTTCGTCGCGGCCATGGCAACGGCGCTGATCGCGGTAAAGGCGACGATCATCTTCGCGCTGGGACTGGCTTTCCGGATGAACTGGCGCAGTGCGCTGGCCCTTGGCCTGTTGCTCAGCCAGGGGGGCGAATTCGGCTTCGTCCTGTTCGCGCAGGCGCAGAATGCGTGGCTGATCGAACCGCAGGCAGCCAGCCTGTTCAGCGCCATCGTCACCCTGTCGATGATCACCACCCCGTTCCTGATGATGGCAACGCGGCCCTTTCGCGAAACTCCGGCGGGCCGGAAGGAGCGCGAGGCCCCGCAAGAGGACGGTGCCAGCGCATTGGTGGTCGGTTACGGACGCTTCGGCCAGACCGTAGCGCAAATCCTGATCGCCGCCGAAATCCAGGTAACGCTCATCGACAACGATATCGAAATGATCGACCGGGCAGGCTCCTTCGGGGCCAAGGTCTACTTCGGCGATGGCACGCGGCTCGACCTGCTGCGACAGGCAGGCGCGGCCAATGCGCAGATGATCCTCTTCTGCATCGATGGCGACCAGTTGACCGACACCTTCCTGCATGCCGTTCATGCCGCCTTCCCCGAAGCGCAGATCCATGCCCGCGTCTTCGATCGCCGCACGCTGCTGCGGCTCAAGGACACTCCAGTGAAGTTCATGGCCCGCGAGGTGATCGAATCGGCCGTCGTCCTCGCCCGCTCCGCGCTCGACGGACTGGGTGTCTCGCTCGAGGACATCGACAAGGCCGAAGGCGACTATCGCCGGAATGACAAGGAAAGGCTTTCCCTCCAGCGCGAAGCCGGAGACCTGCGCGTCGCGCACGACCGGATTTTCACCCAGCCGACGCGCGACAGGTCCTGAACGCACCGGTGCCCTGAACCTGCGCGGTCGGTCAGGCGCCGGGTACCGCGTATCCCTCGAAGCGCTTGATCCGCCGCAGCGAGAAGCTGGTGCGCATCGACGAGACGCCGGGAAGACGCGCGAGGCAATCGCGGTGGATCCGGTCATAGTGGTCGAGGTCGACCGCAGCCACGCGCAGCTGATAGTCGGCCGCGCCCGACATGAGGTGGCATTCGAGGATCTCGTCGAAGTCGCACACGGCGCGCTCGAACCGGTCCATCGCCTCACGGCTCTGGCTGTTGAGGGTGATTTCGACGAAGACTTCCACCGACAGGCCGAGTCGCCGGGCGTCGACGCGGGCAGCATAACCAAGGATCAGTCCCTGCTCTTCCAGCGACCGGATGCGCCGGTGGCAGGCAGAGGACGACAGGTTCACGCGTTCGGCCAGATCGGCAAGCGAACGCGACGAATCCGCCTGTAGCGCGGCAAGCAAGGCGCGATCGGCCCTGTCCATGGGATATTTTCCCTACTTCTGTTCAAAGATGGAATATTATCCCACCTATCCACATCCGCAAGGGCAATTTTGGTGAAACATTGCTGCTGTTCGGGTGTATTTTCCCATGCAGGAAATCATCGATGCTGGAGACGAACCATGCGCGTCGGAACTGTCCGGGAAATCAAGAATCACGAATACCGCGTCGGCCTCACCCCCGAATCTGCATGCGAACTTGTTGCGCATGGTCACGAGGTCTGGGTCGAGAAATCCGCAGGACTGGGCATCGGCGCCGCCGATAGCGCCTATGCCGCTGCGGGCGCCAGGATCATCGACACCGCGGCCGAGGTCTTCGCCGGCTGCGAAATGATCGTGAAGGTGAAGGAACCCCAGGCCGTCGAGCGCGCTATGCTGCGCGAGGGTCAGATCCTTTACACGTACCTCCACCTCGCTCCCGACCCGGAGCAGACCGCCGATCTGGTGAAGTCGGGCGTCACCGCCATCGCCTACGAGACGGTCACGGGCCCGGGTAACTCGCTTCCCCTGCTCAAGCCGATGAGCCAGGTCGCGGGCCGCATGTCGGTGCAGGCCGGCGCCACCGCGCTGGAGAAAGCCCATGGCGGCCGCGGCGTCCTGCTCGGCGGCGTTCCGGGCGTGATGCCGGGCAAGGTCGCGGTCATCGGTGGCGGCGTGGTCGGTTTCAATGCGGCGCAGATGGCCGTGGGCCTTGGTGCCGATGTCACCATCCTCGACCGCAACCCCGACGTTCTCGAGCGTCTCGGCATCTATTTCGAGGCCCGCGCCAAGACCCGCTTCTCGAGCACCGCGAATCTGGCCGAGACCATTGCCGAAGCCGACCTCGTGATTGGCGCCGTCCTGATCCCCGGCGCGGCTGCCCCCAAGCTCGTCACCCGCGACATGCTCTCCACGATGAAGACCGGCGCCGTGCTCGTCGATGTCGCCATCGACCAGGGCGGTTGCTTCGAGACCAGCCACCCCACTACGCACGACGACCCGACCTTCACGGTCGACGGCATTGTCCACTACTGCGTCGCCAACATGCCGGGCGCCGTTGCGCGCACCAGCACTTACGCGCTCAACAACGTGACCCTGCCCCACGCCCTGGCCATCGCCAACCTGGGCTGGAAGCAGGCCCTTGCCGACGATCCGCATCTGGCCAACGGGCTCAACGTCCATGCCGGCCAGATCACCTACGAGGCGGTCGCCAGCGAACTGGGCTACGACTACACCTCGCCGCAAACCGTCCTGGGTTAAGAAAAATCACTAGAAATTAACCGTATTTTCAGTGAGCTCCGGCATTCCTTACGAATGATCCGGAGCCGCTGGAAATTGCTGTTGAGCCTGCTCCTGCTCGCATGGGCAGGACTGGCATCGGCTGCGCCTGTCGGACACGAATTTCCCATCGGTTCGACCTGTTTCGCATCCGGAACGCTGCAAACGAGCTACCGCGAGATCGCGCAGGACCGCTCGCGCTGGACTTGCCAGCCCGGCGGCGCCTCCATCGTCGGCCAGCGATCCTTCGTCCGCTTCGACATGCACGGGCGCAAGGCCATCGAAAACCCGGTGCTGACCACACGCCTGACGCTGTTTTCGGCCATGCGCGTCACTGCCATCGGCACCAGCGGTGAAATCCGCAGCCTCGCTTTCGGCCGCGATGACATGGCTTTCGCGACCGATGACTGGCTCATGCGCGTGGCCCTGCCCCGCCTGTCGCAGCCGGTCGCCTCCTATGTCGCCGAGTTCGACCTGCCCCGCCACGTGGGAGTCCTGACCGCCGCGAGCGTCGGCCCTGCCCCCAGGGCCATGGATGTCGGACGCTCGGAGCTGGTCATCGCCTGGCTGTGCGGCCTGCTGTGCGTTCCCCTCGTCCTGAACTTCGCGTTCTTCCGCGTCCTGCGCCAGCGCTTCGTGCTCTGGCATGCGGCGGCAGTGCTGTTCATGCTCATCCAGACCGTCGTCAGCAGCGGCCTCATCAACCGCTTCGTCTCGCTATCGATGATGGAACTGAGCGTCCTGTCGGCGGGCAGTTGGGGCATGGCGATAACCACCGCATCGCTGTTCATCAGCGACCTGATCGAACCGGGCAAGCTCGACCGTATCCAGGTTACCATGCTGCGCTGGCTGGGCCCCTGGGTCATCGCCTGGAGCTACATCTATCTCTTCGCGGCCGATCCGATCCGGCCGCTCTCGGCCCAGGGGTATCTGGCGAGCTACGTCCCTGTGATACTGGTCTTCGCATGGGCCTTCATGACCGCGGCCAGCCGCGGCAGCCGGGCGATCCTGTTCCAGATCGTCGCCTGGGCGCCGATGATGCTGACCGGCGCCCTGCGCATCCTTTCCGCCCTCGGCCTGTTCGAAGTGCCGATCGAACTGATGCTCGAGCAGCACATCTCGATCGGCTTCGAAGTCGTGGTCACCTCGATCGGCGTGGCCGACCGCTTCATGGCGATCAAGCGTCAGCGCGACCATGCACTGGCCCATACCAAGATCCTCGAAGGTCTGGCTGCGCGCGATCCGCTGACCGGCCTCTATAACCGGCGCGGAATCGAGGAACGCTTCGACGACCTGACTGAAGAGGGCTTTGCCACGATGGCCCTGCTCGACCTCGATCACTTCAAGGTGATCAACGACACCATGGGCCATGCCACCGGCGATGCCGTGCTGCAGGCGGTCGCCGTCGCGCTCGGGGCTGACGAGGACACCCTGGCGGTGCGCATCGGCGGCGAGGAATTCCTCCTTCTCCTGCGCGGCAAGGACGGTCCCGAACGCGCGGAACGCCGCCGCAAGTCGATCCCGGCCCGCATCGCCGCCGAGATACCCGGCCTCGACCGCCTGGTAACCGCGAGCATGGGCATGGTGACCTGCACTTCGCCGGTGCGGTTCTCTGAACTCTACAGCCGCTGCGACCACCTGCTTTACGAGGCCAAGGCGGCAGGCCGGAACCGGACCGAACGCGAGGTCCTGACCCCGCAGCCCCTGCGCGAGACCGGCGCGACCGTGGTCAACTTGCGCTGAAGCAGTCGACCACTTCAGCCGGAACCCGCATGATCCGGCCGCTGGCAATATCGATCATCGCCCATGTCGTGCGCGCCGATACGATCACCTTGCCCTTGGCATTGCGAAAGTCGACGCAGCGGTCGAAACGCGCGCCGCTCGGCCCATCGGGAATGAAAGTCTCCGCGGTCACGCTTTCGCCTTCGCGGATATTGCCGCGATAGTCGATCTCGTGGCGGGTCACGACCCAGGCATAACGCTCCTGGTGTTCGGGCAGTGCATCGGCCTCCCAGTGGGCGGTCGCAATCGCTTCCATCCACTGCACCCAGACCGCGTTGTTGACGTGGCCCATCACGTCGATGTGTTCGGCCTCGGCGGTAAAGGTGCAGGTAAACCGGTCGCTCAAACCTCCACTCCGAGCTGCCACAGGATAAAGGCGAATTCCTCCGCTGTTTCCTTCAGGCTTTCGAACCGGCCCGACTTGCCGCCGTGCCCGGCACCCATGTTGGTCTTGAGGATCAGTTCGTTGCCGTCGGTCTTCAACTCGCGCAGCCGCGCGACCCACTTGGCCGGCTCCCAGTAAGTCACGCGCGGGTCGTTGAGACCGGCGGTGACCATGATCGGCGGATAGGCCTGCGGCTTGACCTGGTCATAGGGGGAATAGCTCAGGATCAGTTCGAAGGCGGCCCGGTCCTCGATCGGATTGCCCCATTCCGGCCATTCGCCCGGCGTAAGCGGCAGGCTCTCGTCGAGCATGGTGTTGAGCACGTCGACGAAAGGCACGTGGGCGACGACCGCCCCGAACAGGTCGGGATCGGAATTGACCACCGCGCCCATCAGCTCGCCGCCGGCCGAACCGCCCGAGATCGAGATCTTGCCCGGCGCCGTGAAGCCGCGCTCCACCAGACCCCTGGCGACGTCGACGAAGTCGTTGAAGGTGTTGGTCCGCCGCTCCAGCTTGCCCGCCTTGTACCAGGCACGGCCGAGATCGTCGCCGCCGCGGATATGGGCGATGGCGAAGGCGAAGCCGCGATCGACAAGGCTGAGACGCGAGGTCGAGAACCCTGGCTCGATGGCGATGCCATATGCGCCGTAGCCGTAGAGGTGGAGCGGCCCCGCCCCGGTCCGGTCACGGCGATAGACCAGGCTGACGGGAACCGCGGTCCCGTCGCGCGCGGTGATTTCCAGCCGCTCGGTCGCATAGAGCGAAGCGTCGTAGCCCGAGGGAATTTCCTGCACCTTGAGCGTCTCGAGCGTGCGCCCTGCCACGTCGTAGTCATAGACCGTTGCCGGGCTGACCATCGATTCGTAACTCAGCCGCAGCGTATCCATGTGCCATTCGGGATTGTTCGAAAGGCCCGCCGAATAGCTCGCTTCGGGAAAAACGATCGGCTCCACGCGCGCTGGGTCGTCGTAATAGCGGACCTCGATCTGGTCGAGGCCGGCGCGGCGCCCCTCGATCACGTAGAAGTCGCGGAACAGATCGACGCCGGTCAGGTAGAAGTCGTCCGACCCCTCGATCAGCGTCGTCCACTCGCCCGGATTGTCCAGCGGCGCCGTGGCGAGGCGGAAGTTCTCGTGCGTATCGTTGGCATGGATGTAGAGCACGCCCTCGCGTTCATCGACATCGTACTCCACGCCCTTGCTGCGCGGCTTGACGAGGATCTGCTCGCCGAGCGGATCCGCGGTCCGCACCAGCCGCGCCTCGCTCGTCTCGTGATCGCTGGTGCCGATGATCAGCCAGTCCTCGTTCGACGAAAGCGAGGAGCCGACGCGGAAGCCGTCGTCGCTCTCGTGATAGAGCTCCACGTCCTTGTCGAGCGGATCGCCCAGCCAGTGCAGGCGGGCATTGTCGGTGCGCCACTGTTCGTTGGCGAGCGAATAGACGAGGCCCCTGTCATCGCCGACCCAGACCAGCGAAGACAACGTACCGGGGATCTCGTCAGGCAGCAGTTCCCCGGTCTCGAGGTTCTTGATCCGCGCGGTGAAGCGCTCCGATCCGCTGTCATCGAACGAATAGGCCAGCAACCTGCCGCCCTTGCTGACCGAGATCGCGCCGAGACTGAAGTATTCCTTGCCCTCGGCCAGCGAGACTTCGTCGAGGATCAACTGGTCCTCGCCGCCGCCCACGGGCCTGCGCCACCACTTCTTGTACTCCGCGCCTTCCTCGAACTCGATCCAGTAGTGCCAGTCGCCGTCCTTCTGCGGTACCGACTTGTCGGCTTCCTTGATCCGCGCGCGCATTTCCTTGAACAATGTGTCGATTGCGCCCTTGCGATCGGCCATTCGCGCCTCGAACCAGCGGTTCTCCGCTTCCAGGTGCGCCAGCACTTCCTTGTCGGTGACCTGCGGATAACCGGGGTCGCGCAGCCAGGCGTAGTCGTCGGAGACGCTCAGCCCGTGGTACGTGAAGGAATGCGGCTTCTTTGCCGCCTGGGGAGGACCTGCAACGGTCTGGGTGGAATCTGCCATGTCTCGCATCTATGTTGGCGCAATGCCCCCCGCAAGTCGGATACCGAAACCATGTTGATGAATACCCATGAAGCGCGCCTCGATGCGCTGCGCAAGGAACTCAAGTCGCGCGGCCTCGATGGCTTCGTCATCCCGATCTCCGACGAACACATGAGCGAGTACGTCGGCGCCTATGCCCAGCGCCTCGCCTGGCTGACCGGCTTCGGCGGCTCGGCCGGAACCGCAGTCGTGCTGACCGATCCCTCGCTGGAACCGGCGGCGGCCATGTTCGTGGACGGCCGCTATACCCTGCAGGTGCGCGACCAGGTCGACGGGCGCCTATACGCTTATGAGAGCGTGCCCCAGACCAGCATCGCCAAGTGGCTGGAAACCCACGCCCCGCATGGCGCGAACATCGGCTACGACGCCTGGCTGCACGGCCAGCGCTGGGTCGATGCGGTCGACAAGGCGCTCGCGGCCAAGGGCGGCAAGGTCACTCCGGTCGAAACCAATCCGATCGATTCCATCTGGGAAGACCAGCCCGCACCATCGCCCGCCCCTGCGCTCGTCCATCCCGACGCGTTCACCGGCCAGGCGAGCGAAGCCAAGCGCGGCGCGGTTTCCGAATGGCTCGGCGAACGCCATATCGATGCAGCGGTGATCACCGCGCTCGATTCGATTGCCTGGCTGCTCAACATTCGCGGTACCGACGTCGAGCGCACGCCGGTGGCGCTGTCCTATGTGATCGCCCATGCCGACGGCACCGCGGACCTGTTCATCGCCGAGGAGAAGGTGACGCCCGAGCTGCGCCAGCACCTTGGCAACGCCGTGCGCATCCGGCCGCGCGACCGGTTCGTCGCGGGGCTGGAAAGCCTGTCCGGCAAGCGCGTCGCCGTCGACCCCGAGCGCGCCGTCAGCGCAATCTTCGAGACGCTGCGCCTCGGCGGCGCCGAAGTGGTCGAGGAACGCGATCCCACCGTCCTGCCCAAGGCGATAAAGAACCCGGTCGAACAGCAGGGCCACCGCGACGCTCAGGCCCGCGACGGCGCCGCCGTATCGCAGTTCCTGCACTGGCTATCGCTCGAAGCCCCCAAGGGCACGGTCAGCGAAATGACGGCGGCCGACCGGTTGCAGGCCTTCCGCCAGTCCTGCGGCGACTTGCGCGACCTATCGTTCGACACGATTTCCGGGGCCGGCCCCAACGGCGCAGTGGTGCATTACCGCGTCTCGGAAGAGACCAACCGTACGCTCGAGCCGAATAGCGTCTATCTCGTCGATTCCGGCGGCCAGTACCCGGACGGCACGACCGACATTACCCGCACCGTCTGGGTCGGCCCCGGCGAGCCCCCGGCAGAGGTCAAGGACCGCTTCACCCGCGTCCTCAAGGGCCACATCGCGCTGGCCCGCGCGGTTTTCCCGCAAGGCACCGCCGGAAGCCAGCTCGACGTGCTGGCGCGCCAGTTCCTCTGGACCGCCGGGCTCGACTATGCCCACGGCACCGGCCACGGCGTCGGCTCGTTCCTCTCGGTCCACGAAGGGCCGCAGCGCATCGCCAAGTCGGCGGGAGGCCAGGGCGGAACCGACCAGTCGCTGATGCCCGGCATGATCATATCGAACGAGCCGGGCTACTACAAGACCGGCGAATATGGCATCCGCATCGAGAACCTCGTGCTGGTCGAACCGCGCGCAATCGACGGCGCGGAAGGCCAATTCTACGGCTTCGAGACGCTCACCCTGGTCCCGATCGAGCGCCGCCTGGTCGATAGGGCCCTTTTCACACGCGACGACGTGGCCTGGTGGAACGCCTACCATGCCCGCGTTCTCGAAGTGGTCGGGCCGCAGCTTGAAGGCAGCGCCAAGGCCTGGCTCGAAGAACAATGCGCGCCGCTTTGAGGATTTGACGGCTTGCCATGGCGGCGGCCGCTTGCTTCACTCCCCCGGTCCTGCAACCCACCCCAAGGAAGGCAGGGCCGGGAGAATGACCGATGTCTCAAGCGCATGACCTGCGCACCAACCCGATCCATCTCGGGCTCGGTGCCCGGGCACAAGCCCAACCCGTCTTTACCGGCCTCGAATGGTACGAGGCCTATGCAGCGCGCACCCATGCGGACGGCGCCGAGGGGCGGCTGGTCGCCCTTAGCGATTTCACCGGCGACTGGACTTCGTGGGAGGTCCACCCCGAAGGCGACGAAGTCGTCGTGTGCACGGCCGGTGAAATGACCCTGATCCAGGAGCGCGAGGACGGCTCGACCAGCGCACAGGTTCTTGCCGCTGGCGAATATGCGATCAATCCCGCCGGCACCTGGCACACCGCCGACATTGCCGAGGCCGCAACCGCGCTGTTCATCACCTGCGGTCTCGGCACCCTCCACCGGCCCCGCTGAAATCTTGCCTGGCTATGAATGGGCAAGGCGAACTGAGACAATTGGCGACAATAATGGCCTGTCCCGGCATAACTGCGCGACAAGCCCTATCTAGAAGGAACACAAGAAAGTCGCGGGGCACGATCTTCCCCCTCCCTTCCCCCCGCCCCGTGACTTTCGCCCCATTTTCGGGAGCAGCGAGGAGAAAATTGATGACCAGGTTCGGAAAAGTGTCGCTTGCGATATCCGCCGCCACACTCGCCATCGGCGGCGTTGCCTATGCGCAGATGCCCCAAGGCGATCCCATGATGGACACCGACGGTGACGGCACCGTAACCCGGTCCGAGTCGCAGGCCATGGCGGCCGCGATGTTCGCCCGCATGGACGTCAACAAGGATGGCAAGCTCGACCGGACCGATCGCGAGGAGCGCCGCACCGAAATGAAGAACCGCATGTTCGAGATGCTGGATGCCAACAAGGACGGCAGCATCTCGAAGCAGGAATTCATGGATGCCAGGCACCCCGGCCATGACGGCATGCGCGGCCCCGGTGGCCCGGGCATGGACGATGCAGGCATGGATGGAATGGACGGCCATCACGGCAAGCGCGGCGACAAGCGTGGCTGGCACCGCGGCGGCATGGCGATGATGAAGATGGCCGACACCGATAACGACGGCGCGATCTCGCAGGCCGAGTTCGAGGCCGCAGCCGCCAGGCACTTCGACATGATGGACGCCAACAAGGACGGCACTGTCACCAAGGAAGAACGCAAGGCTGCGCGTGACAAGATGAAGGCGCAATGGCAGGCGAAGAAGGCGCAGAAGACGAGCGCCGCCAACTGAACTGACGGCGCGGAAGAAGGATTGCAATGAACGATACCGCGCCACCCAGGCTGCTTCTCGTCGACGACGAGGCAGCCCTGCGAGAGCCCCTGGCCGAGTACCTCTCGCGCCAGGGCTTCGCGGTGAGCCAGGCGGTCAGCGCCGCAGAAGCGCGCAGCCGCCTGCGTGAGGAAAAGCCCGAGCTGGTCCTGCTGGACATCATGATGCCGGGAGAAGACGGCCTCTCACTGTGCCGCCACCTCGTCGAATCGCAGGATCTGCCGGTCATCTTCCTGACCGCGCGCGGCGAAGCGACCGACCGCATCGTCGGGCTGGAGATCGGCGCCGACGACTATGTCGTGAAGCCCTTCGAGCCCCGCGAACTGGTAGCGCGCATTCGCAGCGTCCTTCGCCGTTCCTCGCGCGTGCCTGCGGCCCCGGATGATAACGAAGCGCTCGTCTTCGAGGGCTGGCACCTCGATCCGCTCAAGCGCCGCCTGACCGATCCCGAAGGCGCCGTCGTGGCGATCTCCTCGGTCGAGTTCCGCCTCCTGATGGCCTTCCTCGAGCATCCGCGCCAGGTCCTCAACCGCGATCGCCTGCTCGACATGGTGCAGGGCCGCGAGGCGCACCTGTTCGACCGCGCGGTGGACAACCAGGTCAGCCGCCTGCGCCGCAAGATCGAGGTCGACAGCCGCAATCCGCAAATGATCCAGACGGTCTGGGGCGGTGGCTACATGCTTGCCACCGACGTCAAGCGCGTACCGCTCGACCCTCAATGAAGTTCCTCCAGCCCCGAAGCCTGATGGGCCAGATGCTGCTGGCCGTCGCCGTAGCCCTGCTGCTCGTCCAGGGCCTTGGTGCCGTGCTCGTCTATCGTGCCCAGCGCGAAGGCTACGAGACCGGCATGCTCAACGCCGCCGCCTTCCGCCTCATCGCCGAAACCCGCGGCCCGCAATGGGTCGCCCGCAAATTGCGAAAGCAGGACGATGCGCCCTTCGCCGGCCCTGCGCCGCGCGGCTTTCCCCTCGAGTTCTCGACCCGGCTGCCTATCGGCGCAGGCGAGGTTCGCGACGAGCGCGCGCAGAGCCGCCTGAGCGACATCCTGCGTGATCAGGACTTTCCCGATTCCGACGTCATCGTCGTCCACCGCGCGGTCGGAGAGGACCCGGTCGCGCGGCTTGGCATGGTGATGCGTGGCCGCGCGCATCACCTGGAGCCGGAAGAAATCGCCGAGTCCATGGACGACCACCTGCTGGTCGTCGCGGTCAGGCCCAAGCAGCGCGACAACTGGATGATCGCAAGGGTGCGCACGCCTCGCGCCATGAACATCCTGCTCATGCCGATCGTTCTGCAGACCCTGTTCATCTACGTGGTGCTGGTCGGTGCCGTGGCGCTGATCCTGCGCCGGATCACCCGCCCGCTGGCGGCCCTTACCAACCGGGTCGAGCGCTTTTCCATGACCCAGGACGCCGATGGCCAGTTGGAGCCGTCGGGCCCCGAGGACATGCGCAGGCTGATCGTCGCCCACAACGCCATGGAAGCGCGCATTGCCGCCATGCTCGATGAAAAGGACGTCATGCTCGGCGCCATCGGGCACGACCTCAAGACCCCGCTGGCCGCCCTGCGCGTCCGCATCGAATCGGTGCAGGACGAAGCCGAACGCTCCCGCATGGCGATGACCATCGAGGATATCGTGCGCACGCTGGACGATATCCTCTCGCTCGCCCGCGTCGGCAGGCCCAGCGATCCGCGCGAACGCACCGAACTTTCCGCACTGGTCGCCTCGGTGGTCGAGGAATACGAAGACCTCGGCAACCCGGTCGAACTGGGCGACAGCGAGCGGATTGTCCTGGAACTGCGCCCCACGTGGCTGCGCCGCGCCATGCGCAACCTGATCGACAATGCCCTGCGCTACGGAAAGAACGCGAATGTCTCGCTCAAGCGCGAAGGGAATCTCGCCGTCATCCGGATCGAGGACGTGGGGCCGGGCATTCCCGAAGACACCATCGATGCGATGATGGACCCGTTCACGCGCGGCGATCCCTCACGCAATTCGCTGACCGGCGGCGCCGGCCTGGGCCTCGCGCTGGCCCGCGCCGTCGCCGAGCAGCATGGCGGCGCCCTCAGCCTGTCCAACCGCCACGCGGCCGACGGCCAGGTCGAAGGCCTGACCGCTCGAATCGCCATTCCCATCGGCTGAGCGCCGGAACGGTGCGGAACAACCGCCCCCTCCCCACGCCGCGCTAGCGCATCAGGCCACCGATCAGGTTGCGCGCAAAGCGTCCGATGCCCGGGATGCCGATGGCTTTCTCGATCGTGCTTCCGATCGTGCCCGCAGCCGCGCTGGCGGCGGACGCCTTGGGGTTGGCGCGGCTCTTCTTGCCCTGCAGGGTCTGGGCGAGGATCGATCCGGCGCTGGCGGCGGCCGCACCGGCAGCGGCCTTGGCGACCTTGCCGCCCAGACCGTCCCACAGGCTCGGGCTGCGCCTTTCGCGCTTGCGCACTTCAGCTTCGCCCTGCTCGGCCACTTCCTCGGCCGTGGCCGCGGCATCGGCGGCTTTTGCGGCGAGCACTTCTTCGGCGCTCTCACGATCCACGCGGGTATCGTACTTGCCCTCGCACGGGCTGATCGACTGGATGATTGCCCGCTCCTTCTCCGACACCGGACCCAGCCGCGAGCGGGGCGGAGCGATGAGCGTACGCTGGACGACGGTAGGCGCGCCTTCCTCGTCGAGCGTCGAGACCAGCGCTTCACCGACCTTGAGTTCGGTAATCGCAGCCTCGACGTCCAGTTCGGGATTGATCCGGAAAGTCTCGGCAGCCGCCTTGATCGCCTTCTTGTCCCGCGGGGTGAAGGCCCGCAGCGCGTGCTGGACGCGGTTGCCCAGCTGGCCGGCGATATCCTCGGGAATGTCGATCGGGTTCTGCGTCACGAAATAGACGCCCACGCCCTTCGAGCGGATCAGGCGCACGACCTGCTCGACGGTATCCTGCAGGGCCTTGGGGGCATCGTCGAACAGCAGGTGCGCCTCGTCGAAGAAGAAGACCAGCTTGGGTTTCTCCGGATCGCCGACTTCGGGCATCGCCTCGAACAGTTCGGACAGCAGCCAGAGCAGGAACGTCGCGTAGAGCTTTGGGCTGCGCATGAGCCGGTCGGCGGCCAGCACGTTGATGTAGCCGCGGCCCTGATCGTCGCAGCGGATGAAGTCCTGGATCTCCAGCGCCGGTTCGCCGAAGAACTGCGCCGCCCCCTGGCTGTCCAGCGCCAGCAGCTGGCGTTGGATCGCGCCGACGCTGGCCCTGGTCACATTGCCGTACTTCGCCGAGAGGTCCGCCGCGTTCTCGGCCGTATAGGCCAGCATCGACTGCAGGTCCTCAAGGTCGAGCAGCAGCAGCCCCTGTTCGTCGGCATAGCGAAAGACGATGTTGAGCACGCCTTCCTGCGTATCGTTGAGATCCATCAGCCGCGCGAGCAGCAAGGGCCCCATTTCGGAAATCGTGGTGCGGACCGGATGGCCCTGCTCGCCGTAGATGTCCCAGAAAACCGCCGGATTGTCGGAATAGGCATAGTCGGCAAGACCGATTTCCTTCGCCCGGCTCTCCAGCTTGTCGGCATGCTTGAAGGTCGGACTGCCGGGCATCGAAATTCCCGAAAGGTCGCCTTTCACGTCGGCCATGAACACCGGCACGCCTTGCGCGGAAAACTGCTCGGCAATGGTCTGGAGCGTCACCGTCTTGCCGGTGCCCGTCGCGCCGGCGATCAGCCCATGGCGATTGGCACGGCCCAGCCGCAGCGCCTGTCGGTTTCCATCGGCGCCAAGCCCCAGAAAGATATCGCTCATTGCCGGTCCCGGGCTCCCTTGTTTCGCCAGTCTTGTCCCAGTGATAAGGCTGCATTTCCCTGAGTGCGAGAGGGTTTTTGCCAGCCGGCGATTGCGCGGCTAAAGGCGGGGCGAAACACGCACCATGACCAGTCCATTCGTCCTTCTCGATGACGCCCGCACCCTGGGCGCAGCCGGAGCCCGGCTCTACCGCGAACCGCTCGCAATCGTCGAGGCGCGGCGGGCGCAAGACGTTGCGCCGGCGCTGGAACGCCTGGAAGCCCTGCAGCGCGAAGGCCGCCACCTGGCCGGATACATGGCCTACGAGGCCGGCCTTGCGCTGGAGCCGCGGCTGGCCGGGCTGCTTGCCGAGCGCACCGGCGCTGTCGGCCCGCTCGTGTGGTTCGGCGTCTTCGCGGGCTACGAGACCATCCCGGCTGCCGACGTGCCGACCTGGCTGGCCTCCTGCGCGCCCGACGATGCCGCGGCGATCGGCCCACTCGACCCGCAAGTCCCGATCGGGGACTACGAGCACGCCTTCGACACGCTGCACCGCGCGATCGGCGACGGCGACATCTATCAGGCCAACCTGACGATGCCTTTGGAAGGGCCATGGCGGGGCGATCCCTTCGCGCTCTACGCAGCCATCCGACCCGCCGCCGGCGCCGGCTACGGCGGGCTGATCCATGACGGCAGCCACTGGATCCTGAGCTTCTCGCCCGAACTGTTCTTCTCGCTCAAGGACCGGTCGGTGCGGGTCAAGCCGATGAAGGGCACGCGCCCGCGCGGACGCGACGAGGCTGAGGACGAGCGCCTGCGCGAGGAACTGGCGGCTTCCGACAAGGATCGCGCCGAGAACCTGATGATCCTCGATCTCATGCGCAACGACCTTTCGCGCGTGGCCGAAGCGGGGTCTGTCCGGGTCGAGGATCCCTTCACGATCGAGACTTACCCGACCGTCCACCAGATGGTGTCCTCGGTCGGCGCGACGCTTGCCCCGGGCAAGGGCGCGGTGGACGTGCTGCGCGCGCTGTTTCCCTGCGGCTCGATCACCGGTGCGCCCAAGATCCGGGCAATGGAACTGATCGCGCAGGTCGAACGCCACTTACGGGGGCCCTATTGCGGCTCTATCGGGCGGATCGAACCCTCTGGCGATGCCGCGTTTAATGTGGCAATCCGCACCTTGCGGCTCACTCCCGGCGAGAATGGCGGGGGCAAAGCGGTGCTAGGGGTCGGATCGGCCATCGTTGCCGATTCGCAAGCGCTTCCCGAATGGCGGGAATGCCTGATCAAAGGGGGTTTCGTGAGAGAGTCGGAAGCGCGTCATACGGGTGGCACGGCCTCGCCCGCGAGCTTCGATCTGATCGAGACCATGCGCTTTACGCCGGAAGACGGCATTCCGCTGCTCGAACTGCATCTGGAACGGATCAAGGCCAGCGCCGCCGCGCTCGGTTTCACTTTCGATCGCCACGCCGTGCGCAATGCGATCCAGGCGCTGTGCTTCGATGCCGAAGGCCCTGCCAAGCTGCGCCTCGTCGCCGCGCGCAGCGGGGCCTACGCGCTCGAACTGGCGGACGTGACCGAAAGCCTGCCCGAACCGGCGACGGTTGCGGTGCTGCGCATGCCGGTCGACAGCGGCGACTGGCGCCTGCGTCACAAGACCAGCGACCGCGGCTTCTACGAGGCTGGCCTCGTCGCGGCAAAAGAAGCCGGGGCGCACGAAGCGATCTTCCTGCGCGACGACGGTCTCGTCACCGAAGGCTGCTTTACCAACCTGTTCGTCGAACGCGACGGCAAGCTGCTTACCCCTCCTGCCGATCTCGGCCTGCTGCCCGGCGTCCTGCGCCGCTCGCTGCTCGACGAGGGCCGCGCCGCCGAAGCCGCGCTGACGCTCGACGATCTTGCCGGCGGGTTCTTCATCGGCAACGCCCTGCGCGGCCTCGTTCCGGCCAGACTGCTCACCTGATGCACACGTCCCATGCCCTCTCCCGCATCGCCCCGTCCCAGACGACGGCGATGACAGACCGCGCCATCCAGCTTCGCGAACAAGGCGTCGACATCATCTCGCTGTCGGTTGGCGAACCCGATTTCGCCACCCCGCCCCACGTGATCGAGGCCGCCAAGGCCGCGCTCGACGCAGGCGACACCAAGTATACCGCGGTCGGCGGCACTTCGCGGCTCAAGCAGGCCGCCGCGCTGCACTTCGCGCGCGACCTCGGCATTGAAGTCTCCGCCTCGCAGATCACGGTCAGCGCAGGGGGCAAGCAGGCGATCTTCCACGCCCTGCTCGCCACGATCAGCGAGGGCGAGGAAGTGATCGTACCCTGCCCCTGGTGGGTCAGCTATCCGGAGATCATCCGCTTCGCTGGCGGCAGCGTCGTGCCGCTGATGACCTCGGCGCGTGACAACTTCCGCTTTACCGCTGCCGACCTCGAAGCGCAGATCGGGCCGCGCACGCAATGGCTGCTGCTCAACAGCCCGGGCAATCCGACCGGCGCCTACTACCCGGCCGACATGCTGCGCAGCATCGGCGAAGTCCTGCGCCGCCATCCGCGCATCATGGTCCTCTCGGACGACATCTACGCGCCGATCAACTACACCGGTGAGCCGCACGCGACCCTGGCGAACCTGTGCCCGGACCTTGCCGACCGCATCCTGACCATCTCGGGCGTATCCAAGAGCCATGCGATGACCGGCTTTCGCATCGGCGTGGCCGCCGGGCCGGAATGGCTGATCAGGGCCATGGAAAAGCTGCAGTCGCATTCATCGGGCAATCCCTGTTCGATCAGCCAGGCGGCTGCCGTGGCCGCCTTCGAAGGCCCGCAGGATTTCCTGGCCGAGTGGTGCGAGCGCTTCCGCGCGCGCCGCGACATGGTGGTCTCGGCGATCAACGCCATTCCCGGTCTCTCGACCCCGACGCCCGACGGCGCCTTCTACTGCATGGTCGATGCCGCCCCGCTGATGCAGCGTTTCGGCGACGATACCGGCCTTGCGCTCCACCTTCTCGAAAACGGCGTCGCGATCGTTCCGGCATCGGGTTTCGGCGGCCGCAACGGCTTCCGAATCAGCTTCGCCGCCGACGAGGCCAAACTTACCGAGGCATTGCGCCGCATTGCGAAGGCCCTTGCCTGATGAAAGTCACTTGATGGAACTGGAAATTCTCTTCGAAGACGGCGAAGCGCTCGTCATCGACAAGCCCGCAGGCCTGCCGCTCGACCGCCCCCGGGCCGGCGGGGTGAGCCTTGACGACTATATCGACACGCTCAAGCTGGGCTTCCAGCGTGAGCCCGCGCCCGTTCACCGCCTCGACCGCGACACCTCCGGCTGCCTGCTGCTGGCCCGCAATCCCAAGGCGCTCAAGCGCTTTGCCGCGGCGTTCGAGGAGCGCCTCGTCGAAAAGCGCTATCTCGGCATCGTGACCGGTGTTCCGGCCGATGACGAAGGCACGATCGCCCTGTCGCTGTCCAAGGTGAGCACGGCCAAGGACGGCTGGCGCATGATCCCGGCGCGCAAGGGCAAGCCCGCGGTGACGCACTGGCGCAAGCTCGACACGCGCGACGGCCTGACGCTTATCGAATTCCGCCCCGAAACCGGCCGGACCCACCAGATCCGCGTGCATGCCGCATCAGGCCTCGGCATGCCGCTGCTCGGCGATCCGGTCTATGGGACGAAGAAGGCCGGGGCACGGACCATGCTTCATGCTGCCGCCCTCACCGTTCCGCGCGGCGAGAAAGCCCCCATCGTCGCCATCGCCCCGCTTCCCGCAGACTTCGCCGCCCTCGGTTTCGTCGACCCCGGCTATGAAGACCTCGGCTCCGAAGACCTCAGCCCTGCCGATGAGTGAAGCGGTCGTCGAGCGCGCCAACGCCCTCGCGACCGAGTCTTTCATCGCCTCGGCCGGTCCGGGCGGCCAGAACGTCAACAAGGTGGCAACGGCGGTGCAGCTGCGCCTCGACGTCTATGCCCTGCGCTTGACCCCGCCGGTCTTCGCAAGGCTCAAGCAGCTCGCCGGAAGCCGCATGACCGGCAAGGGCGAACTGGTGCTCACCGCACGCACGTTCCGCACCCAGGAAGCCAATCGCGCCGATGCGCGCGAGCGCATGGCCGAACTGCTGCGCGAGGCGCACAAGCTGCCCGAGAAGCGCGCCAAGAGCCGCCTCAATCGCGTTGGCAAGACCCAGCGCCTGAAGGGCAAGAAAATCCGCGGCGCCGTGAAGGCCGGACGCGGCAAGGTGAGCTTCGACTGAGGTATTACGTCAGGCCTATTGGCTGCTGAGCGCTCCGGTGGCCGATTCTGCGGGAGCGTCGGTCGAATAGAGTGCCTCATCAGGCGGTCGGCGATCGTCGAGCATTTCCGCTGCCTGATCGAGCGCGCGGGCCTCGCCGACGGTCACGCCGCCCGGACCGGGGTCATTCTCGCCCTTGCCGCATGCAGCAAGAAACAGCACGGCGGCCAGCGGGACAAATCTGCGCATCGATTTGCTCAACCCTCGATGATCCGGGTTTCGGGATGATGCTTGTCGAGGTGCTTGCGGATGATCCTGAGATTGCGACTGTTCGAGCGGAACACGAAGTCGAAGGCATCGCCCACCAGCGGGACTGCGCCAAGCGCGGTGTCAACGCCGACATTGGCGGTCATGCGCGCAAGTTGCCACTTCGACATGCCCAGGTTGCGGGCTTCCCAGACGAGGTACATGCCCAGCGCCGCACCGATCAGGTCGCCGGCGATGGGGACCAGGCCGACGATGGCGTCAAGACCGACCTTGTAGCGGATGCCGGGCACTTCGAAGGCCCGCTCGAGGACCAGTTCCAGCGCCTCGATGCGGCGGCGGATCGACATCGGATCGGTGCCAATCGGCAGTTCCATGTTCATGCGCCGCGCGGAATTCTCTCCGATCGCCAAGGCTCGGCTACTCCTTCTGGTTGCCTTTGCTCAACCTCTTATCTGGGGAGCCATGCCAGGGGCATCAAGGGATGCCACCCCCAGCTGTTGGTGGCAAAGCCATCGACGCTGCCGCGCACCAGCGACCAGCGGATCGGCGAACCGAAGGGAATATAGACGTTTTCCGCAGTCAGTTCCGCCTCGGCCTCGGTCATCAGGGCGGCGCGTTCTTCCGGCGTCGTCGCTGCAAGGGCCTCGCTGACACGCGCATCCGCCTCCTGCGAGCACAGCCCGAATTTCGCACGGCAGGACAAGTGGTTGAGGTACCAGACCGCCCGGGGATAGCGCGCGACGTCGTCGACGAGCGCCAGGTCTGCCGTATCGCCACTCTCCGCCTTTTCGAGGCGCAGCCCGATCGCCGCGAAATCGCTGCCGAGCTTCTCGAGAAGAATGTCGGACCCCTCACCTTGCGGAAGCCAGATGCTGATCTGCGGCCCGGCCGCCGCTCCGTCACCCGAGCCGGTCTCTGCCCTGCCCGCCTTCTTTTCCTTGTCGCCGTCCTTCTTTGCGGACGCCTGCCAGATGCGAACGCGCGCGGCGGCTACGGCACGCCGCTCTTCCAATGACTGTTCGCTCCAGCGCTCGCCGATAGTGCCGAGATCGCCGTCGAGACTGGGCGTGACGATCCGGGTCGTGGGCTTCCAGCCGCCGAGGCGGAACTGCTCGATCAACGCATCCCTGTCGATTGCCATCGCCAGCGCCTCGCGATTGGCCGGATCGGCAAGGAAGCCCTTGTCATTCATGACCTGAAGCCCGAACAACCCGACCACCGGATCGAGCTGGATCGTCCCGCGCAGGATGCCAACCGAACGGGTCAGCGGAAAGTCCTCGATCCGTCCGCCGAGGACAAGGTCCGCCTTGCCGTCGTTAAAGCGCTGGACCGCTTCGGGCCCGCTGAGCGAAAGCAGGTCGATGTTGCGGGTGCGCTTGTCCCAGTTCTGGATTTCGGGCAGGCCCAGCGTCGATGGATCGATCGGCGTCAGGCGCGCGACGTCGCCGATCTTCTTCATGCGCATCGGACCATTGCCCTCCTTGTCCTCGTAGAGGCCGAGTTCAGGCTGAGCGAGAAGCTGAAGCAGGTAGGGCATCGGACGCTGGAGACGGATCTCGATGACGCGACCGGCCATGACGCGCACTTCGTCGATCCCATCCAGATCGAGCGAGAAGGTCGTGCGCCGCAGGGATTTCAGGGCAGTATCGAGGGCCTTCTTCGCCGATTCCGCCGAGATCGGATCGCCCGAGGCCCAATCCCCGTCGCGCAGGCGGAAGATGTAGCTCTGGCCGTCGTCGGTCACGATCCAGCGGTCGGCCAGCGCGGGGATCACCCGCCCCTTTTCGTCGAATGCGACAAGGCCTTCTACCGTCGCGGCGCGGATCAACTGGCCGGATGCCGTCACTTCCTTGCCGGACTGGAACGGATCGTCGGCCTCCCCAATCACCGCCACATTCAGTGTCGAATTGTCGAAGCCGCTGCAGCCGCCCATCGTCAGCGCGACCAGGGGGGCAAGGGCCCGGAAGGCTTTGCGCGTGGGGAGCATGCTTGCCGGACTAATCGATTTCCGCCGCGCCGCAAATGCGCAAGCGACGATTTCGCACGAAAGTCTCGATCTTGTGGGAAAAACGCCTCTGCCCTGCGATGGCTGGCGGACAGGAATCAGATCTTGCGCAGCCCCTTCACGCCCGTAACCGGCGGCTGGTGATTGCGCACGAAACGCGGCGAGGGATCTTCGCCGATGCTGACCGGCGCACGCGCCAGTTTCGGATCGATGTCATCCTGAAAGGCGACGCCGAAGCGATTTTCCTGCACCCAGGCAACTGTCCCGTCGACCCAGCCGACATTGCGGATGCTGACCGAGACCTTCGATCCGCGCACCACGCGGACCGTGCCTTCGCCCATCATCCCGCCAGCGGAGAGGTTGCGCACCTTGATGCGGAATTCGCCGTCGAGGCCATCGACACGCAGATCGGCCAGCAGAAACAGGCTGTCGCGCGCGATCTGCCGATTTTCGCCTTTGATCATAAGCTCCATCCAGTGCCGGTAATGCCAGTACAAACAGATACTTGCACGAGCAGACACGTTACCTGACGAAGGTTAGTCCCGAGTGACGAAAAAAGAGTTAACGGCACGGTAATCCCTCAGGCGAGATGAACTACCGTGCCAGAATGGGTCAGTCGTCGCGGGAGATCTTTTCGCGGCGCTCGTGCGCTTCCTGCGCCTCGACGGTCATGGTCGCGATCGGACGTGCCTCGAGTCGGCCGAGGCCGATCGGTTCGCCGGTCACTTCGCAGAAGCCATATTCGCCTTCCTCGATCCGGCGCAGGGCGGAATCGATCTTGGCGATCAGCTTGCGCTGACGGTCGCGGGTGCGCAGTTCGATACCCCAGTCGGTCTCGCTCGACGCGCGATCGTTGAGGTCCGGCTCGCGAATCGGACCGTCCTGCAACTGCTGCAGGGTGCCTGCAGAAGCGTCGAGGATCAGCCGTTTCCAGGCCATGAGCAGCCGGCGGAAATAATCCTGCTGCGCTTCGCACATGTAGGGTTCGTCAGGTTCGGCGACATAAGAGCCGCCAAGGACGCGCCTTGCTTTCGAAAGCACATCAATTTCATCAGACAGGGCCGTTGCCATCCAGAGAATCTCCGCACGTATGCCCCGAACCTTCATCGCCCTGCGGCCCCGGTTTTTCCGGTAACCTCTCGAAGATCCGCGGTTGGTCGCGCCTATAAATGCGCGGTATGCGCGGCACAAGGGCAGATGCACCCCCTTCCACAAAAAACGTGAATCCAGCTTCGAAACGGCGCGGGTTCGCGAGGGCATGCGCAAAGTTCCACAAACAACGTTAACGGTTTGTTGACCATCACTGGTCCAGCCTAGCCGTGTCGAACTGCCAAAACGGGCTTTGTTGGACAGGGGGGTATCGGAAGATGCAAACTGTTTGGATCAAGAACGACGCATTCACCAGCGCTTCGGCCGCGGATATCGAAGCTGAAGACCTGCTGGTCGCCAATTGCCTTGCGGCTGCGTCGCAAGGAGACGTTTCCGCCTATTTCGATCTCGGAGTCGCATATTCAACGGGCAGCCACGGCGCCGCCTGCGACCTGATCGAAGCGCACAAGTGGTTCAACCTCGCCGCCGTAGCCGGTCACGAGGAAGCCGCTACCTGCCGCGCGGAAGTCGCCGACGAAATGACGGCGCGCGAAATCGCCGAAGCCCAGCGCCGCGCGCGCGAATGGCTCTCGGCCTCGATGCGCCGCGCCGCATAGAGTACGGCGCGACGGACCGGAACTGCCTTCCGGTTCAGGCCTTGCGGTAGGGCGCTCTCTCGCCCAGCCACAGCTGGTCCTGGGCAATCCCGGCGCGTTCCCGCTCAAGGTACTCGGCAATCGCCTCGCGCAGGCCGTCGTGGACGATGTAGTGCGCCGAAACCGTGCGCACCGGCTCATAGCCACGCGCCAGCTTGTGCCCGCCCTGGGCCCCGGCCTCTACGCGAGAGAGGCCCAGCGCGATCGCCGCATCGATCGCCTGATAGTAGCATAGCTCGAAGTGCAGGAACGGCTTGTCGATCCGCGCGCCCCAGTAGCGACCGTAGAGCGCCTCGTCGCCGATGAAGTTCAGCGCACCGGCCACCGGCTCGCCGTCCATGAAGGCCAGTACCAGCAGAATGCGGTCCGCCATCGTCTTGCCCATGAGCGTGAAGGCCGATCGCGTCAGGTAAGGCCGCCCCCACTTGCGGGCGCCGGTGTCCTGATAGAACTCCCAGAACGCGTCCCAGTGCTCCTCGCGGATGTTCTCGCCGCGCAGGGTGCGAATCTCGACGCCCTCCTGCGCCTTCGCGCGCTCCTTGCGGATATCCTTGCGCTTGCGCGACGACAGCGCGGCCAGGAATTCCTCGAAGTCCGCATACTCGCGGTTTTCCCAGTGGAACTGGATATCCTCGCGCAGGAGCCAACCGGCCTTCTCGAAGTGCGGGACCTGCGCAGGCTCGATGAAAGTGGCATGGGCGGAGGAAAAACCGTTGTCCCGGCACAGCGTTTCCGCCGCGCGCAGCAGTGGCAATGTCAGTTCGGGATGCGGCGTCAGCAGGCGCGGGCCGGTTGCCGGGGTGAAGGGCACGGCGATCTGCAGCTTGGGATAGTACTCGCCCCCGGCCCGGTGCCAGGCATCGGCCCAGGCATGGTCGAAGACATATTCGCCCTGGCTGTGCTGCTTGAGATAGGACGGCAAGGCTGCGGCAAGGCTTCCGTTCGGCCCTTCGATAGTGATCGGGACCGGTTGCCAGCCGCTGCGCCCGCCGACACTGCCCGATTCCTCGAGCGCGCTGAGAAAGGCGTGGGAAACGAAGGGGTTGCCGCCCCCGGCAAGGGCATCCCACTCACCAGCGGGAAGCGCCCCGATGGCGG
This sequence comes from Novosphingobium pentaromativorans US6-1, assembly GCF_000767465.1. Taxonomy (NCBI): domain Bacteria; kingdom Pseudomonadati; phylum Pseudomonadota; class Alphaproteobacteria; order Sphingomonadales; family Sphingomonadaceae; genus Novosphingobium; species Novosphingobium pentaromativorans. Next base: position 2,150,600 of record NZ_CP009291.1, read on the forward strand.
AATGGATTCTCGCAGTGAATTCGCCTTCGCTCACGCTGCCGCGCCCGCTCCTTTCTCTGCCACCACGACGCCTTCGAAGATCGGGGCATCGGCGTGGACCGCCGCACGATCGCGATGTTCGGCCGAACGCACCGTCCAGGTGGCGACCGGAATGCCCCGCCGCCGCTGGCTCGCAGCGAACCTGCTGGGCAGATCGCGGATGTCGTAGGCCAGAAAATCGGGTCTGGCGTGCCAGAGTGCAAGATGCCTGCGGATCCTCCCCGGAAGGGCGCGATCTTCCCCCTCGGTCACGACAAGGCCGCGCACGGTGTGCGGCGAGTGCCTGCGAAACCAGCCCGCGACGCGCGGATCGAAGCTCATCACTCCGTGCGCGCCGGTGTAGCCTTCCAGCACGCGGCGCACGGCCAGGCAGGTCGCGGCCACGCGTTGCTCCCGGCTCGACTTCACCTCGATCAGAATCGGCACCTGCCCGTCGACGAGCTTGAGGACCTGCCGCAGGGTCGGGATCGTTTGCGCCGTTCCCGACAGCTGCATGGCGCCGAGCTGGGCCGCGCTGCGCCGGGCCACCGGCCCGCTCTCCTGCGTCAGTCTATCGAGGTCGAAGTCATGAAAGACGACCGGTTGGCCGTCCCCCGAACGCTGCACGTCGCACTCGATCCCGTAACCGCCGGCAATCGCATGTTCGATGGCAGCGCAGGAATTCTCGGGCACGCCCGGCGCATGAAGCCCGCGATGGGCGTAGCTATGCGCGCCGACCCACGCGACCTTGCGCGGTTCGGGAGCCGGCGCAAACCAGCGATCAAGCAGGGCGAAGGGCAACAACGGCATCCACTTCGACGGCGGCGCCGAGCGGAAGTACCGGCACGCCGACCGCGCTTCGCGCATGCTGCCCGGCTTCGCCGAAGACGGCAGCCATCAGCTCCGACGCGCCATTGGCGACCTTGGGCTGATCGGTGAAGTCGCCGGTGGAATTAACGAAGGCCCCGAGCTTCACCACGCGCTCGACCCGGTCGAGCGATCCGATCGCGGCCTTGAGCTGGGCGAGGATCATCACCCCGCAGGCCTGCGCGGCCTCGATGCCCTGCTCGAGCGAGACATCCTCGCCGAGGCGGCCGGTCACCAGCTTGCCCTCGACGAAAGGCAACTGGCCCGAGACATAAGCCACGTCGCCGGAAACGACGACGGGGACATAGGCGGCAACGGGTGCCGCCGGTTGAGGCAGGACGAGGCCAAGCTGTTCAAGGCGGGCGTCGATTTCACTCATTTGTCTTCACTGTCCTTCGAAGTTTCGGCGGCCTGGGGAGCAGCCTCCGTGGGATTGACGAGGCGGTCGAGCAACCAGGGCAGTGCGCTGTCCCAATCGTCGATGCGGACATGCGCGTCCCCGGCCTTGTGGGCGCAGGGAATATGCGAGGCGATGCTCGGCTCCGCGCACAAGTGCAGCCGGCCGATGTCTGGGGCGACGTCGCGAACCGAGCCATGATGCACGGCCAGATCGTCGATAAATACCGCCTGGCTCGGCGCATACTCATCGAGAATTGCCTTCAGCGCAGGCCCCTTCGGTCCCTGGTTGGTATAGACGCGCAGGTCGATGCCGTGGTCGGCAAGTTGCCGGGTGCGCGCTTCCTTGCGAAAATCCATGAGATTGGTGAGAACGAGGACGTCGGCATGTTCGGAGATGGTCCCGATCGCCGCAATCGCGCCCTCAACCGGGGTCTGCCGGTGCATCTGGCCGTCGAAGAACTTGTTGAGTAGACGCCAGGCGTCCTGTTCAGAAAGCGGCTCGTCGCTGTCGGCACGGCGCATCGACCGGTAGAAGTCGCTGCGGGCGAGATCGAAGGTCACGCCTTCATCCTCGGCCAGCCAGTCGCGAAAGTGCGTGACCATGTAGAGCAGCACTTCATCGCAGTCGGTAATAAGCAGGGGCTTTTTCATCGTGCCAGCCTTTCACGCGCCGCGACCAGCGTTCCCGGAGCAATGCCCAGTGCCTCGGAAGCGGCAACAAGGTCGGCCTCGTGCGCGCACAGGAACTCGATGACCGCCGCCAGCGTCGCCGGTTCGCCCAGCGAAGCGCGCAGCGAATCGGGCGTCAGTCCGGTCAGGGCGAGGAAACGGGTCGCGCGATCGTCGTCGCCCAGCACCCAGCCCAGGGCATTCAAGGCCAGGGCCTGTGGATCGTCGTTGGCTGGGGATGGCTTGTCTCTGAGAATTGTCAGCCTCGCTTGCGTAACATAGAGCGGTAGGGAACCCCTAGATGGTGTCCAGGCGTCGAATGGCAAAGCGAATCCTCGTTGTCGAGGACAACGACCTCAATCGGAAGCTCTTTTGCGACGTGCTCAAGAGCCAGGGCTTCGCCGTGGAGCCGGTTGCCGACGGCCTCGATGCGCTCGACCGCGCGCGCGATTTCGTGCCCAACCTCGTCATCATGGACATCCAGTTGCCCAATGTCTCCGGCCTGGACCTGATCGAGGCCGCCAAGAAGGACCCAATCCTGCGCACGATCCCGGTCCTGGCGGTCACTGCCTATGCCGGGAAGGGCGACGAGGAGCGGATTCGCGAGGCAGGCGCCGAAGGCTATCTGGCCAAGCCGGTCTCGATCGGCCCCTTCATGCAGGCGGTGAAGGCCCTTATCTAGGGCGTTTATGATCCGGCCGCCTGCGAGTAAGCTTGACTTTGCCGCGCAGCGCCGCTTTTGCGCCGCATTTCCCGGCCAGAGAGCCGCCGGACCCTATCGGAGTTGAAAAGACCATGGACCGCGAAGAAACCTCGGCCCGGATCGCCGCACTGATCGAACCCTTCAACAAGAAGGGCATCGAGATCACCGACTCGACCCGCTTTACCGACGACCTTGAGTTCGACAGCCTCACCGTCATGGATTTCGTCGCGGCGATCGAAGACGAATTCGACATCATCATCTCGATGAACCAGCAGGCCGAGATCGAGAATTACGGCCAGCTCGTCGACGCCGTGGTCAAGCTCCAGGGCTGACGGAACTCCCAAGGAAACGGCCCATGACCGACATGCTCAGCGACAATGTAACCGAAACCCACGCGGACCTGTTCAGCAAGTTCGACCCGCTGATCCAGATGCGCGAGAACCTGCTCGCCTCCGGCGTCACGGATCCCTTCGGCCTCGTGATGGAGCGCGTGCTTTCACCGACCGTGGCAATGTGCAACGGCCGCGAGACGATCCTGCTCGGCACCTACAACTACATGGGCATGACCTTCGATCCCGACGTGATCGAGGCGGGCAAGCAGGCGCTCGACGATTTCGGTTCGGGCACCACAGGCAGCCGCGTGCTCAACGGCACCTACGCCGGGCACAAGGCCGTCGAGGAAGCGCTTTGCGAATTCTACGGCATGGATCACGCCATGGTCTTCTCGACCGGGTATCAGGCCAACCTCGGCATTATCTCGACCATCGCCGGCAAGGGCGACTACATCGTCCTCGATATCGACAGCCACGCCTCGATCTGGGACGGCTGCAAGATGGGCGACGCCGAAGTCGTGCCCTTCAAGCACAATGACATCGAGGCGATGGAAAAGCGCCTGCGCCGCATTCCCGAAGGCGCCGGCAAGCTCGTCATTCTCGAAGGCGTCTACTCCATGCTGGGCGACATCGCCCCGCTCAAGGAAATGATCGCCGTCGCCAAGAAGTACGGCGCAATGGTGCTGGTCGACGAGGCGCATTCGATGGGCTTCATCGGCCCCAACGGCCGCGGCGTCGCCGAAGACCAGGACTGTCTCGAAGATGTCGATTTCGTGATCGGCACCTTCTCCAAGTCGGTCGGCACGGTCGGCGGGTTCTGCGTCTCGAACCATCCCAAGTTCGAGATCATGCGCCTCGTGTGCCGCCCCTACGTGTTCACCGCAAGCCTTCCGCCGAGCGTGGTCGCCACCGCCTGCACCTCGATCCGCAAGCTGATGAATGCCGGCGACAAGCGGGCGCACCTCTGGGAAAACTCGCGCACGCTGCACAAGGGCCTGCGCGAAGCCGGGTTCGAACTGGGCACGAACGAGCCGCAAAGCGCGATCATCTCGGTTATCATGCCCGACCTCGAGCGAGGCGCGGCGATGTGGGAAGCGCTGCTGCACGAGGGCCTCTACGTGAACCTCGCAAGGCCGCCGGCAACCCCCGCCAACATGACCCTGCTGCGCTGCTCGCTATGCGCCGAACATTCGGCCGAGCAGGTCGAGCAGATCATCGGCATGTTCACGCGCGCCGGCAAGACTGTGGGCATCATCTGACACGACGCGATCGGCAGGCGTCAGCGTGCGCCTGCCGATCATTGCACCTCGCCCGTGCGCTCAGCCCTTGCCGGAATGCAGGGCGACGTAGCCAAGAAACGCCGTCATCCATTTCCCCGCAAAGCCGACCGTGCCTTCGGCGAACTGGCCCTGCGCGGTCAGCAGGTCGTCGCTCCATTGCAGATAGGCCTCCGGCAAGCCCAGGGTGGGCATGTCGAGGACGGCCAGAACATTGCGCAAGTGCTGCTGCGCGGCCGCGGTGCCCAGCTTCCCCGGCGAAGTGCCGATCACGCCCGCCGGCTTGCCTTTCCAGCAGCTATGCCCCGGGGGACGCGATCCATGATCGATCGCGTTCTTGAGAACGCCGGGGATCGAACGGTTATATTCCGGCGTTGCGAAGATCACCCCGTCGGACTCGGTTACAAGCGCCTTCAGGTCCCTGACGGCCTGCGGCTGATCGGCGTCCTGATCCTGATTGTAGAGCGGCAGCGCACCGATATCGGCAAAGGTGAAGCCATGGCCCTGCGCTTCGGGCAGGGCCACCATGGCCTTGGCCAGCCTACGATTGAACGATTCGTCGCGCAAACTGCCGACGATGACGGCTATCTTGAGGGGCATGGCGTTCTCCTGTTCCCGGTTCCGGCAAGAACCCGCATCGGCCCCTGCCGTTCCCTTCACGCCTTGTGCCTCAAGTCGTCAGTGGATGGAAATGATCCCGTCCACGGCCTGCCATTCCTGCGGACCGATCAGGTGATTGTGCGCAATCCGGACCGAATGCAGCGGTCCTTCGATTTCGCGGCTCCAGTAGTCGAGAAAACCGCGAAGTACCGGGAAGCGCGGCGCCACATCGTATTGCTGAAATGCGAAGAGCTGAAGCAGCTTCGGATGGTCCGGCAGGAAATAGTGGATCTCTATGGTCGAAAGCCCGTAGCCTTCGAGCTGCTTCATGAAATCCTGACTTGCTCCATCCATCCGAACAGCCATAGCCCTCCTTCCGGCACTGCCCACATATTGCAGTGCAGCAAGGAGAGAATGCCACAAGTCGCATTCCAGTCAAGTATCTCCGCAACCGCGAAGAATCCCTGACCCGAAGTTTACGATTGCGCGCGCTTCCGCAGGATCACGCCGGTTGCGTCACCGCAACTGCTTCGCACTTCTCGTTGGTCTGCTCCGCGCCGCCGCCGAGGAAGGCAATGGCAAGGAAACCGGCTACCACGAGCACAGCGAAAGCGGCGGTGACCTTGCCCAGATGCTTGTCGATCACCGCCTTGATCGGCGCGCCGAAGAGTCGGAACAGCACGCCGACGATCATGAAGCTGATCGAACGGGAAACGATCGATGCCCCTATGAACACCGCGAGGTTCATGCCGATGAAGCCGGCCGTGATCGTCAGCAGCTTGAAAGGGATCGGCGTCGCCCCCTTCACGACGATGATTTCCGCCCCGTATTCGCGCAAGTAGCAGGCCGCCTTGGGGAAACTTTCCGCCAGGCCCAGCGCGCGCAGCAGCGTTTCGCCGAAGGCCTCGTAGGCAAAATGGCCGATCGCGTAGCCGAGCAGGCCGCCGGCTACCGAAGCAAGGGTGGCGATGATCGCAAAGCGAATCGCCTTCTTCGGTTCGGCCAGGCACATCAGGCCCAGCAAGGGATGCGGCGGCACCGGGAAGAAGCTGGCCTCCACGAAGGCGAAGGCAGCCAGCCACCATTCGGCATGCCGATGCGCGGCCTTGGCCATGGTCCAATCGTAAAGGCGACGCAGCATCGAATTCTCCGGAGGATTCAGTAGGCGCGTGCTTAGAGGCAGGCGGGTTTCCCGACAAGCAATAACCTATTTGGTTATTAATACTTGACATCGTCACGCTCTTTCGGTACACAGCAGGAACATCGCGATAAACCGGGTCGCCCAAGGGCCTCGGTTCGCGAGCATTCCTCTCATCATGGATCGAACATGGCGGACACACTTTCGTCCGGCCGCGTCGCGTGTCCCGTTCCGGCGGAACCCGCGTCGTCGGCCGAGCATGACTGGCGCGCGCGCTTCCTTTCCGAACTGGCGGCAAGTTCGAACGTCGCTGCCTCTGCCCGCAAGGCCGGCATTGCCCCTGCGCTGGCCTACGAAGCCCGGCGCCAAGACCCCGAATTCTGTCGCGCTTGGCACGAGGCGCTTTGCGAGGGCTACGACCACCTCGAGATGAACCTGCTGCATCGGCTGCGCGAAGGGGAAGTGAAGCCCGCGGCCGGTTCCCGGCGCGGCGCGCGCCTCTTCGACAACGCCACTGCCCTGCGCCTGCTCACACTCCACCGCGAAGCAGTCTCCAGGCAGCGAGCACAGCGCGAAAGCCGCGATGCCGGGGCCATCCTCGATGCCATCGACGCCAAGCTGGACCGTATGCGCGCCCGCAGCAGTGCTGCCATCTCGGATGCGGACAGGGCTGCCGATGAGACGCAGTGAACGCCTGGCCTGGCTGCTCTCGCTGCCGCTGCGCGAGAGACGCAGGCGGGTGCGCGAACTCAGCGAGGCCGAACAGGCCGAATTCCTCACCCATTGGCGGCTCTGGGCACGCCCCGGGCAGCTTCCCCCTGCGGGCGACTGGCGGACATGGCTGGTCATGGCCGGCCGCGGTTTCGGCAAGACCCGCGCAGGTGCCGAATGGGTTCGT